>NZ_JBJDRE010000003.1:0-345070 GCF_044987315.1 Devosia sp. ZW T5_3
GGTATAGTGACATAGGGGTTTGGGGGCGGGGATAAGTTTTTGTAATGGCCAATTTCGACGCCATATCGGGCGTCCGCGGCCGAAGATCGTCGTCCTGATGCTGTGCGACGCGAACTACTACGCTCAGCCTACTGTCCGCTACGAGGTGATACGAAGCGCTCGTCTGTGCCGTCGTCAAAACCAACAATTTGGGCGCAAATCTGAAGCTGGACGTTTCCCTCCGTCGCGCCAATCAGAGTTTTGTAATGCGCAGCATCGGTCGACACTTTTATCGTCCGAGTTTGCCCCGCGGCAATTTGCTGAGGAAAGATAGGGGCGCCAGCCTCGTCCAACGGACCGTTCTCGGAGCTGAAAACTGCCCGTGCGATCGAACTTTTGATGTCCTTGTCGAAATTATTTCTGATCTCGATGGTGATTTCGGTCCAGCCCTGTTCGTTTTGGACAGCTGACCAACTGACGGCGGTCATCTGACTTTCCTGACCCATCCAGCACTCTTCTGCAAAGGAAGATTGGGTTAAGGCGACAATGGTCGCCAATGAGATTGCCAGCTTCATCTGGACATCCTTTGATGTGGGAGCGGTCTTGCTCAGGTGTCTAGCATCAAGGCAAATCGTTAAACCGACAAATGCCTTACGTCACGGGCCGTAAGTTGCAGGAGGCAGCTTAGACTTCGTCTGCACCAAGACCTACCAGTTCGTTTTCCACCCCAACTTAAGCGCCTGCGGTCCCGCAAGACCTGCACAACGACTATTTTCCGACGAGTACAAAGACATTTTTGTCTGGTGCTACCATGACAGCGATATGTCCGGATTCGGTGGCGAAAGGCGTGCGAATCCATTCGATAGATGGTTGAGACTTGAGGCTTTCGTAGGCGGCCAGCACATCGCCGACATATATCTCGACCTCTGTAAGCTTCACATCGGGACTGTCGCTGAGAACGAGTTCCGAGCTGCCGGCAGACGGAAACTTCATGCCGATCAGGCTGCATGGAGTGCCGGATTGAGAAACCCGGTTAATACGCCACGCTTCCGTTAGCCCCACCGAGCTATAGAAATGCAAAGAGGCGGAGATATCGTTTGTGTGAATGCATACACATTCAAGTTTCTGGAACATCGGTTTTTCCCTCAGGCGAACAGGACGAAGCCAGAACATAAAATGAACAAAATTGTCAACCGCCGGCGCAGGCGCGAGCCATAGCAGCGCGCCGAAGTGCTGCCGACTATTTCGTCAGGTGGCTTCGGTAGCGGCCCGTAGCAGCCGTCCCACGGCCAAGGAGTGGCCTCAATCGCCGGAGCCATCGCCGACCGGCAACGCGCAAGTCGAGCGACCAGATTGGATTCCCGCCGTGCGCACCAGACTATTTCATGAGGATAAAAGGCCGGCGGCGTCCTCGGTCGACCGTACATCGCCGAAGCTGCGATATATATTGTGAAGCGCGGCGTTGTGGTCCTGATCTCGCCGCGCGGCCGTTCCGTCAGCTATGAAGACTACCCGGAACCCACTGGCATGGGCGTCTCGGGCCGACGACTCGCAACAGATATTCGTTACGGTTCCAGCGATGAAAACGGTGTCGATGCTGCGAGCCCGAAGAGCGGCAGGCAATTCCGAAGCTCCAGGGAAAAACGCGCTATAGGCGGATTTCTCGAAATATAGGTCTTCCTCCCGTGGAGAAAGGCCGGGCCACACCCGGTCCGATATCGGGCCGGAGCCGCCGGATGTCCTGAATAGCTCCGCTATATCTGCACCAAAAAATTCCCGCGCGAGGTTCGGGTTGGGCTGATCCGCACTCGGAACAACCCAGGCAACGGTCCCGCCAGATAGGCGCAGCGCATCGGCGAGACGGACGATATTTGGCACAATGCCCCTGCAATAGCCGCTTTCCGCAACAAAAAAGGGGACCATATCAATCACGACCAGCGCAGTGCGACCGGGAGTGACGGTATCGTAGGCGTACCGCCTCCCCCGCCTTTGCTTTTGGCGCTCGTATTCTCGCGGCTCGATGACCCAGTTATGGAGTTTTGGTGATGGAGCGAGCGCAGGCGCCAAGCCCGCGATACCTTGCTCAACAGCCATCGCAATGTACCGCATTGATCATCGTTTGATGATGATCAATGCAGCCTCAAGGTGTCAATGATCCGAATGCACAGGCAACAACCGAAAGCCCAGTCTGCGGCCGCCCCTCAGTCCGTCCCGCCGCTGATCGGCGCCGCATAAGCCACGTCCAGATCCCAGGGGAAGAAAATCCAGGTGTCCTGGCTCACTTCGGTGATGAAGGTGTCGACCAGTTCGCGGCCCTTGGGCTTGGCGTAGACGGTGGCGAAGTGGGCGCCGGGTAGCATTTCGCGGACTACGCGGGCGGTGGAGCCGGTGTCGACCAGATCGTCGACAATCAGGATCTTGGCGCCGTTGCGGGCCAGCTCGAGCACGGGGGCGCTGATTTCCTTGAGCACCTTGATGCCGCTCTGGCTCTGGTGATCGTAGCTCTTGACGGCCACGGTCTCGACGGTGCGGATATTGAGTTCGCGCGCCACGATGGCCGCCGGCACCAGCCCGCCGCGGGCAATCGCCACGATGGCGTCGAACGATCCGATGCCCGCCAGCCGCCAGGCCAGCGCCCGGCTATCACGATGAAACTGATCCCAGCTGACCGGGAAGGACTTTTCGTTCGGATTGTTCACTCGATCTCTCCTGCGCCGGCGCCGTGGCGTCCGAATAATTGAATTTGGCGTCTTAGCAAAAGCGCAGGCCCTGCGCTATTGCGCCGGAAGCTTAATCCTCAGGTGGCGTAACGCCGGCCTTGGCATGGGCGGCATCCACCATGGCGCGCACCTTGGCGGTCGCCTCTTCCAGCCGCGCCAGATCGGACGAGCGCAGCACCAGCTCGGTCATGACCCGATCCTTGCCCATCTGGGGATAGCTGCCCATTTTGACGTCCGGATATTGCGCCTGCAATTCGCCCAATGGGCCGCCGACAGTCCCCTCGCCCACCGCCGCCTTGACGGTCATCGAGAGCACTTTCTTGCCACCCTGCAGGGTCGGCGCCAGTGCTTCAAGCATGGCGCGCATGATGATCGGCACGCCGGCCATGACATGCACATTGCCGATGCGGAAACCTGGGGCAGCGCTGACTGAATTGACGATCAGGTCGGCGCCTTCGGGAATGCGGGCCATGCGCAGCCGGGCCTCGTTGACCTCTGTGCCAGTCTCTTTCCAGCGCGCTTCGAGCATGGCGCGCGCCTGCGGATTGATCGGCAGGGCCACGCCAAACGCCTTGGCGACCGCGTCGGCGGTAATGTCGTCATGCGTCGGGCCGATGCCGCCGGTGGTGAACACATAGGTGTAGCGGGCGCGCAACGCGTTGACGGCGTCGATAATATCGTCGGTCTCGTCGCTGACGACGCGGACTTCCTTGAGCTCGATCCCCAGATCCGTGCAGAAATCGGCGGTGGCGCCGATATTGACGTCCTTGGTGCGTCCCGAGAGAATTTCATCGCCGATAACGATCAGCGCGGCGGTAATGCTGGCAGGGCTCGACATCGCTTGAATCCGTGACTTGCTGTCAGCCAGCAATGCCCGCCCCCGATAACCGCGTCAAGCAAGTGTGTCGCCCTTCCCATCGGCAAAACGAGCGACTAAGTTTATGGCGTTTCCCGCGGAGTTCTAGATGACCACCTATGTCGATGCCAGTTCCAAAGCCCGCCGCACTGCCGGCGTCATCCCGCTGCATGGCGAGGAAGGCTTTATCGGCATGCGCAAGGCGGGGCAGCTGACGGCGCAGGCGCTCGATATCCTGGTCGATTATGTCGAGGCGGGCGTGCCCACCTCCACCATCGATCGGGTGGCTTATGAATTCGCCCGTGACAATGGCGCCATTCCGGCCACCATTTTCTACAAGGGCTATCGCCACTCGCTCTGCACCTCGATCAACCATGTCGTGTGCCACGGCATTCCCGACGAGCGGCCGCTGCGGGAGGGCGATATCGTCAATATCGACCTGACGCTGATCGTCGACGGCTGGTATGGCGATTCCAGCCGCATGTATCCGGTGGGCGAAATTTCCCGCAAGGCGGAGCGGCTGATCGAGGTTACCTATGAGGGGCTTGAGGCCGGGATCGCCGCCGCCAAGCCGGGCAATACCACCGGCGATATCGGCGCTGCCATCCAGGCGGTGGCGGAGGGCGAGCGCATGAGCGTGGTGCGCGATTTCGTCGGTCATGGCGTGGGGCGCCTGTTCCATGACGAGCCCAATATTCTGCATTTCGGCGTGCCCGGCACAGGCGTGCCGCTCAGGCCGGGCATGATCTTCACCATCGAGCCGATGATCAATCTGGGCCGCCCGCACGTCAAAATCCTGTCCGATGGCTGGACCGCGGTGACCCGTGACCGCACCTTGTCCTCGCAGGCCGAGCACTCCATCGGCATTACCGAAACCGGCTGCGAGATTTTTACGCTCTCCCCCGGTGGGCTGTTCAATCCGCTCGCTGCGCGGGCCGCCTGATGAGCGATCGGCCGGACGAACTCTCGGAAGCCTCGTTTCCCGCCCCCTCGCCCATTGATGATCACGCCGGCCACCGCCAGCGGGTCCGGGAACGCTTTCTCAAGGTGGGCGGCGACGCGCTGGAAGATTACGAATTGCTCGAGCTGATCCTACAGCTCGTCGTGCCGCGCCGCGACACCAAGGCGCTGGCCAAGACGCTGCTGCGCGAATTCGGCACCTTTTCCGGGGTGTTCAATGCCAGCCAGGCGCGCTTGGAAAAAATCGATGGGCTGGGCGCCACGTCCGTTGCCCATATCAAGGTCATCCAGGCCGTGGCTGCCCGCTTCGGCCGCGACCGTATCGCCACTGAAAAACCGATCCTGAGCTCCTGGTCGCAGCTGATCGACTATTGCAACAGCCAGATGGCCTACGAAACCATCGAACAGTTCCGCATTCTGTTTCTGGACAAGAAGAACCGGCTGATCGCCGACGAGGTGCAACAGACCGGCACGGTGGATCACACCCCGGTCTATCCGCGCGAAGTGATCAAGCGCACGCTCGAGCTATCGGCGACCGCGCTGATCCTAGTGCATAATCACCCCTCGGGCGACCCCGCGCCCTCCTCCGCCGATGTGCGGATGACCAAGGAAATCGCCGATATCGCCAAGCCGCTCGGCATCACGCTGCATGATCACCTGATCATCGGCAAGGCCGGGCACACCTCGCTGCGCGGCCTCAAGCTAATCTGATTTTTCGGGCGTCTCGGCGGTCTTGCGGCCGCTTAGCCGGTACACCAGCGCCTGGATATTGCGCACTGCGGATTTGAGCTGCTTATTGGCCTTGATACTGGCCCGCGCCTTCTGGAAGGTCTGGTGCAGCCCCACGATCTGGGTGCCCCGCGCATTGAGCCCGATATAGTGCTGGCGCAGCGGCGTCTGCACATTGCACCAATGCCGCTTCTCGTCGGTAAAGCCGCTGCCCATGTCGAACACGCGCATGCCCTGGTCGAACACGGTCTGCATCACCCGCAACAGGCATTGCTTGCCCGGCGAGCCGTTCTGGATGGCCGGATCGTCGCTCATCGAGGAGATCAGGCAGAACATGCGATCGTTGTGGACCACGTTGTAGCGCACCGCCACGATGGCATCGTTGAGCCGCAGCACATGCAGCCGCACATCTACGCCCGAGCCTTGCGCCGCCATGGCGTGATAAAAATCGGTCAGCCGGTCATGCACGAAAGGATCGCGCACGCCCATGACCTTGAAACGGGCGGCACGCTGCACGAACATGGTTTCGATGGCCTGGCGCATATCGCCGCCATTGCGGATTTCTTCGAACCCGACCTCGCCCATGGCGGCCAGCCGGTCGCCCTGCTGCCGGTCATGCTTGCGGCGCGATTTGCTGCGCTGCAGCTTGTCGCATTCTTCCCAGCTGGAATATTGCGAACGGTAGAGCGTTTCGACGGTGAGGGTCGATCCCAGTTCATCAAACAGGCCGGCCTCGCCATCCACTTCGATGGGAATCGAGCGCAGATAGACCAGGTCGGCGCCGCTCAACTGGCCGATCATCGCCTGCCAGAGCGCGGCACGCCCCGCAGGGCCCAGAGCCGCCAGCTTTTGGATATCGGCCACGGGCGCATAGCAACCGGCATGGGCGCCGGGAAACCAGGTAAAGACCGGCACGCCGCGCACCGTCTTGCGGTGCAGCGGCAGCAGCGCCACGGGCTGGCCATCCAGCGTGCCGACGACGAAGCGTTGATCCGCCGGCGCAATGCGGCGGTCCCTGATCCACAGGCGGATGAAATCGTAGCTCTGGCCCGGCGATTCGATGCCGTTGGCCGACAGGGCCCGCCACACGGTTTCGACCGCCTCAATGTCATGGCTGACACTGGCGGCGATATCCGCGCGCGACAGATCAAGCCCCGCCACGGCAAAGCCGGATGCGGTAGGTGTGTCCGATGCCGTTTCCGGCAGCGCCGATAGTGCCGCGTTGAGTATCAGTTCCCGCCCCCTGCAATCTCCGGCAGCACTTTGCATTGGGACAATGAATCAGAGCTAAACAAGAGCCTAGCAAAACACCGTAGCGGCAAAAGCCGCGTCATGCGGTTAAGCGGAGATTACTGTCAGCCGAAATTGGCCAGCACGGGGAATGTCTCGAGGAACCAGTAGGACAGCCGGGTGAAATTGCCGGTGAGGAACAAAACGCCGGTAATCACCAGCAACACGCCCATCACCCGCTCCACCGTATGCAGATGGCGCTTGAAGCTGTTGAAGAAGGTCAGGAACGGCCCGATGGCAATGCCGGCCAGGAAGAACGGCACGCCCAGCCCTAGCGAATAAAGCCCCAGCAGCGAGGCCCCTTCGAGCGCCGTGCTCTTGCTCGCCGCCACCGACAACACCGCCGCTAGCACCGGCCCGATGCAGGGCGTCCAGCCAATGGCGAAGGCCAGCCCCAGCAAAAACCCGCCCAGCGGCCCGCTCGCCACGCCCGGCCCGTTGTGTCGGACCTGCCGATCCAACAGGCCAATACGATAGACGCCGATGAAATGCAGCCCCATGGCGATGATCATGATGCCAGCGACCGGCGTCAGAATCGGCAGCGCCTGCCGGAACGCCTGCCCGAATACCGTGGCCGTCGCGCCCAACAGCACGAACACCACCGCAAAGCCCAGGATGAAGAACAGCGAGGTGAAAGCCACCCGCCGCTGCAACGCGGCCGCACCGGTCCCATCGGCCCGCAATTGGTCAAAACTCGCCCCGCTCATATAGGTGAGATAGGGCGGCACCAGCGGCAGCACGCAGGGGCTGAGAAAGCTCAGCACGCCGGCGCCGAACACCATGGGCAATGAAAATTCCAACCGACGCTCCTTTTGTGCGCTGTTTCTAACCCGAAGTGTTTGCAAAGCAATGCGCGGCTTCGCCGCATCGCCGGTTTGTGAAGCGGATGGCGGCGGGGGTGAGCAGATCATCCGTGACCGGGGGCGCGCTGTTGACAAGCGCACGCGAAGGACCACTCTTCCTCAGCGAGTGGGATTTTGCCAAGAGTTTCAAAGGGAACAACCAATAATATGCAAGCCGTGAAAGCCGCAATGACGATCCTGGTAGCCGCCTCGCTTTCCCTCTCCGCCGGTTCCGCCGCCCGGGCCGAAACCAGCACAGATATCACGGTGATGAACGGCGCTCGCGCTGTTCCGGCCACGGTGGTCATTCCCGATGGCGACGGCCCTTTTCCAGCAGTGGTAATGAATCACGGCCACGGTGGCGGCCGGCAGGAAGGCGGCGGCTTTGCCCGTCTCGCCAAGGCCCTGGCCGATGCCGGCATCCTGACCATCCGCATGGATTTCCCCGGCAGCGGCGACAGCAAGGAATCTTTCACCGAGGGCTACCTGTCCAATATGATCTCGGACTCCAATGCCAGCCTTGCCTATATGCTCGAGAACTACCCCGTAGATGCCGGCAGGCTCGGGATTTTGGGCTACAGCATGGGCGGCCGTATCGCGCTGACTATCGCCGGCTCGCCAGACAATCCCTACAAGGCCGTGGGGCTGCTGGCACCCTCCGCCAATTGGGGCGAAGAGCTGCTGCAGGGCTTCTTCGGCGGCCCGGAGGAATATGCGCGCCTCTATGCCGAGGCCTCGACCGACAAGGGCTATGCCGACTACACCACCCAGTATGGGCAGGAGCAAAAGCTCAGCAAGACGTGGTTTGACGAACTGATCGCCTCCAAGCCATTGGACGCCATCGGCGCCTATAAAGGTCCCATGCTGGTCGTGCACGGCGACAAGGACGTGGTGGTTCCAGCTGCGGTCAACGAAGCCGTGGTTGCTGCCTATCCCAAGGCCAGCATCGTGCTCGTCCCCGAGGCTGACCACGGCTACGGCTTTTACAGCGACCAGCCGGATGTATCAGCGCTGGTCGAGAGTTCGTTCGCTGATTTCTTTGCCGAGAACCTGAAGTAAGCCAGTACCCCGGACACGCAGTTGTCCGACAGAATAAGGCTTTCCGTTCGGTGGACGGAGAGCCCCTCCCCTTGCCCCCCGTTCGCGCGCGCCCTATAGCAACCTCATCCCTGTCCGGCCGAGGTGCCCACCCATGACCACCCGACCCATCCGCATTGCGCCATCGATTCTGTCGGCCGATTTCGCACGCTTGGGCGCCGAGATCGAAGCTATCGACCAGGCCGATGCCGATTACATCCATGTCGATGTGATGGACGGCCATTTCGTGCCCAATATCACCTTTGGCATGCCGGTCATGGCGGCGGTCCGCAGCTATACGGCCAAGCCCTTCGATACCCATTTGATGATTGCGCCGGCCGATCCTTATATCGCCGCCTTCGCCAAGGCCGGCGCCGATAGCATTACCGTGCATGCTGAAGCCGGCCCGCATCTGCATCGCTCCCTCCAAGCCATCAAGGCCGAGGGCAAGCGCGCTGGTGTCGCGATCAATCCGGCCACCCCGCTATCGGCGATCGAGCACGTGCTCGACGATATCGACCTGCTGCTCGTCATGACCATCAATCCCGGCTTTGGCGGCCAGACTTTCATTCCGGCCACGCTGGACAAGGTGCGCCAGGCAAATGCCCTGATCGGGGCCCGCCCCATTGATCTGGAAGTCGATGGCGGCGTGACCGTGGACAATATCGGCGAGATCGCCCGCGCCGGCGCCAATGTCTTCGTCGCCGGCTCCTCCATCTTTGCCGGCAATGACCCGGCCACCTATGCCGCCCGCATTGCTGCGCTCCGCGCCGCCGCCACACACTGATTCAAATTCTGAACGCGAAGGCCTAAGCCCATGATTCCGCGCTATTCCCGTCCCGAAATGGTTGCCAATTGGTCGGCCGAAAACCGCTTCGCCATCTGGTTTGAAATCGAGGCGCACGCCACCACCAAGCTGGCCGAACTGGGCGTCGTCCCCAAGGAATCCGCCCAGAAAATTTGGGACGTGATGAATGCCCGCAAGGCGGAGCTGGGTGACTATGGCTTTGATGTCGAGCGGATCGACGAAATCGAGCGCACCACCAAGCACGACGTCATCGCCTTCCTCACGCATTTGAGCGAAATCGTCGGCCCCGATGCCCGTTTCGTGCACCAGGGCATGACCAGCTCCGACATTCTGGACACCACCCTGTCGGTGCAGATGGCCCGCGCCGCCAATATCCTGATTGCCGATTGTGATGCCCTGCTCGCCGCGCTCAAGCGTCGCGCCTATGAGCACAAGGACACCATCACCATCGGCCGCAGCCACGGCATTCATGCCGAGCCGACCACGTTCGGCGTCAAGCTGGCCGAGGCCTATGCCGAATTCACCCGCAACCGGGCACGCCTCGTCGCCGCTCGCGCGGAAATCGCGACCGCCGCCATTTCCGGCGCCATTGGCAGCTTCGCCAATATCGACCCGCAGGTCGAAGAATATGTTGCCGAAAAGCTGGGCCTTGCCATCGAGCCGGTGTCCACCCAGGTCATCCCGCGCGATCGCCACGCCATGTTCTTCGCTACGCTGGGCGTCGTCGCCAGCTCCATCGAGCGCGTTGCCATCGAGATCCGCCACCTGCAGCGCACCGAAGTGCTCGAAGCCGAGGAATTCTTCTCCCCCGGCCAGAAGGGCAGCTCGGCCATGCCGCACAAGCGCAACCCGGTGCTCACCGAAAACCTCACGGGCCTCGCCCGTCTCGTGCGCGGCATGGTCACCCCGGCGCTGGAAAACGTCGCCCTCTGGCACGAGCGCGATATTTCGCATTCCTCGGTCGAACGCATGATCGCCCCCGACGGCACGATCACGCTCGATTTCGCCCTGGCCCGGTTGACCAATGTCATCGACAAGCTGGTCGTCTATCCCGAGAACATGCGCAAAAACCTCGATCTGCTCGGCGGCCTGCACAATTCCCAGCGCGTCCTGCTCGCCCTCACCCAGGCCGGCTATTCCCGCGAGGACAGCTATGCCGCCGTGCAGCGCAATGCCATGAAGGTATGGGAAATGCGCGGCGATCGCGCCGGCCAGTTCGCCAAGAACCTCAAGGCCGACCCCGAAGTTAGCCTGAGCGACGCACAAATCGACGCCATGTTCGACGATGCCTACCATCTCAAGCATGTCGATACGATTTTCCGCCGGGTCTTCAAATGAGCATTATCTGCGCCCAGGAAACCGGCCTGACCGCCGAGGAATACATTGCCTGTGTCGGCCAGTCGGCGCTGGGACCAACCCGGCCGCTGAGCAATACCGAGCGGGTGCAGGCCTATCTCGACAGCTCCAACATCGTCGTCACGGCGCGTGACACCAATGGAACGCTGGTGGGGCTGTTCCGCGGCATGACAGACTGGAACTGGGTCTGCTATTGCGCCGATCTGGCTGTGGTCGAGAGCTATCAGGGCAAGGGCATCGGTGGCACGCTGATGGACAAGGCGGCCGAAATCCTCGGGCCGGGCGTGACCATCGCACTGCTCTCGCTGCCAGGCGCCGAGGGCTTTTACAAAAAGATCGGCCTCACTCAGACCGATGCTGCCTTCTATCGTGACAGGACCCACCGCTCATGAAGATATCGGAAGCCGACATCCTCATTCTGCCTGGCCTTGGCGGCTCCAGCCCCGGCCATTGGCAATTGCGCTGGGCCGAGCGCATGTCCAATGCCGCCATTGTCGAGCAGGCCGATTGGGACGAGCCGGATCTCGACGATTGGGTGTCCACTATCGAGCAGGCCATCCTGCTTGCCACCCGCCCCGTCGTGCTGATCGCCCATTCGCTCTCCTGCATCGCTGTAGCCCATACGGCGAGCCGGCTGATCGATTCCAATGTGCGCGGCGCCTTTCTCGTCGCGCCGCCCGATATCGAGCTCAGCCCCGACGCGCCGGAAGAGACCTATCCCTTCCGCCCCATCCCGCGCGATCCGCTGCCCTTCCCGTCCCTGCTGGTCGCCTCCAGCAATGATCCCCTCTGCAGCATCGACCGCGCCGTCGAATTCGCCACCTGCTGGGGTTCCGATTTCCACCAGGCCGGCGAAGTCGGGCACATCAACGTCGCCTCCGGCCACGGCCCCTGGCCCGAGGGCCTGCTGATGTTCACTCGCCTGATGCAACGGATCTGACCCGTGTCCGACTACGTCCTCGCCGCCGAAACGCCCAGCATTGCCGATTACCGGCGCCTGCGCGAAGTCGCGGGCCTCAGCGGCAAGTCGCAGGAAGCTGCAGCGACCGGCCTGCCCAATAGCTGGTTCGCCGTTATCATCCGCCACGGCGGCGCCGTGGTGGGCATGGGTCGCGTCATCGGCGATGGCGGCACCGCTTTCCAGATCGTCGACATCGCCGTGGAGCCCGCCCATCAGGGCAAGGGCCTCGGCAAGCAGATCATGGCGGCGCTGATGCAGCATCTGCGCCAGCATGCTCCGGCCACCGCCTATGTCAGTCTGATCGCCGACGGCGACGCGCGCCACCTCTATGCCAAATATGGTTTTGAACCCGTCATGCCCGCCTCGATCGGCATGGCAACGCGGATTGGCTGAACAATGCAGAAACTCCTCGTGCTTCAGTCCCTCTGGGCCATGCAGAACCTGCGCGGCGCCCCGGCCCACCGCTCGCTCGAAGACAATGTCGCACGCATCAAGGCGGCCGGGTTCGATGGCTTCGGCACGATGTGGGAAGACGACGAAACGGCAAGCCGCGCTGCCGCCCTCGCCACTGCGGAGGGCTTGGTCCTTGAGGGATTGTGCATCCCCACCAGCCTGGCCGACGTGGAAACGGCGCTGGACCGTGCAAGCCGCTTCCGGCTGCATCACCTCAACCTGCAATTGAGGATGCTGCCGCGCACCCTGGATGAAGCCTCGCGGTTGATCGGGGCCATCCAGCGGCTTATCGATCAGGCCGATGTCCCCGTCTATATCGAAACCCATCGCGGCCGGCTGACCAATGATCTGCTGTTCACCCTGGAACTGCTCGACCGGCATCCCGATTTTCGCCTCCTGGCCGACCTTTCTCATTACGTGGTGGCGCGCGAGATGGAGCTGCCGATCGACCCCGTGGCCAATCAGCAGATGCTGACCGTGCTTGCCCATGCCTGGGCCTTTCATGGCCGCATCGCCGGCAGCGGCCAGGTGCAACTGCCGCTGGCCTATCACCAGCACTGGCCCTGGGTCGATCAATTCGTGTCCTGGTGGGCGGCTGGCTTCGCCGACTGGCGCGGCCGCGCGGCGGCCGATGCCGAGCTTACCTTCGTGTGCGAGTTGGGGCCGCAGCCCTACGCCATTTCCGGGGCGGATGGCGAAGACCTCACCGACCGCTGGGAAGAATCCCTGATGCTGCGGGACCTCGCATACCAAGCCTGGAAACAGGCCTCTTAGCGCCAAATCCGCCGCAATGCGCCAACATAAGCCGCAATCATCGCGGCGCCGACACTGCCCTGCCCAAGATAAGCCTAACTCCATGACTTTGTGGCTGTTTTCTCGTGCGCGGAATTAAATTACTTTAACTTGAGAAGGCATTTTTCCGGTCCTAGCTTCCTACTCGCAGGTTTGGACCGCGCCGGCATCTCGAATACGACCTGCGACACGACGCGATCTGTAAACCAGCCAATTCCGGGCCAGTCCCGGCGTCTTTACGGAGACATTACTATGCGCAAGATCATCGTTCCTGTTGTCCTCGCCTTCGTTGTCGGCACCTCCGGCATGGCATTTGCTGCGACCACCACGCCCATGGCGCCCGCCGCCAAGCCCGCTGCCGCCGCAACGATTGCCGGGCCACAGACCATCAGCAGCACGGTCAAGGCGTTCGATCTCAAATCCCACACGCTGACCCTGGCCAATGGCGTCGCTTACAAGCTGCCGGCCACCTTCAAGGACCCGGGGCTCAAGGCCGGCTCCAAGGTCACTGTGAAGTGGCAGCAGAACGGCAAGGAATATGACGCGAGCAGCGTCACGCTGGGATAACCTCCAGCGCATGGACCGCGGCGGCCAAGTTTAGAACAGCCGATCACTCAACACCTGATCACTCAATCTGATCGAACGGGCCGCCGCGCCCAGATTCTGCTCGCTCCCGCTTCGGGGGCGAGCTTTTCGTTTAATCTCTACAAAATTAGTAGATTAAACCTGTCCCGCAACAGGCTCCCCGCCCTAAGCTGCCTGCCTCGCGAACGCTCGCAACAGGAGGCTGCAATGGCCGTGACGTCAAAACACCCCGAAACTCAAGGCCTGCATGCAGGCTGGCGCTCTGATCCGGCCACCGGTTCGGTCGCGGTGCCGATCTACCAGACCACCTCGTTCCAGTTTGACGACAGCGAACATGCCGCTGATCTGTTCTCGTTGAAAAAGCTGGGCAATATCTATACCCGCCTGGGCAACCCCACCACCGATGTGCTGGAAAAGCGCGTTGCCGCGCTTGAGGGTGGTGTTGCAGCACTCGCCGTCGCTTCGGGTCAGGCGGCCTCGGCCTATGCCGTGCAAAATCTGGCCGTCTCCGGCGACAATATCGTCGCCTCGACTGACCTTTATGGCGGCACCTACAATCTGTTCAAGAATGTGTTCCGCGAAGCCGGCATCGAAGTGCGCTTTGTCGATCCGTCCGATCCGGAGAACTTCCGCCGCGCCACTGACGACAAGACCCGCGCCTATTACGCCGAGACCCTGCCCAATCCCAAACTCGCCGTGCTGCCGATTGCCGAAGTCGCCGCCATCGGCCGCCCGCTGGGCATTCCGCTGATCGTCGACAATACCGCCGCCCCGCTCACCGCCCGGCCCTTCGAGCATGGCGCGGCTGTGGTGGTCTATTCCTCCACCAAATATCTGGGGGGCCACGGCACCTCCATTGGTGGCGTCATTGTCGATGGCGGCAATTTCGATTGGGCCGCCCATCCGGCGCGCCAGCCGCTGCTCAACACGCCCGATCAGGCCTATCACGGCGCTGTCTGGGTCGAGGCCGCCAAGCCGCTGGGCCCCATCGCCTATATTTTGAAAGCCCGCACCACCCTGCTCCGCACCCATGGCGCGGCGCTCTCCCCGTTCAATGCCTTCCTCACCATTCAGGGCCTCGAAACCCTGGCTCTGCGCGTCGACCGGCATTTTGAAAATGCTCTCAAGGTCGCCAAATGGCTGAGCGAGCGGCCCGAGGTCGCCCTGGTCAACCACCCCTCGCTGCAGACCGGTCCCAAGCGCCAGAATGCCGACAAATATCTCACCCGCGGCTATGGCGCACTGATTGGCTTTGAATTGGCCAATGGCAGGGCGGCCGGCGCCCGCTTCGTGGATTCCCTGCAACTGCTCTATCACGCCGCCAATATCGGGGACGCCCGCTCGCTGGCCATCCACCCGGCCACCACCACGCATTCCCAGCTCTCTCCCGAAGAACAGCTGTCAGCCGGGGTCACCCCCGGCCATGTACGCCTTTCCATCGGCATCGAGCATATCGACGACATCTTGGCCGATCTCGACCAGGCCCTGCACGCCGCCGGCGAGCAATCAGTCGCTGCCGAATAAAAAAGGGAGCCGGACCTCATGGTCCGGCTCCCTCGAAATCAGAATGAAAGGCAGATCAGCCCTCGGCTGCGACCTGCTCGTTGGCGACCAGCACCAGTTGCGCCATTTTCTGGCGAATCACGTCGTCGCCGATCGCCACGCCCTTGGCCTTGAGATCGGCTGAGACCTTGCGGAACACGTCTTCGTCACCGGCTTCTTCGAAATCGGCAGCAACCACTTCGGCGGCATAGGTCTTGGCGTCGTCGCCGGTCAGGCTCAGCAGTTCGGCGGCCCAGATGCCCAGCAGCTTGTTGCGGCGCGCTTCGGCCTTGAACTTCTTCTCGGCGTCGAAGGCAAACTTGGCTTCCTGGCCCTTCTGTCGATCGTCAAACCCGCTCATCAATGTCTCCCGCTGGCTCTGATGGGGCGCCTTTCCGGCGCTCGTCAACCGACATAGGCGGTTCAGCCTGCCAAATCAACGCCGCCCGGAGCGCTGCGACCTTATGCTGCCCGCTCCATCTATCCCCTGCCTTCTATCGAAAGAGCTTGCATTTTTGTGCCTTTGTGGCGCATGAAGCGGCCGAAATCATCCCCTCCTTCATCGGTCCGGAAGTTCCATGAACCGTCGTCGTAAAATCTATGAAGGCAAGGCCAAGATCCTGTTCGAGGGTCCCGAGCCGGGCACGCTGGTCCAGTATTTCAAGGACGACACGACCGCTGGCGACGGCGCACGTCATGAAGTTGTTGACGGCAAGGGCGTGCTGAACAATCGCATTTCCGAATTCATCTTCACCAAGCTCAACGGCCTGGGCATCCCGACTCACTTCCTCAAGCGCATCAACATGCGCGAGCAGCTGATCAAGGAAGTCGAGATCATCCCGCTTGAAGTCGTCGTGCGCAATGTCGCCGCCGGCTCGCTGGTCAAACGCCTGGGTCTCGAGCCCGGCACGCAGCTGCCGCGCTCGATCATCGAATTCTATTACAAGGACGATGCCCTGCACGACCCCATGGTCAGTGAAGAGCACATCACCGCCTTCGGCTGGGCCACCCCGGCCGAACTCGACGACATCATGAGCCTGGCCATTCGGGTCAACGATTTCCTCTCCGGCCTGTTCATGGGCGTCGGCATCCAGCTCGTCGATTTCAAGATCGAATGCGGCCGCCTCTATGAAGGCGACCTGATGCGCATTATCCTGGCCGACGAAATCAGCCCCGACAATTGCCGCCTGTGGGACGTCAAGACCCGCAACAAGATGGACAAGGACCGCTTCCGCGAAAACCTTGGCGGCCTGGTCGAAAGCTATCGCGAAGTCGCCCAGCGCCTTGGCATCCTGGTCGAGACCGACAACGCGCTGGCCACCGGCCCGCGCCTGGTTCAGTAAGCGTTGCAGCGGAGCGGCATCATGAAGGCACGTGTTACCGTCACCCTCAAGAATGGCGTTCTCGATCCGCAGGGTCAGGCCATTGAAGGCTCCCTGAAAAGCCTCGGCTTTTCCGGCGTCGGCGCTGTCCGCCAGGGCAAGGTGTTCGATCTGGCTCTCGATGGCAGCGACGAAGCCGCGGCCCGCACGGCCCTCACCAATATGTGCGAAAAGCTCCTCGCCAATACGGTGATCGAAAACTACGCGATCGAAATCTCCAATTAATCTTTCGCTCCTATTCTATTCGGGCGCGCCGAACCGAGGCGCAGGACCATATTGTCATGCTCAAGACCATCTCGCTCACAGTCATGTTCCTCGCTACCATGGGCCTGCTCTTCGCCGCTTATGCGTCCGTGCCCGTCTAGGGGTAAATGCTTGGGCGGGATTTAGCTAAATCCTTACCAGTTAAGCATTTCCATTAAGCCTTCACGCAGGCTTTTACGCTTCCGCTGATCATTGCCGCTATTATGCCCCGCAAGTTCTGGGGAGTTCTGGCAATGACTGGATCGGCAAGGCGCCTTGATTGGGTGGATATGGCCAAGGGCCTGTCCATTTTCCTCGTCGTGATGATGTATGCAGCCTCAAGCGTCGGCGAGGACACCGGCGGCGTCGGTGCCTTGCACTGGGCCATTGCCTTCGCCACTCCGTTCCGCATGCCCGAATTCTTTCTGATTTCCGGGCTGTTCCTGTCCCAGGTCATCGATCGCCCGTGGAAAGCCTTCGCCGACCGCCGCTTCGTGCATTACCTTTATTTCTACGTGCTCTGGGCGATCATCCACATCGTCTTCAAGACCGGCCTGCTCTCTGCCAATCCCGTTGGCGCCGTGAGCGAACTGGCCTGGGCCGTGGTCCAGCCCTATGGCGTGCTGTGGTTCATCTATATGCTGGCCGTCTGCGGCGCTGTTGCCAAGCTGTTGCACGATATCCGCGCGCCGCGTTGGGCCGTGTTCATCATTGCCGCCGTCCTGCAAATGGCCTCCATCCACACCGGCAGCTACGCCGTGGATCAGTTCGCGGCCTATTTCGTGTTCTTCTATTCCGGCTATGTCCTGGCGCCCCAATTGTTCCGCCTGGCCAACTGGGCTGGTGATAACGTCATTCTCGCCATTATCGGCCTCTTGGTCTGGGCCACGCTCAATGCTGCGCTGGTCTTCTCGCCCGGCTTTGCCATGCACCCGATCCACCCCGTGATGGGCATTGCCGGCTTGCCGGGCGTGCATCTCATCCTGGCCCTGGTCGGCACTTCAGCGCTCTGCACCATCGCCGCGCTCCTCACCCGCCTGCCCTGGATGAACTGGTTGCGATGGATGGGTAGTAAATCGCTGATCATCTATGTGGCTTTCGTGCTGCCCATGGGCATTGCCCGCACTGTGCTGATCAAGCTGGGCTTCATCGAGCCAACCCTGCTCAGCCTCGCCATCATGGCCATCGCCATTGTCTCGCCGCTGATCCTTTATTGGCTGGTGCTGCGCACCGGCTGGGGCGGCTTCCTGTTCGAGCGCCCCGCCTGGGCCCACCTGCCCGGCACCAGCGGATCGCGCCGCGAAGAACCCCGCGCAGTGCAAGCGCCGGCCGAATAGCAAACCACATCGCAAAGCGGGTCACAGGGGCGGGATATTGTATCTCGCCCCTTGCCTTTTTGCCCAAGACTCACGACAAGGGCCTCGCGCAACCCCAGACATAGCGAGGACCTGCCGATGAAATCAGCCGTCATCGTCTTCCCCGGCCTCAATCGCGACCGCGACATGATCGCGGCGCTCACCAAGATTTCCGGCACCGCCCCCCAGGTGGTCTGGCATCAGGATGCCGATTTGCCCGATGTCGACCTCGTCGTCATCCCCGGCGGCTTCTCCTATGGCGACTATCTGCGCTGCGGCGCCATCGCCGCCCGTTCGCCCATCATGGACAAGCTGCGCGAGCGCGCGGCCCAGGGCGTCAAGGTGCTGGGCGTTTGCAACGGCTTCCAGATCCTGATCGAAGCGGGCCTGCTGCCCGGCGCGTTGATGCGCAATATGAGCCTCAAATTCGTCTGCCGCGAGGTCAAGCTCGAAGTCGCCAATGCCGCGACCGACTTTACTCGCGGCTACAGCCAGGGCCAGATCATCCGCTGCCCGGTCGCCCACCACGATGGCAATTACTTCGCCGATGCCGACACCATTGCCCGCCTCGAAGGCAATGGCCAGGTGGCCTTCCGCTATGCCGAGGGCACCAATCCCAATGGCTCGATCAACGACATTGCCGGCATTTTCAACGAGCAGAAGAACGTGCTGGGCCTGATGCCCCACCCGGAAAACCTCATCGAAGCCGCGCATGGCGGCAGCGATGGTCGGGCTCTGTTCTCGGGATTGCTGGGCCAGGCGGCTTGAGATGACCCTGCGGGCGCCAGTCAAACCGCGGGTGCTGTTGACCTGGCTGGGGCTAGGGTTCGGCATGACCGGGTTGATCATGCAGTTCATCCTGTCGATGCAGGGGGCCGCCACCAATGGCCGTGATTTCCTGGGCTTTCTCGGGCATTTCTTCGCCTTCTACACCATCCTGACCAACATCGTCCTGGTGCTGATCTATCTCTCCGAAATCCTGCCCACGCCCCGCCTCGACCTGTTCCGCCGCCCCGTGACCCGGGGACTGATGGCCGCCAATATCGCGCTGGTCGGGCTCTATGTTTACTTCGTGCTGCGCTTCCTCGGCTCGCTGGATGGCGTGGCCCTGCTGGCCGACAACATCCTGCATTATCTGTGCCCCACGCTGTATCTGCTGTTTTGGCTGATAGCGCAGCGCCATGGCCAGCTCCGCTGGACCCAGCTGCCGATCATGCTGGCGCCGACGCTGGTCTATTTCCTCTACATTCTGGCGCGCGGCGTCTGGGTGCAGGAATATCCCTATCCCGTGCTCAACGTGGTCCAGCTCGGCTATGGGCAAGTGCTGCTCAACGCCCTCTTCATGGCCGCCGCCCTCGCGCTGCTTTGCATCGCGGTCATCACCGCCGACAAGCTCATTGCCCGAGGGGCATTGCGCCATGAGTGACGCCCCGCGCACCAGCGTCGCCATCGTCATTTTCGAGGGCGTCGAGGAACTCGACTTCATCGGCCCCTGGGAAGTGTTCAGGATGGCCGGACGGATGGGCGCGGCCGCCGATACCTTCACCATCGGCTGGCCGCAGACCAATATCCGCTGCGCCGAGGGACTTCGCGTCACCGCCGATCACACTTTCGACGACGCCCCGCACGCCGACATTGTCATTGTGCCAGGCGGCCGTGGCACGCGCCCCCTGGTGTCCGACACGGCCTTCATCGAACGCCTCCGACCCTATGTGGCGGCAGCGACCTGGCAGACCTCGGTCTGCACGGGCGCCGCGCTGATCGGCAAGGCTGGCTTCCTCGATGGCAAGCGCGCAACCACCCATTGGGGTGCCTTCGATTTCGTCCGCACCGCCGCACCACAGGCCATATTGCTGGAAAACCAGCGCTTTGTGCATGACGGCAACGTGGTGACCAGCGCCGGCATCTCGGCCGGTATCGATATGTCCTTGTGGCTGGTGGGACACCTGTTCGGCGAAGACATTGCTCGCGCCACCCAACGCCAAATGGAATATTTTCCAGAGCCTCCCTACGGAAACGCTGCCTGATGACCCTTCCCAACGACATCGTCATTACCCCCCAGCTGGTCGCCGATCATGGCCTCAAGCCCGATGAGTACGACAAGATTGTCGCGCTGATCGGCCGGGTGCCGACCTATACGGAGCTGGGGATTTTCTCGGCGATGTGGAACGAGCATTGCTCGTACAAGAGCTCCAAGAAATGGCTCAAGACCCTGCCCACCACCGGGCCGCGTGTCATTCAGGGCCCCGGCGAAAATGCCGGCGTGGTCGATATCGGCGACGGGCAGGCTGTGGTCTTCAAGATGGAGTCGCACAACCACCCCAGCTTCATCGAGCCCTATCAGGGCGCGGGGACCGGCATGGGCGGCATTCTGCGCGACGTCTTCACCATGGGCGCCCGCCCCGTCGCTGCGATGAACGCCCTGCGTTTCGGCGCGCCCGGTCATGAAAAGACCCGCCACCTCGTTTCCGGCGTCGTGGCTGGCATTGGCGGCTATGGCAATGCCTTTGGCGTGCCAACCGTGGGCGGCGAAGTCGAATTCGACGAGCGCTATAATGGCAATATCCTGGTCAATGCCTTCGCGGCGGGCCTGGCCGATACCGACAAGATTTTCTACTCCAAGGCCGAAGGCGTCGGCCTGCCCGTCGTCTATCTCGGCGCCAAGACCGGTCGCGATGGCGTGGGCGGCGCCACCATGGCCTCGGCCGAATTCGGCGACGATATCGATGAAAAGCGCCCCACCGTGCAGGTCGGCGACCCCTTCACCGAAAAGCGCCTGCTCGAAGCCTGCCTCGAACTGATGGCCACTGGCGCCGTCATCGCCATTCAGGACATGGGCGCGGCGGGCTTGACCTGTTCGGCTGTCGAAATGGGCGCCAAGGGCGATCTTGGGATCGAACTGGACCTCGACAAGGTGCCGGTACGCGAAACCCATATGACGGCCTATGAAATGATGCTCAGCGAAAGCCAGGAGCGCATGCTCATGGTGCTGCATCCCGAAAAGGAAGCCGAAGCCCGCGCCGTTTTCGTCAAGTGGGAACTCGACTTCGCCACTGTCGGCAAGACTACCGACGATCTGCGCTTCCGCGTGCTCTGGCAGGGCGATGAAGTCGCCAATCTGCCGATCAAGGATCTGGGCGACGAAGCGCCCGAATATGATCGCCCCTGGATCGAGTCGCCCAAGCCCGCCGCCCTCGCCGCCACCGACATCCCCCAGATGGACGTGGCCGATGCCCTGCTCAAGCTGATGGGCAGCCACCAGATCGCCTCGCGCCGCTGGGTCTATGAGCAATATGACACCCTGATCCAGGGCAATTCCCTGCAGCGTCCCGGCGGCGATGCCGGCGTCATCCGCGTCGAGGGCCATGACACCAAGGCCCTGGCCTTCACCTCGGACGTCACCCCGCGCTATTGCGAAGCCGACCCCTATGAAGGCGGCAAGCAGGCCGTGGCCGAAGCCTGGCGCAATCTGACCGCGACCGGCGCAGAGCCCCTCGCCGCCACCGATAATCTGAATTTCGGCAATCCCGAACGCCCCGAAATCATGGGCCAGCTCGTAGGCGCCGTGAAGGGCATTGGCGAAGCCTGCCGCGTGCTCGAATTCCCCATCGTTTCGGGCAATGTCAGCCTCTACAACGAAACCAATGGCCGCGGCATCCTGCCGACTCCCACCATTGGCGGCGTCGGCCTGCTGCCTGACTGGAACAGAATGGCCCGTATCGGCTTTGCCGCCGAAAATCAGGTCATCCTGCTGGTCGGCTCGCCCGCCGCGCGCGGCACCCATCTGGGCCAGTCCATCTATCTGCGCGATCTGTTCAGCCGCCGCGACGGCACGGCTCCTTCAGTCGATCTCGCTCACGAAAAGCGCACCGGCGACTTCGTCCGCAAGCTGATCCGCTCCGGCACGGCCACTGCCTGCCACGATCTGTCCGATGGTGGCCTTGCCGTGGGTCTGGCCGAAATGGCCATCGCCTCTGGCATCGGCGCCACCATTGTCGATCTCACCGACCAGAGCCCGATCCTGCAATATTTCGGCGAAGACCAGGGCCGTTACCTGCTGACCGTCAATCTCGACCCGCAGGGCGAGGAGATCACCGCGCTCTGGGCCGAAGCAAAAGCGCTGGGCATCCACGCTCCCTGGATCGGCACCACCGGTGGCGCCGATCTGGTGCTGGGCGCCGCCCGCCCCGTGCCCGTCCGCGACTTGGCCGCAGCGCATGAAGGCTGGTTCCCCAGCTACATGAACGGGTAAGGCTATCAATTAATCTGCCTGCCTTATGATCGCCGCTCTTTGGAGTGCTTTGGCACTCTGGGGCGGCGTTATCATTTCGGAGACGACCATGAATTTTCGACCGGCGATCAGTGGTCTAGCGGCATTGAGCATGGGCCTGCTGCCGGCCGCCGCCTATGCCCAGAGCGTCAACGTCACGCGCTCGATTCTGCAGGATCAGCCCTATACGGTGATCTACCCGGACGTCATGGTGCCCTCGGGCGGCGCCACCGAGCCACTGAACCTGACCCATCCCAGCGTGCCGCTGCAATGCGACATCACCATCGTGCCGGTGCAGGATACCGACTGGACCGCCCAAAGCGCGCTTTCCAGCCTCAATGACGGCGAAGTCACCGCCAGCTGGGCCAAGACTTTCCCCGGCTTCACCCTGGGCACCAAAACCACCACGCCCTACCAGAGCGGCCTCGCGCTGCTCTACGATGGCCAGAGCATCGACTCGCCCATGGGCATTCCGCTCACCATCGTGCACACCGAAGCGGTTGACACCGGGCGCGGCTATACGCTCGATTGCCTGTTCGCCACCGAGATCGCCGCCCAGGCTCGGCCCATTGTCGATTTCATCATCGCCAATTTCTCGACCCGCTCGGATGCCGAATGCTGCGTCGGCGCGGAAGCCAAATCCGTGGAAGTTGCCCCCATTGCCCCCACTCAATAGCAGCTTGGCGCAGCGCTCGTATTGAAGCGCCCTGCCTGGTGCCATATCTTGGTGGAGTCGGCGCTGTCGCCGGACTGACCAAGGAGTTGAGCAATGCCCATGGACGCCAACGAGATCGAGCGCCGCATCAAGGCCGCGTTGCCTGACGCCGATATTGATATTCGTGACCTGGCCGGCGACGGCGACCATTATGCCGCCACCGTCATTTCCGCCGCCTTCAAGGGCAAATCCCGCGTGCAGCAGCACCAGCTGGTCTATGCCGCCCTGCAGGGCGATATGGGCGGCGCGCTACACGCCCTGGCGCTCCAGACCAGCGCCCCCGAATAGACCGGTGTCGCTGCGCGACTCGCTCGAGCTGATCCGCATGGTCCGTCCCGAAGCCGGGACGGCTGCGCTCGAGCATGAAATCGCGGCTGAACGCGCCTCCGCGATCGGTGCCGCCGAGCGCAAGGTGATCGCGACCCTTGCCGCGCTGGCGGAGGCTCACAGCGAACCCGCCCTTGCAGCGGCCCGCCAGGCCGTCTGGGAATATTTCGTGCATCGCGAATTGATCGGTTTTCGGCGCCACAATGACGTGATTCAGGACCTCAGCATTCCCCGCCAAGTCCTTGCCGGCCTTGGCGCTTCGCCAGCCAGGGGCAAATGACCCTGCGCCACACGGAGCCCGCATGACCCGTGCCGTTTTCTTCGACGTGGATGGCGTGCTGATCCATGGCTTTCACGCCCGCCCCGACCTGACCCGCCGCTGGGATACGAACCTGCTGGCCGATATGGGCGTAGACCCAAAGCGGTTTGTCGATGAGTTCATCTTCGATATCTTCGTCAAGAAGGTCGTGACCGGCGAGATGTCGGTGATCGATGCCCTTGAGCGCCGCCTGCCCTCGCTGGGCTACAAGGGCTCGCCCGTGGCCTTTCACCACTATTGGCTGATCAACGACAGCGAACTCAATCAGCCGCTTCTCGACGGCATTCGCCAGCTCAAGCGCAAGGCCGATATCCGGCTCTACATCGCCACCAATCAGGAGCATCTGCGCGCGAGCTGGCTCTGGAGCCATCTGGGCCTCAATGAACTGTTTGACGACATGTTCTATTCGGCGCGCGTTGGTGTGCGCAAACCCGACCCGGCCTTTTTCGATTTCGCCATGAGCAAGATCGGCCCGCAGTCCGAACCGCCCCTCTTTTTCGACGACACGCCAAAAGTCATCGATGGCGCCCGCACTGCCGGTTGGGAGGCGGTGCTGTTCAACACGATCGATGACTTCACCAGCCACCCTTGGGTGGCCGAGCGACTTTAGCCATTCTGCTGACAACACTTGATCGGCAATTGACGATGGCAGGTCTCGACAGCGCCTCGTCAAGCTCCTATTTATGGACCAACGATTTTCCCGGCCCTCCCCCGGACCCTAGAAAGGCTGCCGCAATGACCGACATCAATGCATTCATCGACGACAAGGTGAAGAATAACGACATCTTCCTGTTCATGAAGGGCACACCGGACTTTCCGCAGTGTGGCTTCTCCGGACAGGTCGTGCAGATTCTGAGCTATCTGGGCGTCGACTATGGCAGCGCCAATGTGCTGGAAAGCGCCGAACTGCGCGACGGCATCAAGGCCTATACCAATTGGCCGACCATTCCCCAGCTCTACGTGAAGGGCGAATTCGTCGGTGGCGCTGATATCGTCCGCGAAATGTTCCAGGCCGGCGAACTGCAGACCCATCTCGAAAGCGCCGGCATCCCGGTCAAGCTTTCGGCCTGAACCAACTGCCAGTTACCAAAACGCCGGCCCCCGAGGCCGGCGTTTTCTATTTGGCCTCGAAATCTGCCGAAAGCCGCAATTCCCGCAGCGGTCGCACGCGCCGGGTTGCCTCGGCATAAGTGGGATGCGCCTTATAGGCTGCCAGTGCCGCCGCGTCGGCGAATTCGGCATAGACCACCACATCGACCTCGTTGGAAATCTGGTCCACCTTGCTGTTCCGCGACACCTCGAAATGGGTGCTGTGCGGAATGGTCCCAAGCAGGTTCAGCCCCTCGCAAATCGCGTCGAGATTGTCATCCGACTTGGCGGTGAAAAAGACGATATGGCGGATCACGCTCAGACTCCCGAATAGTGGCGCGACTTGTCGGTGTGATTGACGCAATGGTCAACCCATCACCAGTCTTGATAGATCCCATTCAGCAATATTGCTTTGCGTGATGATGTCGCGGGCGTAGATAGAACATCCATATCTGGATGCCCCTCATGACCTCATCGGCCCTGCGCCCTGCCGTTCCCCTGCTCGTCATCATCATTGCCGGCTGCGTCGTCGCGGCGATCGGCAATGGGATACGGACCAGTTTCGGCCTTTTCACCCTGCCGATGACCAGCGATCTGGGCCTCAGCCGCGAGGGTTGGGGCATGGCCATGGCCATCCAGAACCTGGCCTGGGGCATTGCGCAACCTTTCGCCGGCGCCTTTGCCGACCGGGTCGGGACCGCCCGCACGGTAGCCGCTGGCGCGGCCCTCTATGCGCTGGGCGTCGTGCTCATGGCCTTTTCGCCCAATGCCGCCATCATGACGCTGACCGGTGGCGTCATCACCGGTGTCGGCATTGCCGTCTGCTCGTTCAGCGTGGTCATGGCCGCCTTCGGCCGCGCCGTGCCGGCCGAAAAGCGCAGCCTGATCTTTGGCGTCGCCACTGCCGCCTCCTCGTTCGGGCAGTTTGCTTTTGCGCCGATCAGCCAAGGCTTCATCAATGCCTTTGGCTGGCAGACCGCCCTGATCTATCTCGGCGCCATGCTGCTGCTGATCATTCCGCTGTCCTATGCCCTGCGCGGCCGCAGCGAACGCACCGCGGGCCAGGTGGACATGCCGTTTCTGCAGGCCCTGTCCCGGGCCTGGGGCCATGGCTCCTATCGGCTGCTGGTGATCGGCTTCTTCGTCTGCGGCTTCCACCTTGCCTTCATCAATGTCCATATGCCCGCCTACCTGGTGCAATGCGGCCTCTCGCCCGAAGTCGGCAGCTGGACCATCGCCGTGATCGGCCTGTTCAACGTCGTCGGCAGCCTGTCGGCCGGGTATCTCGGAGGTCGCGTGCCCAAGCAGATCCTGCTCGCTTCCATCTACTTCCTGCGTGCCGTGGCCATTGGCCTTTTCATGCTGTTTCCGGTCACCGAGCTCACGGCCTACACTTTCGCTGCGGCCATGGGCCTGCTCTGGCTCTCGACCGTGCCACCGACGGCGGGCCTGGTCTCGGTGTTCTTCGGGCCCCGCTATATGGGCATGCTTTATGGCGTCGCCTTTTTCAGCCATCAGCTCGGCTCGTTCATGGGCGTCTGGCTGGGCGGCGTCGCCTTCGATCTGACCGGGCATTACGATCTGGTCTGGTATCTGGGCATTCTGCTCGGCCTGGGCTCGGCGGCATTGCATCTGCCGATCAACGACCGCACCGCGCCGGCCTTCGCTCTGAAACCGGCCTGATATCGTCATTTGCCGATTGAAGTCTTGCCAAAGCGGACCATGAGGTTCATGGTTCGCCCTGTCTTTCCGCCGCGCGTTTTGCCGTGGCCTGCCTGAGTTTCATTCATGTCCGACCATTTTTCGCGGGTTTTATCCCGTCCAGAATTCATTGCCCTGATGGCTGCGCTCATGGCGCTGAACGCTCTCGCCATCGACGTCATGCTGCCTGCCCTGCCCTATATGGGCGAAGCCCTGGGCATCAGCAGCGAGAACGAGCGCCAATATGTCATTTCCGCCTATATGATGGGTTTTGGTATCGCCCAGCTCGCTTTCGGGCCGCTATCGGACCGCTACGGCCGCCGGGCGCCGCTGTTGATCGGGATGGTCGTCTACATCATCGCGGCCGTCGCGGCGGTGTTTTCGCCGACCTTCGGCATCCTGCTGGCGCTGCGCTTCCTGCAGGGCATGGGCGCCGCCGGCACGCGCGTCATCGCCACCTCGATCGTGCGCGACATGTATTCGGGCCGCGCCATGGCCGAAGTCATGTCGCTGACCTTCATGGTCTTCATGGCCATCCCGATCATCGCGCCCGGCATTGGCCAGGTGCTGCTGCTGACCGGGCCATGGCACACCATTTTCCTGTTCATGGGTGGCCTTGCCGCCGTGTTCGGCCTCTGGGCCTTCATCCGCCTGCCCGAGACGCTGGCGCTGGGCAATCGCCGCGAACTGACGCTCGGCGCCATCCTTGATGGCTTCCGCATCGTGCTGACCAACCGCGTGGCCTTTTCCTACGGCCTGGCCGGCACCTTCACCTTCGGCGCCCTGTTCGGCTTCATCAGCTCGTCCCAGCAGATCTATGTCGATATCTATGGCCTTGGCGTCTATTTCCCCGTGGCCTTTGCCGCCGTGGCCGCGCTGATGGCCGTGTCATCCTTCACCAATTCGCGCATCGTCTCGCGCGTCGGCATGCGCCGCCTGTCGCATGGGGCCATGCTGGTGTTCACCGGCATGAGCGCCATCTGGCTGCTGCTGGCCTGGATCGGCTTCCTGCCGATCTGGCTGTTCCTGCCCATCCTGGCCGTCATCATGTTCTGCTTCGGCTGGGCCGCGTCGAATATGAATTCGCTGTCCATGGAGCCGCTGGGCTCGGTGGCGGGCACTGCCTCATCGGTGTTCGGTTTCATCCAGACCATTGGCGGTGCCTTGATCGGCGGCTTTATCGGCCAGCAGTTCAACGGCACGGTGGTGCCCGTCGCCGCCGGCTATTTCGTGATGGGTGTGCTGACGCTGATCTTTATCCTGATCGCCGAGAATGGGCGCCTGTTCGGCGTGGGCAGCGAAAATGCCCACACCGATATGAGCCATCACGCCGCGCACTAATCGTCGCTTGGCGGATTCGAAGCCTCGATCTCGCTACGATCACGATAGACGTGATCGACGAGACCCCAGGCCTTGGCCTGTTCCGGCGTCATGAAGTGGTCGCGCTCCAGCGCGGCCTCCACCTCCTCATAGGTCCGGCCACAATGCTTGGCGTAAAGACCATGGGTAAGGCGCTTCAGCCGCTGGCTTTCCTCGGCATGCAGCATGATATCGGTCACCTTGCCCTGATAGCCGCCGCTGGGTTGGTGCAGCATGATCGAGGCGCTGGGCAGGCAGACCCGGCTGCCGGGCGCGCCGGCCATCAGCAGCAATGTGCCGGCGGACATGGCCATGCCAAAGCACAGCGTGCCCACCGGCGCCTTGATGAACTGCATCGTGTCATACATGGCCAGCGCCGAGGTCACCACGCCACCGGGCGAGTTGATATAAAGGCTTATCTCCTTTTTCGGATTCTCCGCCTCAAGGAACAGCAGCTGCGCACAGACCAGCGCGGCCATATTGTCCTCGATCTCGCCATTGACGAAGATGATCCGCTCCCTCAGCAGCCGCGAAAAGATATCGAAAGACCGCTCCCCGCGGCTGGATTGCTCGACCACCATAGGGACGAGTTGCATCATGTCGCGCATCGGCGACCTCCGTTCTGATCTAGGTTCTAAAAATCCTTCCTTCTCCCCTCGTGGGAGAAGGTGCCCGAAGGGCGGATGAGAGGGGGCTACGCCGCCAGCATCAGCGGGCCAGCCAGATTGCTGTTGGCCGCCACCGGCATCACCACCGGCTCATGCGTCAGCCGGAACCAGGTGCGCCCGTCGGCCATGGGTTTGAGCTCGAAGGTGACGACGCTATCCTCGACGTCGCCAATGGCGCCCTGCCCGGCCTCGCGCCAGTGATAGCTCAGCGACTTATTCTCCTCGGCCGCCAGCATGGTCAGGTCGAGCGCTTCGCCCGATGCTGCATCCGGCACGAGCCACCGCTCGAGATATTCGGGGATGGTCAGCGCCCGCCACACCTTTTCCGGCGTCGCATCGAGCGCGCATTCATATACCAACGCCTCGTCCATCATTGGTCCATCTCCTTGAGCAGGTCCTTGAGCTGATCGATCCGCTGAGGCCAGAACGCGCGATGGCGCGCCAGCCAGCCATGCAAGGGCGCCAGCCCCGCCGGTTCGATCCGATAATTGACATAGCGCCCCTCGCGCCGCTCGCTGACCAGTCCCGCTTCGCGCAACACCGCCAGATGCTGGGACATGGCCGGCTGCGAAATGGCAAAGCCCTCGCGCAATTCGGTCGCCGTCATCTCGGCCGTCGCCAACCGCTCGAACACCGCTCGACGCGTCGGATCAGCCAGCACTTTAAAAATATCCGCTTCGCTCATGGACAATACATAAGCACAGACTTATGAGTCGAGCAAGGGGGCAAGCGATGCGTGCCGCGTTGCTCCCAACACCACCGTTCTCCCTCGGGCTCGACCCGAGGGTCTGTCGGGTTTGCACCAAGCGTTGTGTGTGCGGCGAGAGGCCCTCGGGTCGAGCCCGAGGGAGAATGGTGGGGAGGATGGATTGGGCTAGAGTCCCCCGCTAGTAGGTAAAAACCTCACGCCGCAATTGCTGCCAGCTGTCTTTGTCGGTGGCGATGATCAGACCGCCGTCGACGTGATGGGGCAGATAGGGCGAGCCGTCGAGCCGTGCGGCATAGCCGCCGGCTTCCTGCGCCATCAGCGTGCCGGCCAGATGATCCCAGGGCATCAGCTTGTTGTAGCAGAGGAATTGTGCGTGGCCGGAAACGAAGGTGCGGTATTCATGCCCTGCCACGCGATAGTTGGACACCACTCGGAGCTTGGCGAAATTGGCCAGCACCTGCGGGCGCGACTCGGCTGGCATGAAGGCCACCGAACAGCAGCCCACCATCTCCGCCAGCGGCAGCGGCTCAGCGATCTGCATCCGCACCGCCTCACCATCGGGCCGTCGCAGCCAGGCGCCGCTGCCCTTTTCGGCCATCATCCAATCATCGCCCATCGGGTCATAAATGATCCCGGCAATGGTCTCGCCCTTGGACACCACCGACGCCATCACGGCAAAGAGGGGCAGCCCGGCCGCATAATTGGCCGTGCCGTCGATCGGGTCGACCACAACGGCCAGGTCTGCTTCGGCCAGCGCATCCAGCAAAGCCGGATCGGCCGCGACGGATTCCTCGCCGACAAACAGCGCGTCGGGCGCCAGTTCAGCTACCCGCACCTTGATGAAGCGCTCGGCGGCCTCGTCGGCCTCGGTTACGAGATCGATTGCCGAGGTCTTGACCTTGACCATGCCCGCATCGAGCCGACGGAACCGCGGCAGCACTTCGGCCTTGGCCGCATCGCGCAGGATGGTGGCAAGCTTGCCGATATCAACACTCATAGTCCGGTCCTTCGTTCGAACAGCCCTGCAAAATCGAACAGTTTCGGATCGAGCATATGGCTAGGATTGACGTTGCCGAGCGCGCGGATCATCACGTCCTTGCGGCCGGGCATGCGTTTTTCGATGTCGGCAAGCATGGCTTTCATGGCATTGCGCTCCAGCCCATCCTGGCTGCCGCACAGATCGCAGGGGATGATCGGAAAGGCCATGGCGTCGGAAAACCGCTGCAGATCGTCTTCCGCACAATAGATCAGCGGCCGTAACACTTCGATGTCGCCCTCGTCATTGAGCAGGCGCGGCGGCATGGCCGCGAGCTTGCCGCCATGAAACAGGTTCATGAAGAAGGTTTCGAGACTGTCGTCGCGATGATGGCCCAGCACCAGCGCCGTGCAGCCCTCTTCCCGCGCAATGCGGTAGAGATTGCCGCGCCGCAATCGGCTGCATAGCGAGCAGTAGGTCGCCCCTGCTGGCAGCTTGTCCGTGACGATGGAATAGGTGTCCTTGTATTCAATCCGATGCGGAATCCCCAGCCCGCCCAGGAATTCGGGCAGGATATGCTTGGGAAAATTGGGCTGCCCCTGATCGAGATTGCAGACCAGCAATTCCACGGGCAATAGCCCGCGCCATTTGAGGTCCAGCAGCAGCGCCAGCATGCCATAGCTGTCCTTGCCGCCCGATAGCGCCACCAGCCATTTTTCCCCCGCCCGCACCATGGCGAACCGGTCCAGCGCCTCGCGCGTATTGCGGATCAGGCGCTTGCGCAGCTTGTTGAACTCCACACTGCGCGGCGCCCCGGCAAAAATCGGGTGCGCGCCGGATTCGGCTTCGTCGGCTTCGGCCTGGTGGGCGGCATCCATAACGGCGCTCATGGCAGAACTCTTGTGGCAATCATGTCGTAGCTGATATCGCCCCTGCCCCCGTGAGGAAAGCAAAACCGGCCTTGGGGAACATTACCAAGCTTTAATTTCCCATTCTTGCTTTGGACGTTTTGCGGCAGTTACATGACACACCTCACCGGCACCCAGGAGTCTCGTGGTGTTTCGCTCTTTCTTCCCTGAACCCAAAATCTTCTTTTCCTCCGCAGTCCTCTGGCTGCTCTTTGCCGTCGTCGCCTGGTTCGCCATCGGCACGCCGCTGCGATCGGCCATCAGCATCGACCGCTTCACCCATCCGGTGATCGCGGCGCCTGCCACTCCCGATCAGCCCCCAGCGGCAACGCCCGCCGCGACCGATCAAGCCCAGCCGGCCGCTACCCCCGGGGAGGCGAATCCTAATGCGCCCGCGACGACCGAGAGCGCCAGCCCCTCCCAACAGGCCGCAGCCGCAGGCGCCAATGAATCCTCGGCCGCCAATTTCCTCAATGGCGAGCGCGTCTGGCTCTACCAATATGTGCTGCTGATCTCGCTGCTGTTCTGCCTATTCTGGTATTTCTACAAGCGCAACGAGTGGTATTGGTGGTCGGTCGTTGGCTCGACGGGCATCCTGTTGGTCATCTATTTCCAGGTTCAGGTGGACGCCTTCGTCAACGAATGGTCCGGCGTGTTCTTCGACATGATCCAGTTGGCGCTGACGCAACCGCGTTCAGTGACGCCCGAGCGATTCTATGGCGAGGTCTTCACGCTCTTCGCCGTGCTCATGCCCACCATTATCGTGGCGGTGCTGCTGGCCTTCGTCACCTCGCATTATGTGTTCCGGTGGCGCAAGGCGATGAACTTTTACTACATGGAGCATTGGCCAAAAATCCGCGAAACGGAAGGCGCGGCCCAGCGCGTGCAGGAAGATACGATGCGCTTCGCCACCATCGTCGAGGATTTGGGCACTGCCTTCTTCGGGTCGCTGATTACTCTCGTTGTGTTCCTGCCCTTGCTCTGGAATCTCTCCCAGAACATTACCGGCCTGCCCATTGTGGGCGACATTCCTGGCAGCCTGGTCTGGGTGGCACTGGCCACCGCGGTTTTCGGCACGCTGCTGCTGGCGGTGGTGGGCGTCAAATTGCCAGGCCTGAACTTCGCCAATCAGCGCGTCGAAGCGGCGTATCGCAAGGAACTGGTGTTCGGTGAAGATCACGCCGATCGGGCCGACCCGCCCACGGTCAAGGAGCTCTTCGCCGGCGTGCAGAAGAACTATTTCCGGCTCTATTTCCACTACACCTACTTCAACCTGGCGCGTTACGCCTATCTCAACATGGTTGGCTATGTGCCCTTGCTGGCGCTCTCGCCGTCAATCCTGGCAGGCGCGCTGACCATGGGCCTCTACCAGCAGGTGCAGCTCGCCTTCAATCAGGTGTCGAGCTCATTCCAGTTCTTCGCCCGGGCCTGGACGACGATCGTGGAACTACAGTCGGTGTTCATGCGTCTGCGCAAGTTCGAGAGCTATATCCCGATCGATCAGGAGCCGATCAATGTATCGCTCCGCGGGGTGCCACCTGCTGTGCAGTGAGAATCGTAAGGGGCGTTGCTTTGCCCCTTACCCACTCACCATGCGAGCACACCCCGCCATAGCCACACACGCCCAAACAAAAAGGCCGCCCCGAAGGGCGGCCTTTTCAAATCTGTTATTCTGCTTCGCTTAGCGCGAGTAGAATTCGACGACCAGGTTCGGTTCCATCTGGACCGGGTACGGCACGTCCGACAGCGCGGGAACGCGGGCGAAGGTGGCGGTCATCTTGTTGTGGTCGACTTCGACGTAATCAGGAACGTCGCGCTCGGCCAGCTGGGTGGCTTCGATCAGCACGGCGAGCTGCTTGGAGCGCTCACGCACTTCGATCTTGTCGCCGACCTTGACCTGGTAGGATGGGATATTGACGCGCTTGCCATTGACCAGGATGTGGCCGTGCGACACGAACTGGCGCGCAGCGAACACGGTGGCAACGAACTTGGCGCGGTAGACGATCGCGTCCAGACGGCTCTCGAGCAGGCCGATCAGGTTCTCGCCGGTATCGCCCTTAACGCGGGCAGCTTCGGTGTAGAGGCGCTTGAACGCCTTTTCGGTGACCGAGCCGTAATAGCCCTTGAGCTTCTGCTTGGCGCGCAGCTGCAGACCGTAGTCCGAGAGCTTGCCCTTGCGGCGCTGACCATGCTGGCCGGGGCCATAGGCACGGGCATTGAGCGGGGACTTCGGACGGCCCCAGATATTTTCGCCAAGACGGCGATCGATCTTGTACTTGACTGAATGACGCTTCGACATCGCGTATCCTTCTTAACAGGTGAATGGATCGCGCCCTCCTCTGCCATCCCGAGGGATGACCGACAGACCCCAAAAATTCAGGAGATCCCGGGTGCGCCTATAGGCTCGAAAGCCTCGATAGGTGGCCGCGTGATATAGTTGGACGGCCCAGGAGTCAAGCCAGCGCGGGCTTTAGACCATTTTCTTGTCGAGCGTCTTCTGCTCGCGCAGCGCGGGGAAGACCTGGCTCCAGATCACCGCCACGGCAATCGCCCCCAGCCCGCCCAGCGCCACAGCAGGCACTGGGCCAATCAGGTGCGCCACCGTGCCGGCGCGGAACTCGCCCAATTCGTTGGAAGCCCCGATAAACACCGAATTGACCGCATTGACCCGCCCGCGCACTTCCTCGGGCGTCCAAAGCTGCATGATCGTCTCACGAATGGTGACGCTGACCATATCGGAGGCGCCCACCAGCGCCAGCGCCGGAATGGAAATCCATACGGTGCTGGAGAGGCCAAACACTACGGTGAAGGCGCCGAACAGCCCAACGAAGAGGAAGAGGATTTTGCCTGCATGATTGCGAATCGGGAAGCGGGACAGGAACAGCGCCATGACGATGGCGCCGATCCCCGGCGCGGCGCGCAGCAGCCCGAGTTCCTGCGGGCCAGCATGCAGGATGTCTTTGGTATAGACTGGCAGCAGCGCCACGGCCCCGCCCATCAGCACGGCGAACATGTCCAGCGAGATGGCGCCCAGCACCACCTTGTTGGAGAAGATGTAGCGGAAACCGGCCAGCATGGTCTCGAGGCTGGTCGCCTGATGCGATTCCCGCTGCGCGGGCTTGGGGATCAGCAACACGCTGATGGCGGCGGCCAGCAGCAGCACCCCGGCCGTTGCGAACGGTACCGCAGGCCCGAGGCCGTAGAGCAAGCCACCGGCAGCGGGGCCCATGATGGCGGCGAATTGCCAGGCCGAGGCATTGACGGTGATGGCGTTGGACAGGGCTTCGGGCGGCACCAGGTTGGGCGCCAGCGACTGCGCGGCGGGGCCCCAGAAAGCGCGCGCCGTGCCCAGCACGATCAGAATACCGAAAATCGGCCAGACTTCATGGGCTTCCGCATTGACGAAAACCAGGAAGCCCATGGCACAAACCAGCTCGACGCCGAGGCAGATCGCCATGATGAAGCGGCGGTTCAAGCGGTCGGCGGTGAGCCCGGTGACCAGGATCAGCAGCAGCGCGGGCAGGAACAGGCACAGCCCCACCAACCCAAGCAGGAAGGCATTGCCGGTGACATCGTAAATCTGCCAGGCGATCGACACCGACATGATCTGCACCGCAAAGCTGACCAGCAGCGTGGTCAGCCAGAAAAAGCGGAAACCGACATAGGTGAAGGCGATGCGGGATTTGTCTTGCGGGGCGGGCGTGCTCATGGGGCAAGCAGATCGCATGACAAAGTGTCGCAGTCAAAGGCGGAACGGGTAAATTCGGTTCGCCTGCGTGCTTTATCAGTCCGTGTTGCTGCCCGGCTTCTGCCGATTGGGATTTGGCCGCTGGTGGCGCCGGTCGATCGAGGAAATCACCCCGCGCAGGGTGCGGATTTCCTGGCTGGTGAATTTGCCGCGCTCCAGCATGGTGCGCAGATTGTTGACCACGGTCGGGCGCTTGTCGGGCGCGGTGAAGAAACCGGACTGGTCCAGGGTGGATTCAAGATGTCCGAAAAGGCCCACAAGCTCTTCGCGCGGCGCAACTTCTGCCAAAGCATCCGAGAATGGCAGGGCCGCTCCGGCTTCGCTGTGGCGGCGATATTCATAGGACAGCAGCAACACGGCCTGGGCGATATTGAGCGAGGCAAAGGCCGGCTCCACCGGCAGGGTGACAATGGCATCAGCCAGCGCCACTTCCTCGTTCAGCAAGCCCCAGCGCTCGCGGCCGAATAACAGGCCAGCCGGACGCCCCGCACCGATCTGGGCAGCCAGATTGGTTGCTGCCTCTTCGGGTCCCAGCACAGTCTTCTGCATATCGCGCGAGCGGGCGGTGGTGGCATAGACCAGCGTCAGGTCGGCAATCGCCTCTTCCAGCGTTTCGAATACCCGCACCCGCTCGATCACATGATCGGCGCGGGAGGCGGCATTGATGGCCTTTTCATTGGGCCAACCATCGCGCGGCCGCACCAGGCGCAAATCCCAGAGCCCGAAATTGGCCATGGCGCGCGCCGCCGTGCCGATATTTTCACCCAGCTGCGGTTCGCACAGGATGATCGCCGGGGTCGGCGCAAGCGTGGGTTGTTTCGAAGAATCCGTACCGGCCATGGCGCCCAATCCGTGAAGTCAGGCGCACATATCGCATTTGCCGGGCCGGATGCAAATCAGGCGACGCGATGCCGCTGCGGCAATTCCCGCACTTTGCTCGGACGATTCCATTCGCGATCCAGCATGGCAAAATGCAATTCCTCGTCCCACTCACCCTGGAACAGGGCATGTTCGCGGTAATGCGCCTCGAGCCGCATGCCCATGCTCTGCATCAACTTGATGGAATGGTGATTGCGACCGTCGCAACGCGCGAAGACGCGATGGATGCGGAAATGCTCAAAGGCCAGGTCGAACAATGCGCCCAGCGCCTCGCAGGCAAAGCCCTGCCCCGAATAACTCGGATTGATCACGAAGCGCACTTCGCCCTGCCCCGCCGTCGCATCGGACCAATGCAGCGACACATGCCCAATCAATTGCTTGTCGCCCTTGCGGACCATGGCCAAGGTCAGCGTATCGCCCGGCCGCTGCAGGCTGACATGACTGCGCATCACCTCAAGCGCCCGAGCCACCTCATTCTTGTCCCGTGCCTTGCTGACTGCATAACGCTGTGCCGTAGGCAGCGACAAATAGGCGTTGAGCGACTCCAAATCCCCTCGTTCAAAGGTACGAAGGATCAACCGCTCGGTTTCAATGGGCAGACTCAGTGACGACATGATTGCGCTCCCTCCCGCTGGGCATTGCGAAAACTCAACGCGAGGGGAGTCCGAGACGTTCCTGCCAGCCAGAGAAATATTCTACCCCAGCGCCGGGAACGATTTCGGATGATGGCGCCGAGCTGCGCGCAAGCGGCGACCGGCCAACTCAACCTGCCAAAATCGAGTTATATCAAGAGATTGCGACGGCGAACCTGAATCAACGAGCGAGGAAAATAAGGCGTTTTTCTGGCCATTCCGTCTCCAGAATGGCATAGACAAATTCCTCGTCCCACTCGCCCTTGAACAGGGCATGCTCGCGGAAATGTGCTTCACGGCGCATGCCCAACCGCTCCATCAGCTTGGCCGAAGCACTGTTCCGGGCATCGCACCGCGCCATGACCCGGTGGATTTCGCCGTCCTTGAACGCCAGGTCCAGCAAGGCCACCGCCGCCTCGGTCGCATAGCCATGTCCCTGATAATCGGGATGAAAAATCCAGCCGATTTCGCCCTGCCGCGCGTCGAGATTACGCAGGATCAGCGAAACCTCGCCGATCAGCGTGCCCTCGTCCGCCAGCTCCACGCCCAGGATGATCTTGTCGTCATCAGCCTCCAGCGCCACTTGGCCAATGCGCTGCTGTACGGCCAGCGCGCATTCCTCCCGGCTCAGCGGCACGTCGAACAAATAACGTGCGACATCCTCCCGCCGGCGATAATCGAACACGGCATCGACATCGCCGCGCGTGAAGGGACGCAGCCGCAGCCGCGCCGTTTCAAGCGGATAGTCCGGGTGCAAGTTTGCGTCCTCCAGCTTTGGCGCGCGCACTCTTGCCAAGCTCGTTCACAAAGGCAAGAGCCGCGCCTTGCCGCAACAGGCGGGCCGTGCCAGCTTCTGCGGCATGAACAAGCCCGATCGGCTCATGGTGGATGTGACAGCGGCCTGCGCATGCGGCGCCGTGGAAATGGCGCTGCGCGGCCGCGTGCTGTCGATGCTGGTCTGTTCGTGTCTGGATTGCCAACGCGCCACCGGCACCGGCCATTCCACGGTCGCGCTGGTATCAGCCGAGGCTGTTACCCTGACCGGAGCAACGGCAAATTTCGCGCGTCCCGCCGATTCCGGTGCGATCTTTACCCGGCATTTCTGCCCCGCCTGCGCTACCCCGCTCTACGGACAATCCTCGCGGGCACCGGATGTGCGCATGCTGCCGGTCGGCTTCTTTGCCGGGCGGAATGAGTGGTTTGATCCCAATCAGCTGATTTTTGCCCGCTCCCAACAGGCCTGGGACCTGGTGGCAGATCACCTGCCACGGCACCAGACCTATCGGGAGCGAAACGGCGCGTCCTAGATGCGCGCAAACACCAGGCTGGCATTGACGCCGCCAAAGCCGAAGGAGTTGGACAGCGCGTAGTCGATCGCCTTGGGCTTGGCGACCTCGGGCACGAGATCGAAAATATCGGCCACTTCCTCAGGGTCTTCGAGATTGATCGTTGGCGGCAGGATGCCGGTGCGCAGCGCCTGAACCGAGATGATCGCTTCGACTGCGCCGGCTGCGCCCAGCATGTGGCCGGTCGCCGACTTGGTCGAGGACACGGCAAGATCCTTGCCGCGACCGGGGAACACCGCAGTGATCCCGGCGATTTCGGCATTGTCGCCCACCTGGGTGGAGGTGGCATGCGCGTTGACATAGCCGATCTGGCTGGGCTCAAGCCCGGCCATCTTCAGTGAATTGCGCATGGCGACCTGAGCGCCAGCACCATCCGGCGAGCCCGCCGTCAGGTGATAGGCATCAGCAGAGGTGCCGTAACCCGCCAGAATCGCCAGCGGCGTGGCGCCACGCGCCTTGGCATGGCTGAGCTTTTCAATGACCAGCACGGCAGCGCCTTCGGCCAGCACGAAGCCATCATGGCCCTTGTCGAACGGGCGCGATGCCAGATGCGGCTCGTCATTATGCGAGGAGGTCAGGGCGCGCGAGGCGCCGAAGCCGCCGATGGAAATCGGATCGACCGATCCTTCGGCGCCGCCTACGACGGCCACTTCGGCCTCGCCGGTCATGATCAGCCGCATGCCATCGCCAATGGCCTGGGCCGAAGCCGCACAGGCCGTCACCGGGGCGCCGATCGGACCCTTGAAGCCATGCAGAATCGAAATCCAGCCGGCTGCCAGATTGGCGAGGAAGGACGGCACGGTGAACGGCGAGAGCCGCCGCGGGCCTTTTTCTTGGATGATCTCGACGGCCCGCGCCATTACCGGCGATCCGCCGACGCCCGAACCGATAATGGTGGCGGTCGCGGCCTGATCTTCGAGGGAAGTCGGATGCCAGCCAGCCTGGTTGAGCGCCTCGGCAGCGGCGCCGATGCCATACTGGATGAACAGGTCCATCTTCTTGATTTCCTTGCCGTCGATGAAATCGGCGGGATCGAAACCATGCGGCACATCGGCCTTGCTGGGCACCAGGCCCGCAATGCCCGAGGTGAAGCCGGTCGTGTCGAAGCGGTCATTGCGGACCACCCCGCTCTCGCCAGCCACCAATCGCGTCCAGAGCGTTTCCACCCCTACGCCCATCGGGCTCACGGCGCCCATGCCGGTGACGACAATGGGATCGGCGGGATCGGGTTTCAGCATTCTGTCTCCTTGGGTTGCGATTGTGTCCGGCCTAGAGCCGGGAAAGTTGCTGCAGTGCCGTGATGACCACGGCGAAATCGGGGCGGACGAGTATTTCGCGCAACTCGGCCTGCGAGGCCCGCCATACCGGCACCGTCTGCGCAACCAGGTCCCGCCCCGCATCGGTAAGTACGCAGACGCGGCCATTCACACCGGACGGGCGTGTCGAAATGACGACGCCCTTGGTTTCCAGCAGGTCGAGATTGCGCGACAATGTCGTGCGGTCCATCGCAATCCGCTCCGCCATCTCGGTCACCGACAGGCCGGGCTGGCTCTGCAGCGACGTCAGTATGGTGAACTGCGCCGCTGTCACGCCATAGAGGCGCAGCTTGCGGTCGGCCCGCCGGGTAATGGCGCGCGCCGCCATCCGCGTATTGAGCACCAGACATTGTGAAAAATCGTCCTGCATCGCCGCGATATAGTCGTGCATATACACGGCGTCAAGCTGGGCAAGCCCCCATGCCATAACGCGCCTTTGCGCTGTCGCCCGCCAATGCTATAGGGGCGCACCATGAACTGCCCGGCCAAACCGGGCCATATTGCATAGGCAAAGGGAGCCCAGCCGATGAGCAAGATCAAAGTCGCCAACCCGGTCGTCGATCTCGACGGCGATGAAATGACCCGCATCATCTGGCAGGCGATCAAGGACAAGCTGATCCATCCCTATCTCGACCTGCCCATCGAATATTACGATCTGTCGGTGGAAAGCCGCGACGCCACCAATGACCAGATCACGGTCGATGCCGCCCACGCTATCCAGAAGCACGGCGTCGGCATCAAATGCGCCACCATCACCCCCGATGAGCAGCGCGTCGAAGAATTCAAGCTCAAGAAGATGTGGAAGTCGCCCAACGGCACGATCCGCAACATCCTGGGCGGCGTGATTTTCCGCGAGCCCATCATCTGCAAGAACGTGCCGCGCCTCGTTCCCGGCTGGACCCAGCCGATCATCGTGGGTCGCCATGCCTTTGGCGATCAGTACCGCGCCACCGATTTCCTGTTCCCCGGCAAGGGCACGCTGACCATCAAGTTCACCGGCGAAGACGGCAAGGTCATCGAGCACGAAGTCTACCAGGCTCCGGGCGCCGGCGTTGCCATGGCCATGTATAACCTCGACGACTCGATCCGCGACTTCGCCTATTCGAGCTTCAATTACGGCCTCGCCCGTGGCGTGCCGGTGTATCTGTCCACCAAGAACACCATTCTCAAGGCCTATGACGGCCGCTTCAAGGACATCTTCCAGGAGATCTACGAGGCCGAGTTCAAGGAACAGTTTGAAGCCAAGAAGATCTGGTACGAGCACCGCCTGATCGATGACATGGTCGCCTCGGCCCTCAAGTGGAGCGGCGGCTACGTCTGGGCCTGCAAGAACTATGACGGCGACGTGCAATCCGACATCGTGGCGCAGGGCTTCGGCTCGCTGGGCCTGATGACCTCGGTTCTGGCCACGCCCGATGGCAAGATCGTGGAAGCCGAAGCCGCCCACGGCACGGTGACCCGTCACTACCGCCAGCACCAGCAGGGCAAGGAAACCTCGACCAATTCCACTGCCTCGATCTTTGCCTGGACGCGTGGCCTGGCCCACCGCGCCAAGCTCGACGACAATGAAGCGCTGGCCAAGTTCGCGCTGACGCTCGAAAAAGTCACCGTCGACACGATCGAAGAAGGCAAGATGACCAAGGACCTCAGCCTGCTCGTCGGCCCCGATCAGCCCTGGCTCTCCACCATCGGATTCCTCGACGCGATCGACCAGAACCTGCAGAAGGCCATGGCGTAACCGCCACAGGCCGATAGATACGGAAAGGCCGGGGCATCGCTCCGGCCTTTTTGTTTGTGCCGTTCGCGCAACAGTGTTGCACCCCTGCGTCAATGACACATTTTAGTCTTAATCCGACGGCCGCGCCGATTGACGACTTGCCGCAAACAAGACCTACTAGACGTTAACGTCAACGTGGCCGGCAAACGGCCCGACGGACGAAGCGGCGAAAATATGCCGCTCTAAATCTGGGAGGATTCTACATGCCGCATATTCGCAGCATCGCGCTGGCCGCACTGCTTGCCGCCTCGAGCATGGGCGCAGCCCATGCCGGGGGCCTCGAAGCCAATGGCTATAATTGGGACCTGCTGTTCGACCCGGGCACTTACGTTGGCAAGGGCACGGTGACCCGGGTCATTATCGACCATGACATTACCAGCCTTGCCGCGCCTGGCCTGGGCACCGTCGCCACCTCGTCCAACCGCACCTATTACAACTTTGCCGCCAAGGGGGACCTGTTCGACAACGCTTCCTGCCTGGTTTCGGCACAAAACCCATGGGGTTCGGGCACGGACCGGCTGCTGACCTACGCCGCGGCTACCGGCCAGTCGGCCCGCGAACGCATCTGGTCCAACGATCTTGGCCTGACCTGCGCCTATGGTTTTGCCGTCGGCCCGGGCAGCCTCAGCATTATCGGCGGCATCTCGGCGCAAAGCCTCAACTATGAAGCCCTGGTTCCCGCCCTGCTGCCCGGCCCGACCCTGGGAACGCGCCCAGTCGAGCTGGACGGGAACGGCTTTGGCTGGCGCATCGGCGCGGCCTATGAAGTGCCCGAAATCGCCCTGCGCGTCAGTGCCGTCTACAACGCCGCCATCAATTACGACCTGTCCGGCACCTTTGCCGGCGCCCTGCCGGCCGCCGCCAGCGTCACCACGCCCCAGACATTTGAAGTCAAGGCGCAGAGCGGCATCGCGCCCGGCTGGCTGGTGCTGGGCGGGATCAAGTGGGTGGACTGGTCGGTGGTCGATGCGCTGACGGTCACCACGCCCGGACCTACGCTGACCACTGTGCTCAATTACGAAGACGGCTGGACTGTATCGGCCGGCGTTGGTCACCAACTCACCGAGGACCTGACAATCCTCGCCGGCCTGGTCTGGGACAAGGGTACGTCGCGCCAAAACGGCGCCGGAATCCTGGCCAATGGCACGCAGGCCGATCGCTGGGGCGCCAACCTGGGCGCCGCCTATAAGCCCAGCGAAAATTTCGAACTGTCCGGCGGCGTGTCCTATTCGATGATCGAAGCGGGTACCAATGCGCTGGGCGAAACCTGGGACACCGGCAGCGTCCTGGCCTTCAGCTTCAGCGCCAAGGCATCGTTCTAGGGACAGCGGGCCGGAGCCATGCTCCGGCCCCTTTATATCGCCAAGCTCTCTTGAGCGACCGCCGCCAACCACCATATGCCAGGCAGTCAACGAGGGAGCGAAGACTATGCGGACCATTGCCACACTTGCACTCGCCACGGCGATTGGATTGACATTCGGGGGTGCGGCCAAGGCGGAAAGCCGCGATTTCGCGCTGAACAATTTCGACCGCATCGATATCGCCACCGGGCTCGATGCCGTCGTGACCATTGGCGACAGCTTCGCTGTCCGCGCTGAATCGGGCAGCGCCGATGCCCTCAACAATCTCGAACTCAGCGTCGCCGATGGCGTGCTCACCGCCCGCCTCGATCAGGATTTCCTCGATTTCATCATCAGCGGCGGGCTGGTCGGCATGCTGCTCAACAGCGGCAATGCGGTCACCGTCAACATCACCCTGCCCGCCATCTCCGGCGTTTCGGCTAGCTCCGGCGCGGACGTGCGCGCCACCGGCATCAAATCCGACCAGCTTGATCTGGAGGCATCGAGCGGCGCCGACGTCAAGCTGACCGGCGCGACCCTCGGCGCGGTTCGCGCCGGTGCCTCCAGCGGCGCTAGCATCGATCTCTCCGGCACCTGCACCAGCATTGACGCCGTAGCCTCAAGCGGCTCTGGAATCGATGCGGGCGACTTGGTCTGCGCCACCGCCACGGCCGGCGCTTCCAGCGGTGCCGACATTGCCGTGCATGCCACCCAAAGCGTCAAAGCTGAAGCCTCAAGCGGCGGCGATATCGACATAGAGGGCAATCCCGCCCAGACCGATTTCAACTCCTCGAGCGGCGGCGACATTTCGCTCGACGACTGATTGCCGGCATAATGCCCATCGACGCAGGCACGGAGCGGCCTTAAGGTCATACTCCTGCCTGTCCTCGATTTTTCCGGATTTACCATGCCGATCGGCGTGCTTTACGCGATTGCCGCCTATTCGATCTATGCCTGCGGTGACGCGATCATCAAGGGTTTCGGACAGACGCTCAGCGTGTTCGAGATCGGCTTTTTCATCGCCCTGTTCTCGCTGGTGCCGGCCATGTTCGCCAAGCCCAAGGGCGAGCGCTGGCGCGACAGTTTTCGGCTCAAGCATCCCGCGCTGGTGCATCTGCGCTCGTTCAGCGGCGTGGCATCCTCATCGCTGGTGACCTTCGCCTTCGTTACCATCCCCTTTGCCGAGACCTATTCGCTGGTCTTCATGATGCCGCTGTTCATCACGGCCATGTCGGTGCTGCTGCTCAAGGAGCGCGTCCATGCCATGCGCTGGACCATGCTGCTGGCTGGCTTTGCCGGCGTCATGCTCGTGGTGCGCCCCGGCTTTCGCGAGCTGGAACTGGGGCACCTGGCGGCTCTGGGCTGCGCCTTTTTCGGCGCCACCACCACCACCGTGCTGCGCATTGTGGCGAGCGAGGAAAAACGCGTCAGCCTGATCGCCCTGCCCGCGCTCTATCTACTGGTGGTCAATGCCGTGCTTATGGCGCCCAGCTTCATCATGCCGAACTGGCAGCAATTTGCCCTGCTGCTCGCCAGCGGCAGCTTTATCGGCATGGGCCATATCCTGCTGATTGCCGCCACGCGCAACGCTCCGGCCAGCCAGGTCGCGCCCGTGCAATATGTGCAGATCGTCTGGGCCATCGGCCTGGGCGCCTATTTCTATGCCGAGCACCCCGATCTGCTCGCCTATGCGGGTCTCGCCGTGGTGATCCTTAGCGGGCTCGTCAACGTGTTCATCGACGGCGCCCGCGCCCGCATTGCCGGCCGCTTTGCCGAATACCGCGCCCGACCCGGCCCCAAGACCAATATTACCGAGGTACAGGGCCCCGAAATTTAGCGCCTTTGCCGGGCTTCGGGCGGTCGACGGCTTCGCGGCAAACTCGTATGGTAGATTTGTTTCCCCGAGTCCTCTTCATATTTTGGATATTGCGATGCCGGTCGGCGTCATTCTGGCCTTTTTGGCCTATGCCAGCTTTTCAATGGCCGACGCCCTGATCAAGGCAACCGGTCCCGCCATGTCGGTCTTCGAGATCGCGTTCTTTACGACCAGTTTTTCGATCATTCCCGCCATGCTGACCAAGCGCAATGAGCGCTGGCGCGACCTCTACAAGCTCAAGCACCCCTTTCTGGTGCATCTGCGCTGCGCCACGGCAATCGGTGGCACGGCCTGCGTCATGTACGCCTTTACCCACATTCCCTTTGCCGATGTCTATGCGGTCGGGTTTCTGACCCCGATCATGGTCACCCTGCTCGGTGTGCTGGTGCTCAAGGAACATGTGGCGGTGCATCGCTGGCTGCTGCTGATCATCAGCTTTCTCGGCGTCGTGCTGGTGATCCGCCCCGGCGTGCGTGAGCTGCAATTGGGGCATCTGGCGATATTCTGCAGCGTGTTTTTCGGCGGCGTGACCACCATCATCCTGCGGCATGTTGCGCCGCGGGAGCGCCGGGTGAGCCTGGTGGGGCTGCAGGTGATCTATTCGGGCCTGGTCAACGGGCTGCTAATGATCCCGTTTTTCGTGCTGCCGTCGCTCGAGCAATTGGCAGTGTTTGTCGGCATTGGCCTGATGGGCGGCACGGGCGGGCTGCTGCTGATTTCGGCCGCCAAGCGCTCGCCGGCCAATCTGCTGGCGCCGGTGCAATATAGCCAGCTGATCTGGGCCATCGTGTTCGGCGCGGCGTTCTTCGGCGAATATCCCGATTGGGTGGCCATTGTCGGCCTCGTCATCGTGCTGACGGCAGGCCTCGCCAATGTGCTGACCGACAAGATCAAGATCGTCTGGAAGCCGCGGCTGTTCTTCTTCCGCACCGGACTTTAGCGGCATGGCCTCATCCCGAGACAACCCCGGGATGAGGTCGCGATTTATTAAAGGCCGGCCCGCACTGCGGCGATGGCCTCAGCGGCCTTGGAGCCGTCAGGTCCCCCGCCCTGGGCCATGTCGGGGCGGCCCCCGCCGCCCTGCCCGCCCAAAGCCGCCGTGGCCAGCTTGATCAATTCGCCGGCCGCATAGCGAGCCGTCAGGTCCTGCGTCACGCCGACGGCAACGGTGCCCTTGCCGTCTTCGCCCTTGAGCACGACGGTGACCACGCCCGAGCCGATGCGCTTCTTCTCGGTATCGACCAGGCCCTTGACGTCCCTTGCCTCGATGCCCTCGACGGTGCGGCCCACATAGATGACGCCATTGACCGTCTCATCCACCGCAGCAGCAGCGCCAGAACCGCCGCCGCCCAGAGCCAGCTTCTTGCGGGCATCGCTCAGCTCACGCTCGATCTTCTTGATATTGTCCTGCAGCGCCGTGATGCGATCGAGCACTTCGTGGCTGCCCGAGCGCAGCAGCCCGGCAGCCGCATTGACGATGGCGACATTAGTATTGCCGCGATGGCGGGCAGCCTTGCCGGTCAAAGCCTCGATGCGACGCACGCCGGCGCCGACCGCGCTTTCGGCAACGATGGAGATCAGACCGATATCGCCAGTGCGGCGCACATGAGTGCCGCCGCACAATTCGACCGACCAGCCCAGGCCATTGCCCGTCGGTTCGCCCATAGCAACAACGCGGACTTCATCGCCATACTTCTCGCCGAACAGGGCCCGGGCGCCCGATTCCTTGGCTTCCTCGACGCCCATCAGGCGGGTTTCGACCGGCGTGTTCTGCAGCACGATGGCATTGGCGATGTCCTCGACCTCAGCCATTTCCTGGTCGCTCACCGGCTTGGTATGCACAAAGTCGAAGCGCAGCCGATCGGGGGAAACCATCGAGCCCTTCTGGGCGACATGATCGCCCAGCACGATGCGCAGCGCCTCATGCAGCAGATGGGTGGCCGAGTGATTGGCGCGGATCGACGAACGGCGGCTGTGATCCACCAGCAATTCGAGCGGCTGGCCGAGCTTGAGGGCGCCGGAGGTTACCGTGACCTTGTGGGCAAAGACGCCGTGGAATTTCTGCGTGTCGGAAACCGTGGCGGCAACGCCTTCGCCCTTGAGGGCGCCGGTATCGCCCACCTGACCGCCACTTTCGCCATAGAAGGGGGTCTGGTTGACGACCACGAAGCCTTCTTCGCCTTCGGCCAGCGAGGCGACTTCCGCTCCGCCCTTGACCAGAGCCGTGACGACGCCCTCGGCGATCTCGGTTTCGTAACCCAGGAATTCGGTGGGACCGAGCTTATCGGCCAGGCCATACCAGATCGTGTCGGTGGCAGCTTCGCCCGAGCCGGACCAGCTCTTGCGGGCTTCTGCCTTCTGCTGAGCCATGGCGGTATCGAACCCAGCCTGATCGACAGCGATGCCGCGCGAGCGCAGCGCATCTTCGGTCAGATCGAGCGGGAAGCCATAGGTGTCGTAGAGCTTGAAGGCAGTGGCGCCATTCAGCACCTGGCCTTCGCTCAGATCCTTGCTCTCGTCGGCAAGAATCTGCAGCCCGCGGCCCAGCGTCTTGAGGAAGCGGCCCTCTTCGAGCTTGACGGTTTCGCTGATCATGGCTTCGCCGCGGCTGAGCTCGGGATAGGCCTGACCCATCTCGCGCACCAGGGTCGGCACCAGCTTGTGGATCACCGGCTCGCTGGCACCCAATAGGGTCGCGTGGCGCATAGCGCGGCGCATGATGCGGCGCAGCACATAGCCGCGGCCTTCATTGGAGGGCAGCACGCCTTCGGCGATCAGGAAGGACATCGAGCGCAGGTGATCTGCAATGACGCGCAGGCTGCGATTGCCTTCGCCATTGATATCGGCGCCGGTTGCCGAGGCGGCAGCGCTGATCAGCGCCTTGAACAGGTCGATATCGTAATTGTCGTGCACGCCCTGCATGACGGCGGCAACGCGCTCGAGGCCCATGCCGGTATCGATCGAGGGGCGCGGCAGGCCGGTGCGCGAACCATCGGCATGCTGCTCGAACTGCATGAACACCAGGTTCCAGATTTCGATCCAGCGATCGCCATCTTCTTCCGGCGAACCCGGAGGGCCGCCCCAGACGTGATCGCCGTGATCGTAGAAAATCTCCGAGCAAGGGCCGCAGGGACCGGTATCGCCCATCTGCCAGAAATTGGACTTGGCGCCGAGCCGCACGATGCGATCTTCGGAGAGGCCCGCAATCTTCTTCCAGAGTTCGAGCGCCTCGTCATCGTCCTCATAGACGGTGACCATCAGCTTGTCCTTGGGCAGGCCCCAATCCTTGGTCAGCAGGTTCCAGGCCAATTCGATCGCGCGATCCTTGAAATAATCGCCGAACGAGAAATTGCCGAGCATCTCGAAAAAGGTGTGATGGCGCGCGGTGAAGCCGACATTGTCGAGATCATTGTGCTTGCCGCCGGCGCGGACGCATTTCTGCGCCGAGGTTGCCGTCGAATAGGGGCGCTTTTCGACGCCGGTAAAGACGTTCTTGAACTGCACCATGCCCGCATTGGTGAACATCAGCGTCGGATCGTTGCGCGGCACCAATGGGCTCGACGGCACGGCCTCGTGACCATTGCGGGCGAAGTAATCGACAAAACTCGAGCGGAGATCGTTTACGCTGGTCATCAACAGGCTTTCATCGGAATGGCGCGAGCGCGCCGCAGAACGTCGCGGGCTTTCTATCGCGGGGTTTACGCCTCTGTCCAGCATTGCGGCAGCAAGAGGGCGTCTAGAGCAGCCAATCGTGGCCGAAAAAGCAAAGGAGGCAGCGCTTTCGCGCCACCTCCCGAATGCCTTGCATGGGCAGAATGACTATTCGTCAGTGGTTTCTTCGTCGCCACCCGAAACCAGCAGCACTTCCCCGAGCAGACCCGAGCTTTCGCGCACACCGCGTTCGATGGTCGCCGCCGCATCCGGATTGTCCTTGAGGAACTGGCGCGCATTCTCGCGGCCTTGCCCCAGACGCTGGCTATCCCAGGAGAACCAGGCGCCGGATTTCTCGACGATGCCAGACTTGACGCCCAGATCGATCAACTCGCCGGTCTTGGAAATGCCTTCGCCATACATGATGTCGAATTCAACCTGGCGGAATGGCGGCGCCAGCTTGTTCTTGACCACTTTCACGCGGGTCTGGTTACCCACGATCTCCTCGCGGTCCTTAATCGCGCCGATCCGGCGAATGTCGAGACGGACCGAAGCATAGAACTTGAGCGCATTGCCGCCCGTCGTGGTTTCGGGCGAACCGTACATCACGCCGATCTTCATGCGAATCTGGTTGATGAAGATAACCAGGCATTTCGACTTGGAAATCGACGAGGTCAGCTTGCGCATAGCCTGGCTCATCAAGCGGGCCTGCAGACCGGGAAGAGAATCGCCCATCTCGCCCTCGAGTTCCGCACGCGGCGTCAGCGCCGCTACCGAATCGACCACCAACACATCGATGGCGCCGGAACGCACCAGAGTATCGGTGATTTCCAGAGCCTGCTCGCCAGCATCGGGCTGGGAAATCAGCAGGTCATCGACATTGACGCCCAGCTTGCGGGCATAGATCGGATCGAGCGCATGTTCCGCATCGACGAAAGCACAAATGCCACCGGCGCGCTGCGCCTCGGCAATGACATGCAGCGCCAGCGTGGTCTTACCGGAGCTTTCCGGCCCGAAAATCTCGACAATGCGACCCTTGGGCAGGCCGCCAATGCCCAAAGCGATGTCGAGGCCGAGCGAACCGGTGGAGATGGCCTCCACTTCGATCGATGCAGCCTCGCCCAGCCGCATGATCGAGCCCTTGCCAAAGCTGCGCTCGATCTGGCCGAGTGCAGCGGCAAGTGCCTTTTCTTTATCCATCGTTCCACCCTCAACAACGCGAAGCGGCGAGCTAGCCATAGTTCTCTCCTTATTTCACGCTCTGGGGGGCCGCGCAACGCGTTGGCACCGCAGGTCGCTGTCCATTTAATGTGCCCTATTTGTTCTCATTTTGTTTCGCCAGTGTCAAGTAGGGAACCAGAACAAAATAAGAAAACTGGGCCGGGACCTCAGGAGAGCAGAATCGTTTCCCCGATTTCGAGGCCGAAGCCGCCCAGGCCGACATATTGGCGGCCGGAGGTGGTCATCAGGGCAATGGATTTGACGCCCAGATCGCGCAGTATCTGCGAGCCCACGCCAATCTCGCGCCACCCCTTCATGCGCTTGACGGCGCTGCCGTGATGCTCGCCGCCCTGCCCGTCCTGGGTCGGGGAGCGGCGGCTATCCTCTTCGCGGTCTCCGGCGGAGGCGCCGCGGAGCAGGAGGACGATGCCCGTGCCGCCGCGGGCGATGATTTCGGCCACGGCGCGTTCGACCGGATCGGCATCGCCGGCAGCCCGGCCCAGCAGATCGCGCAAGGGCTGCTCGCGCACGATGCGGCAGGGCACGTTGCTCTTGCCCTCGACATCACCCAACACCAAAGCCACCTGCTGCACCGGATCGAACGGGGTCTGATAGGCATAGGCCACGGCGGGCAAGCCAGCCACCATGGTGGGCACGACACCCTGGCGGGACAGGAACTTCTCCTGCGTCAAACGGTAGGAGATCAAATCCTCGATCGAGATGATCTTGAGATTGTGCTCCTGAGCGAAGGCGATCAGTTCGGGCAGGCGCTTGACGGTGCCGTCGTCATTGACCACTTCGGCCAGCACGCCGGCCGGCTCAAGCCCAGCCATGCGGGCCAGATCGATGCCCGCCTCGGTATGGCCAGAGCGGGCCAGCACGCCGCCCTCGCGGGCCAAAAGCGGGAAAATGTGGCCGGGGCGGATGAAATCGCCGGCATGGGCATTGCCGCCGGCCAGCGCTCGGATCGTGGCGGTCCGCTCGGTGGCGGAAATGCCGGTGGTCATGCCGACACGATAGTCGACAGTGACAGTGAAGGCCGTGCGGAACGGATCGATATTGTTGGCGACCATGGGATCGAGATTGAGCGCGGCGGCGCGCTCGAGCGTCATGGGCACGCAGATGATGCCGCTGGTGTGGCGGATCATGAAGGCGATCTTTTCCGGCGTCGCCTTGCTGGCCGCCATGATCAGGTCGCCCTCGTTCTCGCGGTCGGTATCGTCCACCACCACCACGAGTTCACCTGCGGCAATCGCCGCGAGCGCACTTTCGACGCTATCCAGCATGGTCAAGTCATCCCCGGCGCCGCCCTGGCGCAGCCCTGGATATAGAGACGCCAGGGACTTGGCACAATCCAACGCAAGGCGCAGGTGCGGCAAGATTTAATTAGTATGATTTTTGGGCTTGCCTAGAGTACCCCTGTTGCGTTCTATGCCTGCCACCAGTCTGGCCCGCCGGGCCGCCCCCGCGGGAGGAACACATATGAATCTGATCCAGTATTTCGATCTCAATGGCGAACGAGCCGTGGGCGCGGTGGATGGCGATGTCACACGCCAGGTCAATGGCGCGACCAGCGTCTATGCCCTGGCCCAGGCCGCCATTGCCGCTCAAACCGGCATCGGCGCGCTGATTGCGCAGCAGGGGCTGGGCGAAGTGGTCGACAAGGCGGCGCTGCTGGCCGAGGGCCGGCTGCTGGCGCCGGTGGATCATCCCGACCCGGCCCATCTTTATGTCACCGGCACGGGCCTAACCCATCTGGGCTCCGCCGCAACGCGCGACGCCATGCACAAGTCCAACGGCACCAAGACCGAGGACAACCTGACCGATTCCATGAAGATGTTCCGCATGGGCCTCGAAAACGGCAAGCCCACAGACGGCACCAAGGGCGTGCAGCCGGAATGGTTCTACAAGGGCAATGGCTACACCGTGGTCAATCCCGGCCACCCCATCCCCTCGCCCAGCTTTGCGCTGGACGCGGGCGAAGAGCCGGAAATCGCCGGCATTTATCTGATCGATCACAATGGCCAGCCACGCCGGCTGGGCTTTGCGCTGGCCAATGAATTCTCCGACCACGTGACCGAGCGGATCAATTATTTGTACCTTGCCCATTCCAAGCTGCGCGCCTGCTCGTTCGGGCCCGAACTGCGGCTGGGCGATCTGCCGGCGCATATCGAGGGCAAGTCGCGCATCTGGCGCGATGGCCAGGTGATCTGGGAAAAGCCGTTCCTCTCCGGTGAGGACAATATGAGCCACACCATCGCCAACCTCGAATATCACCACTTCAAATATGAGCTGTTCCGCAATCCCGGCGATATCCATGTGCATTGCTTCGGCACGGCGACGCTGAGCTTTGCCGACGGCATTTCGACCAAGCCCAACGATATTTTCGAGATCGAGGAAGCCCAGTTCGGCGCGGCCCTGCGCAACCCGATCCGTGTGGAAACCGAGCATCCCGTCATCGTCGGCAACGTCTATTAAGCGCGTCGGCTTTACGACGACGAACTAACATGTCAGTTATCCCTCATCTGGGAGGACGTCATGACGACACGCATAATCGAGAAGCGCCAGATCGGTAGAACCGGTCTGGAAATCACCACGCTGGGCCTCGGCTGCGCGTCCCTGGCCGGCATTTTCACCGATGTGCCGGCCGACCAGGCGCAGGCAACTATAAGCCACGCGCTTGATGTGGGGATAAACTACGTCGATACGGCGCCTCAATATGGCTATGGCCGCTCCGAACATCTGGTCGGCGACGTGCTGCGCGAGCGCCGGACCGGCACGGTGCTGTCCACCAAGGTGGGCCGCAAGCTCAAGCCGGTGACGGGGTGGAGCGAGCCGCATAACTGGGTCAATCCCCTGCCCTTCGACCAGGTCTATGACTATTCCTATGACGGCGTGATGCGCTCCTATGAGGACAGCCTGCAGCGGCTGGGCATGAATGGCGTCGATATTCTTTATGTGCACGACATTGGCACGGCGACCCATGGCATCGAGGGCAATAAGCCCTTGTGGAAGCAGCTCGAGACCGGCGGCTATCGGGCCCTGCGGGAGTTGCGCGACAGCGGCGCGGTCAAGGCGATCGGGCTGGGCGTCAATGAGTGGCAGGTGCTGATGGACGCTTTTGCGCTGGGCGATTGGGACGTGTTCCTGCTCGCCGGGCGCTACACATTGCTCGAACAGACTTCGCTCAGCCCGTTCATGACGACGTGCCTGGAGCGCGGCGCCTCGGTGGTTATCGGCGGCCCGTTCAATTCGGGCATTCTGGTGGGCGGCTCGACCTTCAACTATGCCAAGGCACCACAGGCCATTGTCGATCGCGTCAAGGCGCTGGAAACCGTCTGCCAGGACTTTGGCGTGGCCCTGCCCGCCGCGGCTTTACAATTCCCGCTGACGCATCCGGCGGTGTGCAATGTCTTGCCGGGACCAAAATCTCCCGAAGAACTGGACGGCATTCTCAAGTGGTGGGACGCTAAAATTCCGGATGCCCTATGGGTGGAATTGGCCAATCAGGGGCTGCTGGCGGTGGGGACACCCATTCCGGGCGGCGTCGCTTGACGACTACACCGAACGGGCGTTGAATAACCAAACGGTTTTGCAACTAAAGGTCATTCATGCCGACGTCTGCCAATCTCGACGCCACGTTCCAGGCCCTGTCCGACCCGACCCGGCGCGCCATTCTGGCGCGGCTGGCGCAGGGCGAAGCATCAGTGATGGAGCTTGCCGAGCCCTTTGCGATGAGCCAGCCGGCCATCTCCAAGCATCTCAAAGTGCTGGAGAATGCTGGGCTGATTTCCCGTGGCCGTGACGCCCAGCGGCGGCCCTGCAAGCTCGAGGCGCAGCCGCTGGCCGAGGCGACAGGCTGGCTGATCGAATATCGCAAATATTGGGAAGCCCAGTTCGATCGGCTCGATGGCCTGCTGGACGAGCTCAAGCGGCTCGAGGCGATGACGGGCAAGACCTGAGGGAGAGCAGGATGGCATTTGGCGGACCGTTGCGGATATCCATGCCCAGCGATACCGAAATTCTCACCGAGCGCGACTTTGCTGCGCCCCGGCATCTGGTGTTCGCCTGCTACACCCAGCCGCCGCTGATCAAGCGCTGGCTCACCGGCCCGTCGGGCTGGACCATGCCGGTCTGTGTCTTCGAGCCCCGGCCGGGTGGCCGCTACCGCTATGAATGGCACAAGGGCGAGGAGCGCCTGGCCATGTCTGGGGTGATCCATGCCATTGCCGTGCCGGAGCATATTCTGAGCGAAGAGGCGTTCGATCAGGACGCGACGGGCGGGACGTCCAAGTCAGCGGTGGATTTTGCGGAAAAGCCGGAGGGCACCACGGTGATCAATCGGCTGACCTATGCCTCCAAGGCACTACGGGATCAGATTGCGGCGACGGGTATGGCCGAGGGCATGGAGATGAGTTTCCAGCACCTCGATGCGTTGTTGGCGGAGGGGTGGAGTTAGCTCCCTAATTCCCCACCCTCGGTGTCATTCCCGCGAAGGCGGGAACCTCTGTTTAAAGATGCGTCAAGAGAAACGGAGGTCCCCGCCTTCGCGAGGATGACATTGTGGGTGGGTTGCAGTTGTGGCAACTTCTACCCGCCTAGTTCAAATCCAGAGCGTATGCCTTCAGCACGCCAAGGGGGATAAGGCCGAGCACGGCCTGATTGGTCGAGCGCAGGAACACCTTTGGCGCTTTCCCGGCGGCGTGGGCTTGGGCCCAGCGGCCGGCGACGAGGCACCAGCGATTGCCGCTCACCAGACCCGGAAACGAGAATTCCGGACGTGGTGTCGAGAGGTCATTGCCGACCGAGGCGGAGAATTCGAGGAATTCGTCGGTCGCCTCAATGCAGACCAGGTGCACAGCGGCGCTGTCTGGTCCGGCGGCGCAATAGCCGGTGCGGAAAAAGCCGGTCAGCGGATCGCTGGAACAGGGTTGCAGGGGCTCGCCCAACACGTTGAACTCGGCGCCGCCGAAGCGACCCAACTCGTTCAATTGACCTCGCCCTTGCCCAGCCGCTGCAGCACTTCCTTGACCTTGGAATTGATTTGATCGAGCGAATAGGGCTTGGGCAGGAAGTCCACGCTCTGGTCGTCCTCGATATCGCGGCGCACGCTTTCCTCGGCATAGCCGGAGACGAAAATCACCTTGAGATCAGGCATTTGCTTGCGCACATGTTTGAGCAGGCTCGGCCCATCCATTTCCGGCATGACCACGTCGGAAATCATCAGATCGATCTTGAAGTCGATATCTTCGAGCACTTCGAGCGCTTCTTCGCCGCCATCGGCCTCGAACACTTCATAGCCAGTGGCGCGCAGGGCGCGAGCGGAGAAGGCGCGCACACTTTCCTCGTCTTCCACCAGCAGAATACGTTCCTGGCCGGTGAGATCGCGCGCCGGGGCTGCAATAGCCACCTTGCTGGCCACTTCGTTCTCATTGGGCACATGGCGGGGCAGGAAAATCTTGAACGTCGTGCCGACGCCCACGGTCGACACCGGATAGATATAGCCCTCGGTCTGCTTGACGATGCCATAGACCGTCGAGAGGCCAAGGCCCGTGCCCTTGCCCAATTCCTTGGTGGTGAAGAAGGGCTCGAAAATCTTGGCGATGACGTCCTGGCTCATGCCGGTGCCGGTATCTTGCACGTCGATCAAAACGAAATCGGCCGGCACCATGCCCTCGAAGGTCAAGCGCTCGGCCTCGGCCTGCTCGACATTGGACGTGCGGATGGTGATGGCGCCGCCATCAGGCATGGCATCGCGGGCATTGACGACCAGATTGATGATGACCTGTTCGAGTTGCACCACATCGGCGCGAACCGGCCAGATGTTGCGGCCATGCTCGACGGTGAGCGTGTTTTTCTCGCCGATCATGCGCTTGAGCAGCACAGTCAAATCATCGACGATTAGCGGCAATTCCAGCACTTGCGGACGCAGCGTCTGGCGGCGGGAGAACGCCAGCAATTGGCGGGTCAGGCCCGCGGCGCGATTGGCATTCTGCTTGATCTGCATCAGCTCGCTGAACGAGGGATCGCCCGGCTTGTGCTTGAGCAGGAGCAGATCGGAGAAGCCGATAATGGCGGTCAACAGATTGTTGAAATCATGCGCCACGCCGCCCGCGAGCTGGCCCACGGCCTGCATTTTCTGGCTCTGGGCAAACTGGGCTTCCAGCTTGCGCTGGTCGGTCATGTCGAGAGCATAGACATTGACCTGCTCGGCCGAGCCTTCGCTGAGCTCGGATGCCGACAGATAAAGCCGCACGGCATGATCGCCCTCGGCATTGAGCAGGGCATCGACCGGCTCGACTTCCGACCGGTTCGCCGTAGCGTCGCCGATGGCGCGGGCAAACTTGTCGCGGCTGCCCTCCCCGATCAGCTCGCTCAGCGGCTGCATTTCGAGGCTCTTTTCCTCGCCCGACCATTTGAAGATGCGTCCGAACGGGGCATTGGTGCGGATAATGCGGCCTTCGCCGTCCAACGTGGCGATGGCAAAGGGGGTGTCGTTGAAGAAGCGCGAGAACCGCACTTCGGCGGCGCGCAGCTCTTCTTCGGTGTCGGGCGCGCTGGACATATCAAGCACCAGGGTGCGCGTCTCGCCCAATTCGCCATCGGCCATGCGGGCGGCGCGATGCAGCAGGCGCACCGGCAGGCTGGTGCCGTTGCGGCGAACCAGATCGATATCGATGACTTCGGTGGAAATCTCGCCATCGCCACGGCCGCGCATCAACAGCGTCGCCCCGTCGCCGCGCACAATATCGGAGAGGCCGAGATGTCCGGCATTGAACTCGGCCAAGTCGTAGCCGAGCCAATCGGATAGCGTGGAATTGAGATATTGAATGCGGCCATGCGCGTCGGCCGAGAAGAAGCCGGCCGGGGAATGATCGAGATAATCGATGGCGCGCTGCAGGTCGCGGAAGGCGCTCTCATTATTGTCGCGGTCGCGGGTGATGTCTTCCACTGACCAGATCACCAATGGCTTTTTGGTTTCATCGCTCTCGGGCAAGGGGCGCACGGCGACGCGATACCAGAAGGGGCGCGCGCTTTCGGCCTGCGAGCCACCCAGTCCACCGACGAGGCGGATATCTTCGACGGCACTGCGGCCATCCTTGGCGGCGCGGGAGAGGCGATAAATCGCTTCGCTGGCGTCGGACTGGCCGGCGAACAGGCGTGGCACGCCGACGGGCAAGCCATTGTTCAGCGCGCCACTGAAATTGCCATAGTGGGCATTGACGTAGGAAATCTTGCCGTCGCGATCGGACACCACCGCGCCGAAGGGCAGGCTATCGACCACGGCGCGGGAAATGGTGCGGCGTTCCTCATTGCCGGCAAAGCGGAACAGGCCCGCGGCCAGACCGAACAGGCAGAACACGCCGACCACGGCCAAGATGCCGACAAAGGTCATCACCAGGTCCATCGGGATCCGGTCGCTGAAGAAGGAAAAGGCGACGGCCAACGCCACCAGCGCCACGCCCAGGGCTACAACGCGCCACAGCCCGGCGCTGCTGCGCTCGGAGGCCAGAAGTGGGTCGGGATAGGTGTCCTCGCCGAGCGGCGTCGATGCCATGGGTCGTGGTGCTCCGGATGACGGTGAGTCGGGGGCGAATCAGGGCCTGCGACAGGTCTAGCAAAGGAACCGACCCGTTGGGAGGGTGAACAAAGTTATAAACACCGGCGTGAAAAGCGCCACACGTCTGGTTCGGCGCAAGCGGTGAGCGGCCCTCGGGTCGAGCCGGAGGGAGAGCGGTGGAGAGGATAGGCTTGTAAGGCGCCGCCGCTTCGTTGGCGCCCTACCCCGCCTTCCAGCCGCCGGGTTTCTTGAGGCGCATCACGAAGCCGATGACTTCGGCGACGGCCTGGAAATGTTCGCCCGGGATGACGTCGTCGATATCGACGCTGGCAAACAGCGCGCGGGCCAGTGGGGGATTTTCGACGATGGGTACGTCATTTTCCTTGGCCACTTCGCGGATGCGCAGGGCCACTGCATCGGCGCCCTTGGCGACGCATTGCGGGGCGCCCATCGAACGGTCGTATTTAAGGGCCACGGCAAAGTGGGTCGGGTTGGTGATCACCACGGTCGCGTCGGGCACCGAGGCCATCATGCGCTTGCGGGCGCGATCCTGCCGCATCTGGCGGATGCGGCCCTTGATCTTGGGATCGCCTTCCATCTGCTTATATTCGTCGCGGGTTTCCTGCACCGTCATCATCTGCCGCTTCCACCATTTCTGGCGGACATAGATGTAATCGGCCAAGGCGATGATGGTCAGCACGGCAAGCGTTGCGCCGAAAATCTTGAGGCCGATCTCCTGGAAATCGGCCAGGATGATGAGCGGGTCGGCCGTCATCATGGTGTCGAGGCGGTCGCGCTCGGGCCACACGACATAGAACAGCACCGTGCCCACGATGCAGATCTTGAGCAGGCCCTTGCCGAAATTGACCAGGGATTCCGTCGAAAACAGCCGCTTGAAGCCGGCGAGCGGGGAAATCTTGGAGAATTTCGGGGTAATCGGTTCGGTCGAGATCAGGGGCCGATGCTGGATGAGATTGGCGGCCACCCCGCAAAACGTCAGGATGGCCAGCGGCACGAGAATGGTGCCGAGCAGCGCCAGCGCCAAGCCATTGAAGAACACCGCAAAGCCCGACCCGCCCAGCTCGAACTGATCGGCATTGGTCATCACCACCTTGAGCGATTCCATCAGGCTGGCGCTGGTCGAGGGCGCCATCATGGCAAAGATGGTGGCCGAACCGAGCAGCATGAACCAGGTGGTCACCTCCTGGCTCTTGGCGACATCACCCTTTTGATGGGCGTCCTCCAGCTTTTTCTGGGAGGGATCCTCGGTTTTACTGGCTTGCTCGGGGGCTTCGTCTGACATTTAGCCCCTCCACATCGCCAGATGGTTCTCAAAGCCGGTGATGTACCAACCCATCATCATGGTCAGCAGCAGGGCAAAAAGAATGAGCCCGACCATCACATTGGCCGGCATCAGCAGGAAAAACACCTGCAGCGCCGGCATCAGGCGGGCGAGAATGCCGGCGCCCAGGTTGAAGACCAGGCCGAAAACGATGAACGGCGCGGACATCTGGATGCCGATGGAAAAAGCGCTGGCGACAGTGCGCAGCGCCAATTGCGCGGCGTCATCGAACATCAGGGGCGCATCGACGCCGAACACCACATAGCTGTCATAGGTGGCGGCCAAGGCGACGTGATGCAGATCGGTGGCGAAGATCAGCGTGACACCGAGGAAGGACAGAAAACTGCCAAACACCGCGCCCTGTACACCCGCCTGAGTCGGGTCGGCGGCCAGGGCGGCGCTCAACCCGGACTGGAAGGCTATAACTGCGCCGGCCACTTGCGTCGCCATGACGGTGATGCGGGCAATGGCGCCCAGCATCAGCCCGATGGCCAGTTCGTGAAAGATCAGCCCGATAATGCCCATGAAATCAACCGGCATAGTAGGCAGGTTGGGCGCCAATAGCGGATAGACCACCAACGTAAAGGCCAGCGCGAAAGCCAACCGCATCCGCGCCGGGATCATGGTTTCGCCCAGCGCGGGCATCAGCATCAAAATGGCGCCGATGCGGGAAAACAGCAGCAGATAGACAAAGGCGGTATTGGGCAGCCAATCCAGCCCGATCGTGATCATCAGCCGCCCACGATGATCATGTCGATCACCCGGTTCATATAGCCGCCCATTGTGGCGCCGAGGAATGGCAGGGTAATCAGCATGGTGATGAAAATGGCGATGATCTTGGGCACGAAGACCAGGGTCTGTTCCTGGATCTGCGTCAGCGCCTGGAACAGGGCGATGACCACGCCGACCAGCAGGCCAACGATCATCATCGGCGCAGCGACGATGATCAGTGTCCAGATGCCATCGGTGGAAATATCGAGAACTTCGGCGCCGGTCATTGCAGGTCCTGTCGGGCGAATCGTCGCCCACGCGCCCAGTCTACTCCCCTCGCGTCATTCCCGCGCGGGGGTCAGTGTCAGATCGGCATCCGCATGATTTCTTCATAAGCCGAGATCACCCGATCGCGTACCGTGACCATGCTTTCGATGGCCAATTCGGTCTGGCTGAGGGCGGTGACCATATCCACCACATTGGCCTTGCCATTGACCATGTCCAGCGCCATGGCGTCCGACGTCTTACCGGCATCCATCACGCCCTGCACCTGTTGGGCCAGCATGCTGGCGAAATTGTTGCCCGAGCCGCCAGCGGCGGCACTGAGATCGGTGGTGGGCTTGGCAGCCTGGTTGATCAGGCGGCTGGCATTGCCATAGGCAGCGGCGGCGGCATTGAACGGGGTGGTGACCATCTGGCTTATCCTTGTCGCGCTTAGCCGCGCAGAATATCGAGCGTGCGGCCCAGCATCTGCCGGGTGACGGTGACGACGTTGAGATTGGCTTCATAGGTGCGCTGGGCTTCGCGCATATCCATCGTTTCGATCAGCGTGTTGACGTTGGGATATTGCACATAGCCGCTGGCATCGGCGGCCGGATGGCCGGGCTCGTAGCGGCTGGTGAAATCGCTCATGTCATAGGCCAGGCGCCCCACTTCGACGACCTTGCCCCCCACTTCGGCATCATACTGAGCCTGAAAGGTCGGGACGCGGCGGCGATAGGGTTCCTCACCGGGCGCCTTGCCGGCCGAGTCGGCATTGGCGATGTTTTCGGCGATGACGCGCATGCGGGCCGTCTGGGCGTGCAGGCCGGTGGCGGCAATGCGGAGCGAGGAATTGAAATCCATGTCTGAGGCTCCTAGGCCGAGCGGCCAAGCGCGGTTTTGAGGATCTTGATCGACTTCTGGTAGACCGTGGTGGCGGCCTGGTAGTCCATCATGTTGGTGGTCACCTTCATCATCTCGTCTTCGAGGGAGACGCCATTCCCCTCCGGCGTGATTTCGAAATTGGCCATGCGCTGGGCGCCAAAGGCCCCGCCTTCGCTGCTGGACACAGAAAAATGCATCGGCTGGGTGGCGAGCGTGGTGACGTTGGCGGAGGAGAAACCGCTCATCTGGTCGGCAAAATCATATTGCGCCAGATCGCGGCCGCGATAATTGGGCGTTTCCGCATTGGCAACGTTTTCGGCAAGCAGGCCTTGACGGGCCTGATGCCAGCGCATCTTGTCGGTGAGCGCGGCAAAAACCGGCATGTCCATAAGGCCCATTGGCCGATACCCCCGCGAGTCTTCTGATAATGCGCGATGGGCAAATCTTGCCGGGTCATGGTTAATCAAGTGTTAATTAACCCCTGCAATACCGGCACCTGCCTCGCAATTTGCAAATTGCCGTCGCCAAATAGGCAATATATGCCGCTTATACCGTCCGGATTCGGGTCGGCACGTTCTGGGAGCCATCATGCAATTCATCACCAGCCTGTTCGGCGGTACGGAAAACTCCATCCTCACGGTGGTCTTTGCGCTCGGCATCGTGCTGGTGCTCATCGTGCTGGCCGTGTGGCTGCTCAAGCTGCTGTACGGCGCCACCGGCAATGTGGCGCGCGGGCGCAATCGGCGGCTGTCCGTCATCGATAGCCTCGCTATCGACCAGAAGCGGCAATTGCTCATCGTGCGGCGCGACAATGTTGAGCACCTGGTGCTGATTGGCGGGCCGCAGGACGTGGTGATCGAAACCGGCATCGCGGTCGATGAAACCGCGCTGGCCAGCCGCCGGCCCGTGCCGATGCTGGGCCGCAAGCCGGTGCAGCCGGCGGCCCCTGCCCCCAAAGCCGTGGCGCCAGAGCCGGTGGTCGCGCCCACTGTCGCACCCGTCGCAGTGGTCGAGCAATTGGCCGACAAGCCCCGCGGGCCCCGCTCCTTGCGGCAGACCGGGCTGATGCGGTCGGTGGAACCTGCCGAACCCATAGTAAAGGCGGGAAACTCCGACAAACCGGCTTCGCGACCCGCCGACTCAGCTAAAGAAGACAGTGCACAGCAGGACGTGGAAGGCACTGATCTTGTCGACGGCGATAGCACGGCCAACCGGAACTGACCCATTGCCGCGCCGTGCGCGACGTCTGATCGTTGTCGCCGGCCTTGCCGCTTTTGCCCTGCTGGCGCTGCCGAGCCTGGCCTATGCGCAAAACCTGTCGATCGATTTCGGCGACGAAGCGACGCTGACCGAGCGAGCCGTCCAGCTCATCGGGCTGATCACGCTGTTGTCGCTGGCCCCCTCGATCCTGGTGATGGTCACCAGCTTCACCCGTATCGTGGTGGTGCTGTCGCTGCTGCGCACGGCCATTGGCCTGCAAACCGCGCCGCCCAATTCGGTGATGGTGTCGCTGGCGCTGTTCCTGACGCTGTTCGTCATGCAGCCCACGCTGCAACAGACCTATGATCAGGGCATCGCGCCTTTGCTGGCGGGTCAGATCGAGGTTGCCGAAGCCTTCGAGGCGGGATCGGCACCGCTGCACGCCTTCATGCGCGCCAATGTGCGCGAGCAGGATCTGCAGCTGTTTTTCGACCTGACCAATGCCGAACCGCCGGCGGAGCCCGAAGCGATCCCGCTGCAATTGCTGGTGCCCGCCTTCATGATTTCGGAGCTGCGCCGCGCTTTCGAAATCGGCTTCTTGCTGTTCCTGCCCTTCGTGGTCATCGACATGGTGGTGGCGTCGGTGCTGATGTCCATGGGCATGATGATGCTGCCCCCGGTGGTGATCTCGCTGCCGTTCAAGCTGATCTTTTTCGTGCTGGTGGACGGCTGGTACCTGGTGGCCGGTTCGCTGGTGCGAAGTTTTGTCAGCAGTTAAAGCGCCGCCAATCCTGCATCGGGCTGGCTGGCGGAGAGCGGCGCCAGGGCGTCCTCGCCGCCATAGGTCTGGCGATAGGCGGCAAGGAAGGCGTTGAGGCCATCAGTCCCCGATACCTGGCTCGCCACCTTCTTGAATTCGAGGCTATCGACCTGGATCGGCCCAGTGACGTAGTCGAACATCGGCCATTCCGGCGAAGTGACCATGCGATCGGCGAATTTGGAGCGCAGGCGGGAGAGGCCCAGCGTGTCATTGGCCATGACATAGCCCACCGCCGCCTTGATAACGCTCATGCGCTCGGGCTGGCCTAGCGGGTCGGTCTGGTTGGGCTCGGAATAAAGCGCCTCCAGCATTTCGCTAGCCTCGACATAGCGCTTGGATTTCCAATGGGCATCGACGCGCAACAGGCTCACGTCGCGCCCATCCATGTCGCGCATCATGTCGAGCGCCAGCACGTCGCGGCCCAGATCGATCATGGCCCGGGCCTCGAGCAGCCGGCGCTGACGCACCAGGGATTCCGGCAGGCCCGGCAATTGGGTCGCATTGAGCACCCGCAGGGCATCCTGCGGCTTGCGATCGGCGACGTAGATCACGGCAAGATCGGTGGCGACCTGCGTCTTGGCCACGCCGCGCAGGCGATTGTCGAGCTGGTATTCGAGCAATTCGGCGGCCTGGGGCAGCAGGTCAACCCGCACCAGCCGGCGCGCCAGATTGCGGATCATCTCGTCGCCACGGCGGCCGGGCGGAGTGAGATGACGGAAGTCGTAGTAAAGGCTGAGCGCTTCGACCGGTCCCAGCGTATCGGCCTTGCCATCTAGGAACAACGCGCCGAACTCGGCCTGCGCTTCGTCGCGCATCGCATTGGTCGAGGCGCCGTCGGGATAGGTGCCGACTGCCTGCTTCACCACTTCAAAGCCGAGCCGGTAGTCGCCCTCGCGGAAGTAGAACTCGGCCAACAGCTTCTGCATATCGGCTTCGAGCGGATTGCCGCGCCATAGCAGGGCCTCCGCCGCCAGCGTCTGCGAGGCCTTGGCCAAATCCAGCCGCCCCGCCTGATCGAGGAGGTATAGCGTGCGATAGACCGCTTCGGCGCGGGTGGGGCGGATATCGGCGGCGATGACCTGGCCATAGGTGTCGATGGCCTCGTCGACCCGGCCATTGGCCTCGTCGATCCGGCCCGACATCAGGTGATAGAGGCTGCTGTCCTCGGCATCGAGGCTGGCGAAATCCACCTGGCTGAGAAAGCGTTCGGCCACGGCGCTGTCGCCGGTTTCGACGGCCGCCCGCATGGCGGCGAAATAGAAGCGATTGCGCGCCCAAGCGGGGTAGGAGCCGGCCACGCTGGCCGCTTCGAGGGCGTCCAGCTTGGCGCCCTTGAAATCATAGGCATCGGCGCGGGCAATGGTGCGCCAGAACAGGCCATCGACCTCCTGCGCCATGGCCGAGGTGTTGAGGATGGCCAGGGCCTCCTTGGGGCGGTGCGCCATGGTATCGGCGATGGCCAGGCTCATCCGCAGCTTGCGGGTCAGCGCCATGGATTGCAGCTGGCTTTCGAGCACGCGCAGCACGCCGATCGCCTCATAGGACAACTGGTTGGCCAGATAATATTGCGCCAGATCGAGCCGAGCCACGTCGCGCTGCGCGCCGTCGGCCTCGGCGGCAGTCGCCAGCAAAGCATCGCGCTGGGTAGCAAAGGCCTTGGGATCGGGCTGCTCGAGCCGAGCCAGATCGACAAAACTGCCGCGTGCACCCTCCCCCGCAGCAGCGCCGCCAATGCTCCGCGGACCATCGAGTGCCGAAACGGTCAACCCGCCCGGCGTCGAGATGACAGCCAGATCGTTGTCGATGGCCATGGCGAGGCCTTCGGTTTCCGGCTTGATCACGAGGCCATGCACGCTGCGCAGCGCGGAGAAATCGACATAGTCCAGCGCGCGGGTGATGCCCCGTGCCGGCGGATAGGCGGTGACCACCTTGAGCATGTCGCCCACATCTGGATCGCGGAAATCATGCACCTTGGCTGGTCGGGCGATATTGGCGGTGATCTCGAACGAGCCTTCGACATCGCGGCGGCGGCTGAGCTGGATCGGCTCGGTCGGGGTCAGCACGGTGTCGCCCAGCGACAGCACCCAGGCCATGCCTTCCGAGCCAAGGCTGGCCAAGCGATCCTGGTTGAGATTGACCCGCACCACCTGCGTATCGCCGGCGGCGACCACCGAGAATTCATCGGCCAGTGCATCAAGCTCGTCCGACTGGGCCGGCGAGGCAATGCCGGCCGTGGTGTCGAAAATCATCCAGACGGTATCACCGCGCCGGAACACCGCGGCAGGCGTATCCTGCTCGAACGGGAACACGACGCGGATGGTCGAGCCCACCACATTAACGAAGGGTTTTACCGTGGCGCCCGGCGTCTCGGCCTGCAAGGCGCCAATGCGGGGGGCGCCACCCACCTCCCCGGCTGGACCGGCGCTGGCCGGAATCTTGACGGCCTCGGCTAGTTCGGCCGCTTGGAAGCTGGGCAGAGCCTGCCCCGCAATATCGATATCGAGCACGAATTGCCGCGACGAATTCTGGTAAAAACGAGGCGTCACGCCCTCAGCCAGTTGCAGGGTGACATTGGCGCCATCGGGCGTGACGGCGCTGTCGACCCCGACAATTTCGGCGGGAAGATCAGCCAAAAGGCCACGCATATCGACGCCGACCGGCCACTCGAAGGCGATATGGCCCGTCTGTCCATCCTGCACATATTCCGCCGTGGTTGGCACGGTCCAATCAAATTGCAGGCGCAGGAAAGTGGGATTGCGGCCGATGCGGACATCCGCTTCCGGCTTCAGCGCTTCGGCATCGGCCGCCTTGCGCTCCCGCTCGGCGCGAATGGCCGCCAGCCGCGCCCGTTCGGCCAAATCGTCCACCACCTCCTGCGGCAGAGCCGGGGGCATGCCCTGCCAGGTGGTGGGCAGCAGATCGATAAACAGCTTTTCGCCGGCCTCGATGCGGTTGAAATTGAAGGCCTTGCGCAAGCCCATGCGCAGGCCGCGCCCATCCGGATCGACACGGGCCACCGACAGATAATCGGACATGGTGGTGCCGACATCGGGCAGGATCATCGAAACCTGCTCACCGAACTCGATCGAGAGCACGCCGTTTTCGATGCGCATCTTGTAGCTGGGCAGGCGATCTAAGCCGGGGAAACTCAGGATCAGCCGGCCATAGCCGTCTTCCTGGGTCACGTAGAGTTGGCCCTGCTCCTGGGCAAAAGCGGGCGCAACAGCGCAAAGCGTCACCGCCGCACATATTGCCAACGCACGCCTGGCCTTCTGCCAGGTTGCAAGTATTGCGGTCTTCACCGGCCGCTACCCCGAGCACTCTGACGCGTCTTCTCCGCCGGCTATTCTTGCCGGGAATTTGAAAACACGTGGGTTACACAAACTCTTGTGCCTAACCCATAGCGTGCCGGGCTTAACGGCGGCTTACTCCAATAGGGACAAAGCCCTATTGTCCCACGATCTGCGGCAGCGCCGCCAGGTCGTCCGGCGTCATCTCGGCGGCTGGCTGGTCGGCCAGCGCCGCCATGCGCACGGTGAGTTCCTGCGCCCGGGCGGCATCCATGGCCGCAAGGATGGGCGACATCTTGCGCGGGTTCATGGTCTTGGCGACGCGCAGCAGCACATCCATGTCCAAAGCATTGAAGATATTGGCGGCGTCGCGCGGCTTCATGGTCTCGTACATGGCCACGATGCCGGCAAATTGCCCGGCTTCCATTTCCTGGCGCTGATCGACCAGCGCGGAAATCTGCGCTTCCAGCGCCTCCAGCGTCGTCTGCCGCTCGGCCACGCGCTTTTCGGCGGCGTCGACCAAGGAAGCGCGCAGGGCCAGGTCTTTCTCGTAGGCTTCGAGTTCCGTGCGGCGCGCTGCCAGCGATTGCAGAATGCTGTCCTGCGTGGCCGAGCCGCCCTGCACATTGGTCATGGGCACGGGCACGCCGCTGGCATCGACCTGCATCGGCACCGCGTCGCCGGAGGGGAAACAATCCAGCGCCATGGAATCCACAAAGCTGCTGGTCCCGGGGTCCGCGGCGGCGCCTTCGGCGGGCGCGGCCTCGCCATGGCCGGCGGCGGCAGCCGGGGCAGTCGTGGTCACCGAACCGTTTTCCTTCAACTCGGCATCGACGGCGACGCAATTGTCGCCCGATGTCGCGGATGCCGGCGTGGCATGATCGGCCGCGGGACTTTCGGCCGGCGCCGGCTCGCCATGACCGCCCGCTGCTGTCTCGGAGGCCCCTAAAGTTGGAGCCGTATCGAACAGTGTCGGTGCGGAATCGTCGAGAGTGGTTTCGCCCTCAGGGCCCGGCGCAGCTTCGCCGCCGCTGGCGCCTGCCGCCCGTGCGGCGGTCACGCCAGTAAGCACATAGCCGCCATTGGTAACCAGACCGATGGTCTTGAACACCAGGAGGGCCGCAACTGCCATGACCACGACAGGAAGCAGGCGAACCGTTTTCACGCGGCAACCCCGCGATTGCGAACGCGGGAGGAGAGCTGTTCCAGCGCCGACTGCACCTTGTTGGGCTGCTCCACTGGCTCGGGGACCTGGCTCTGCCGGGCAACGCTGGTGATCTTGGCGATGCGCTCCAGCACGGCGGTGCCGGAGGTGACGTGATTGGCGAGTTCGATACCGAAGCGCTCGGCTTCCTCAAGGCGGGAATTGAGCGCCAGATCGGCTTCCACCGCGGTCTGCTTGAGTTCCTTGATCGCCTGATTGGCGAGATTGGTGGCGCCCACCAGATCCGCCACCATCTGGCGCATCACATCCTTGTCGGCATGCAGCCGCTTGAGGCGCTGGTTGAGGACCATGCAATAGCCGATGGTCAGAGCCAGAAGTACGGCAACCGCGCCTTCCACGAAAATCCCGAGGGGCAAACCGAACATCATCGTCCTTCCACTGTGTCGTCGAGTTCCTCAAAGGCCGCCATGGTGACCTTGGGAGGATTGAGCGGGCGGGTAACCCGCACCGAAACATGATTGCCGATATGGCCCATAATAGCCTCGGTGAGCTCCACATCGCCGCAGCGCAGGCGCACCGGATCGCTCGGCGTGCGCTCGAACATCACCATGTCGCCGGTCTTGAGGTTGAGCACACGCGACAAGGGCAATTCCTGCTCATGCAGCACAGCCTCGATCTCGACATCGGCCGAATAGATTTCGGTGGCCAGATGGCCTTCCCAGATCGGGTCGCGGCCGAATTTTTCGCCCATGAACATCTGCAGCAGCTGCTCGCGGATCGGCTCGATGGTGGCGTAGGGCAGCAGGATTTCGATCTTACCGCCGCGATCGTCCATCTCGATCCTAAGCTCGATCAGGATGGCGGCATTGCCCGGCCGGGAAATCGCGGCAAAGCGCGGATTGGTTTCCATGCGCTCGAGCTTGAAATTGACCTGCGTCACCGGTTCGAACGCGCGGTGGGTGTCGTCGAGAATAACTTCGATCATTCGCCGCGCGAGCGCCAGTTCGATGGTCGTATATGGCCGACCCTCGACGCGGATATTGCCCCCGACGCGACGGCCGCCTAGCAGCACGTCGATCATCGAATAGATCAGGGAGGAATCGACGGTCAGCAGCCCGTAATTCTCCCATTCCTCGGCCCTGATTACCGACAGAATGGCCGGCAGCGGGATGGAATTGAGATAATCGCCGAAGCGGACGGAGGAGATCGAGTCGAGCGTGACTTCGACATTGTCCGAGGTGAAATTGCGCAGCGAAGTCGTCGTCAGCCGCACCAGGCGGTCGAAGACGATTTCGAGCATGGGCAGGCGCTCGTAGCTGACCAGCGCCGAATTGATCAGCGCCTGCACGCCCGTCAGCTCGACATTACTGCCTACGCTGGCATCGAACCCGAGCAGGCTGTCGATTTCGTCCTGGTTGAGGACGCGGTCGCCGCTGTCTTCCCCGTCGCCCGCGGCGCCCTCGATCATCGCCGCCCATTCGGCAGCGGCTTCGGCGGCGCGCGCTTCCTCGGATTTGCCGGCGGCGTCGAGGCCCCAGTTTTCCGACAGCTTGTCTTGATCGGTTGGTCCAGCCATCACTGCACCAGAATTTCCTTGAACAGGATGCTCTCGACGCGTTGCGGATAGATCGCGACATTAACGCGGCGCGTCAGCTCTTCCTTGAGGCGATAGATGCCGGCGGAGCCTTCCAGATCGCTCTTGCGCAGCTCGCGCAGATAGACCTGGAATGCATCGGTCACCTTGGCAAGGCTCGGCTGAATCGCGGTCATCACCTCCTGATTGGCCACTTCCAGAGCAATGGTGAGCCGCATGAAGGATTCCCCGCCAGCCTCATTGCTGAGATTGACCGTCATGGGAGGCAGATTGAAGATGAAGGTCGGCGTCGCGGCGGCAGCAGTGGCGCCATGGCCATCGGCCGCGCCTTCGGCAGAGCTTCCCGATGAGAGGAAATAATAAAGGCCCGCCCCGCCCAGCAGCACGACCACAGCAGCGGCCCCGATAATGAGAAAGAGCCTGGGAATTCCCTTCTTGCGGGCGGCGCCTTCACCGGCTTCTGCTTCAGCGACCATGCCAACCTGCCAAACACGAGGAATTCCGGACGATTCCGGCTGTGCGTCCAGCTAAGCGCCGGATGGTTAACGATTGGTTACAAACACACGCAAAGCGGCAAAATTTGCCGGGCAGCTTTTGCCGCAAGGGAAAAGACTAACCCGGCAAGGCTAAGCCCACCGAAATCCTATCCATCTGATTTTATTAAATTTTCCGACTTGGCATGGTTTCTGCAGTGTAAACGGCGAGGCCAAGGCTTGGGGAAGTCGGCGGCTTCGGGGACGTTAACACCGGGGATCAGCGATGATCGGAAACGCGCAACTGATCAGCCTCAGCAGGCAGATCGCGCTACAGCGGCAGATGGATGTGGTGGCCAACAATATGGCCAACATCAACACTACCGGCTTCAAGGCCGAGAACCTGCTGTTTGAAGAATACATCATGCCGGTCGCCCGCGACCAGGATTTCCAGACCCGCGACCAGCCGCTCTCCTATGTGCAGGACTGGGCGACGATGCATGACATGTCGGGCGGCGCCATGGTGCAGACCGGCAACGAGCTCGATGTCGCGCTCAACGGCGAAGGCTTCTTCGCCGTGCAGACCGGCGCCGGCGAACGCTGGACCAAGTCCGGCTCCTTCCAGATCAGCAATAACGGCACGCTAGTCGACCTCAACGGCAATCCGGTGCTCGGCGAAGGCGGTCCGATCCAGTTCGGTCCCGAGGAAAGCGGCATCGAGATTGCCGCCGACGGCTCGGTCAGTTCCAGCGCCGGCCCCAAGGACCGGCTACGCCTGGTCGAATTCGCCAATGTGCAGGACCTGACCCGCGAAGGCGCCAATCTCTATGCCGGCGGCACGCCCGTAGCCGCCACCAATACTCGCACCATGCAGGGCTTTGTCGAACGCTCCAACGTGTCGGGCGTGTCCGAAATGGCCGAAATGATCCGCGTCACCCGCTCCTATGAATCCATCGCCTCGTTGACGCAGAAACAGGACGAGCTCCGCCGCTCGGCCATTCAGCGTCTCGGCGATGCCAACGCTTAAGTCCTGAGGAAAAGCCATGAAAGCCCTCTACATCGCATCGACCGGCATGAGCGCTCAGGAACGCAACGTCGAAGTCATCTCCAACAATATCGCCAACATGCGCACCACTGGCTACAAGCGCCAGCGCGCCGAATTCCAGGATCTGCTCTACCAGCAGATCACCCGCGCCGGTTCGCAAACCTCGGACCAGGGCACCATGCTGCCGGCCGGCCTCGAGATCGGCTCGGGCGTGCGCACCGTCTCCACCCCCCGCGTGATGAGCCAGGGCAGTGTGAGCATGACCGAACGCGAACTCGACATCGCCATTCGCGGCGAGGGCTTTTTCATGGTCACCATGCCCGATGGCCGCACCGGCTACACCCGCGACGGCTCGTTCGAACGCAGCGCCGAGGGCACGCTGGTCAATTCGAGCGGTTATGCCATCGAGCCCAATATCACCATTCCGGGAACCGCCACCTCGGTGTCGATCTCGGCCGATGGCGTGGTCGAAGCCTATCTCAACAATGACACCAACCCGACCGAACTGGGCCAGCTCCAGCTCGCCCGCTTCGTCAACAAATCGGGCCTGGAATCGCTGGGCGATAACCTCTTCACCGAAACCGCCGCCAGTGGCCCGGCCCAGGTGGAACTGCCCAATCGGGATGGCACGGGCAATCTGCTGCAGAACTATCTCGAAATGGCCAATGTTAATTCGGTCACCGAAATCGCCGACCTCATCGCCGCCCAGCGCGCTTACGAGATGAATGCCCGCATCATCTCGGGCGCCGACACGATGATGCAGGCCACCAGCCAACTTCGCTAAGGGAGAGCCTAGATGACCCGCACATTGCTTGCCGCTCTCGCCACCACATTGCTGATCGGTACCGCCTTTGCCGCGCCCGTACTCAAGACCGACATCGTCGTTTCGGCCGCGGTGGTCACCGTGGGCGACATGTTCGAGCAGGCCGGGATCGACGCCGAGCAGCCCCTGTTCCGCTCGCCCAAGCCGGGCACCAGCGGACTGGTGCCGCTGGCCGACATCACCGCCGCCGCCGCACGCGTGGGCATCACCGGCTTCGACAGCAGCGGCGCCACCGCCAGCCGCGTGACCCGCGCCAGCAGCGTCGTGGATGAAGCAAGCCTCACCGCTGTGATTACCGCTGATCTGCGCCAGCGCGGCATCATCACCGATGGCATGACGGCCGACATGCTGTTCAACACGCGGATCGCCCCGTTCGACGCCGAGCCGGTGGCCGAACCCGCCAGCATTATCAGCCTGCGCTACCTGCCGGGTACGGGCGCCTTCACCGCCCGCTTCGCGATTGCCGGCGAAGCCCAGCCGCTCGATGTTGCCGGCACGATCGAACTGATGATCGCGGCGCCCCATCTCAAGGCCAACCTGCCCGCCGGCGCCGTGCTGTCGGCTGATGATATCGAGATGCGTCCGGTGGCGCTGCGCTTTGCCGAAACAGCCGGCATTGCCCAGCTCAACCAGCTGGTGGGCATGGCCCTGACCCGCCAGACCCGTGAGGGCATGATGCTCAAGCCATCCGACGTCGCCATCCCCCAGCTGATCGCCAAAAACCAGCTGGTCACCATCTATTTCCGCAAGGGCCCTATGACGCTGACCGTCAAGGGCCAGGCCATTACCAGCGCCGCCACCGGCGGGCCGGTGCAAGTGCTCAACCTCATCTCCAAGCGCGTCATCAACGCCACCGCCATTGCCGCCGGCGCCGTCGAAGTCAGCGCCGCCCCCTTTTCAATTGCCGGCCTCTAAGCTCAGGAGCCCCAAAATGCTGCTCGTCAAACTCTCCGCCCTGCTGCTGCTCACCGGCTCGCTCGTCGCCTGCACCACCACAGATCGCCTCGCCAATGTGGGCAAGGCCCCGGTGCTGACCGCCATCGAGGACCCCACGACCGTGGCCGGCTATCAGCCGGTGCGCATGCCGATGCCCGAAGCCATTGCCGACACCTACCAGGCCAATTCGCTTTACCGCACCTCGGCCCGCGGCTTCTTCAAGGATGAGCGCGCCCACCGCATCGGCGACATCCTGACCATCGTCGTGACCATCAATGACAGCGCCCAGATCGACAACGCCACCAATTCCAGCCGCAGCGCCACCAATAGCGCCGGCATGGGGGGTATCCTGGGCACTGCCATCAAGGACGTTTCGGCCGGCGTCATCGATCCTTCCGCTGCCGTCGACTTCACCTCAGGCATGGCCAATAAGGGCGCGGGCTCGGTCAACCGCTCGGAAAGCCTGGAAACCTCGGTTGCGGCCGTGGTCACCCAGATCCTGCCCAATGGCAATCTGGTCATCGAAGGCCGCCAGGAAGTGCGGGTGAATTTCGAAGTCCGCGACCTGATCGTCACCGGCATCGTGCGCCCCTCCGATATCCGCGCCAACAACACCATCCCCTCGGCCAAGATCGCCGAAGCCCGCATCTCCTACGGCGGCCGCGGCCAGATCACCGATGTCCAGCAGCCCCGCTACGGCCAGCAGGTGATGGACGCCATCCTGCCTTTCTAGGCAGCGCCACCTCCCAGTTTCCCGCCGCGCATTCCCCCAATGGTGCGGCCGGGCTCTCCCGGCGGGGTCCAGAAGGACCTTGCCTGGCCGGCTCCAGAACAGATCCGGCCTTCCCCAGAGGCGCAGTCTCCCCGGCTGCGCCTCTTCCCCTTTTGTGGGCATGTCTTGCCCTCAGGGCCGAGCTATGGAACACCTCTGGGCGCAAATTTGGAGCCTGCCCATGTCCTTCAGCAAACTCGACGATCTCGGCCGCAAACTCGAAGCGCTGGAGCATGCGCTGTCCATTCTGGGGGCTGACGAAGCCACCCACATGGCCGTTGGCGGCGGGGAAAAGCGGGCCGAGGCCATGTCCAACCTGGCCGGGCTCTATCATGCCCAATCCACCGCGCCCGAAATCGCCGACTGGATCGCGGCGGCGGAAACAGAGGTTGAGTCGGAAGACCAGAAGCTGGCGCTGGTTGAATTCCGGCGCAGCTATATCAACGCCACCTGCCTGCCCACCGAATTCGTCGAGCGCCGCACCACTGCCACCATGAGGTCGGAACAGCTGTGGCGCGAATTGCGCGCCAAGAATGACTGGGACAGCTTTCTGCCGGCGCTCGAAGGCGTCGTGGCGCTGGTCCGCGAAGAAGCCCAATTGCGCGCCGAGGCACTGAAGCTGGCGCCCTATGACGCGCTGATGGAGCAATACGATCCCGGTAATCGCACGGCCGATCTCGATCTGGTCTTCGGCGATCTCAAGAGCTTCCTCAAGGGCTTCGTGCCCGAGGCACTGGCCGCCCAGGAAGAACGCCTCGCCAAGCGGCCCCGCAAGGCGCTGAACGGCCCCTACCCCATTGAAAAGCAGCGCGAGCTTGGCCTTGCCGCCATGCGCGCGGTTGGCTTTGATTTCACCCATGGCTCGCTGGCCGTGTCGCATCACCCCTTCTGTGGCGGCGTGCCCACCGATGTGCGCATGACCACGCGTTACCGCACCGACGAATTCCTGTCCTCGCTGATGGGCGTGCTGCACGAGACGGGTCACGCGCTCTACGAGCAGGGCCTGCCCAAGGAGTGGTCGCACTGGCCGCTGGGCAAGGCACGCGGCATGGGCATTCACGAAAGCCAGAGCCTGTTCGTGGAAATGCAGCTGTCGCGCAGCCCCGAATTCTGGGAATTCGCCCTGCCGCTGGTGCATCTGCATCTGGGCGAAGACGCCATTCCCGGCTGGGATATCGCCGATATCCTGAGCGAGGTGAACTATGTCGAGCGCGGCTATATCCGCGTCGATGCCGACGAGGTCACCTATCCGCTTCACGTCATCCTGCGCTACGAACTGGAACAGGACCTGGTCAACGGCAAGCTCGAGGCCAGCCAGATTCCCGAGGCCTGGGACGCCAAGATGACCGAATATCTGGGCCTCTCCACCCTGGCCGACCCCAAGGACGGCCCGATGCAGGACGTGCATTGGCCCGGCGGGGCCTTCGGCTATTTCCCCAGCTATACGCTGGGCGCCATGATCGCCGCCCAGCAATGGGCAGCGTTGGAAACGGCGCAACCGGGCGTGCGCGAGGATATTCGCAAGGGCGACTTCAGCGGCGTCAACCAATGGCGCTCGGACAATATCTGGAGCCAGGGCTCGCGCTGGTCGACGCCTGATCTGATCACACGCGCCACGGGCGAGCCGCTGAATGCGGATTTCTTCAAGGCGCATCTGAAGAAGCGGTACTTGGGGTAGTTTTGCAGGGGAATCAAAGCGGTAGAGGCGGCGGCGGAATCAATTTCCGTCGGCCCCGACCCACCCACCATCGTCATCACCCGGCTTGTCCGGGTGATCCATCGCCCCGCATATGCTGCAACATGGATTGCCCGGACAAGCCGGGCAATGATGGTGCGACGGGTATGGATCCCAACCAGCGAATCCCCAGTAGACCTCATCCTGAGCCTGTCGAAGGACGAGGTCGTGGCAGGCGACCAAACTTGACATCTCCACCACCCTGCCTATTTTCAACCCACCCGCAGCACAGACCGGACGGTACCCAATGGAATTCTCGATGACCGACTGCCTCATCCGCATCGCTCATTCGGAATCTGTCCATGCCCGCCTCCATAACGCTGCACCAAGTCTCCTACTCCACACCTGACAATCAGCCACTTTTCACCGGTCTCGACCTCAGCTTCGGCAATGAACGAACGGGGCTGATCGGCCGTAACGGCACGGGCAAATCCACCCTGCTCCGCCTGGTCACGGGAGAGGTCTCACCCTCATCCGGCTCGATCAGTGTGACCGGCACGCTGGGCGTGCTGGAACAATCCGTACAGGTTGACCCCGCTGAAACGGTCGCCGGCCATTTGGGTATTGCCGGTGAACTCGCGCGGCTGGATCGCCTCGAACAAGGTCTCGGCACTGCCGACGACGCCGGCGAAGCCGACTGGTCGCTACCCGGCCGCATCGAGACTGCGCTGGCCGATGTGCATCTGCCGGCGCTGGACACCAATCGCCTGATATCCACACTGAGCGGCGGCCAGCGCACGCGGCTGGCCCTCGCGCGGTTGATCCTCGCCAAGCCCGACATGATCCTGCTCGACGAACCCACCAATAATCTTGACGCCGATGGGCGGCAAGCCGTAGCCGACCTGCTGCATCGCTGGCGCGGCGGGGCGATCGTGGTCAGCCATGATCGCACTTTGCTGCGCGAAATGGATGCCATCGTTGAACTCACCAGCCTGGGCGCCAAGACCTATGGCGGCAATTGGGACCATTACAGCGAGCGCAAAGCGCTGGAACTGGCCTCCGCCGAGCACCAATTGGCATCGGCCGAGCGGAAAGTGGCCGAGGTCGACCGCAAGCTGCAGGCCGTCGCCGAAAAGAAGGCGCGCAAGGACAGCGCAGGCAAGCGCAAGGCGGCCAAGGGCGACATTCCGCGCATCATGCTGGGCGGCATGAAGGAGAATTCGGAAAATACCAGTGGTGGCAATGCGCGGCTGGCCAGCCGCTTGCGTGCCGAGGCATCGGAAGCCGCCAGTGAGGCCAGATCGCAGATCGAAATCCTGACCCCGCTCTCCGTCACGCTGACGCCCTCGGGCCTGCCGGCAGGTCGCACCGTGTTGCAGGTCGATAGCCTGAGCGGCGGGCCGGTGGCCGAGGCGCCGATCATCGAAAATGCCTCGTTCAGCATTTTCGGGCCGGAACGCGTGGCCATTACCGGCCCCAATGGCTCGGGCAAGACGACGCTGCTGCGGCTGCTGACGGGCGATCTGCCGCCCACCGCTGGCGCCGTGCGTATCCTCGTGCCCTATGCCTTGCTCGATCAGACAGTAAGCCTGCTCGACCCCGCCCTCAGCATTCGCGACAATTTCCGCCGCCTCAATCCCGATGCGGATGAGAATACCGGACGAGCGGCGCTGGCTCGCTTCATGTTCCGGGCCGATGCGGCGCTGCAATTGGTGGGGACGCTCAGTGGTGGCGAGACGCTGCGCGCCGGACTGGCCTGCACCATTGGCGGCAATAACCCGCCGCAATTGCTGATCCTGGACGAGCCCACCAACCATCTCGACATCCACGCCATTGAGCAGGTGGAGGCCGGTTTGCGCGGCTATGACGGAGCCTTGCTGGTGGTCAGCCATGACCGCGATTTCCTCGACGCCATCGGCATCGAGCGGGAGATCGCGCTGGGGTAAAGCCCACCGCTGCGCTTTTTTGAGAATGAACGGAATCTGAATCCGGGGTTCAGTCAGCGTTCCGGCTCGCCTGTTTAAACCAATCGTCATCGGCAAGAAGCGCTCGGAGGGAGCGCCGCCAAACAGGAGAAGTCAAATGAAGCGCATCGTTATCACCACCGCAATCGCCGCAATGCTCGCCGTTACCGCAGCGCCCGCCATGGCCGCTGGCGTCTGGGTCAATCAGTGGGGCTTCGGCAATGCTGCCGGCGGCAACCAGGCTGGCTGGAACAACAGCCTGGGCATTTCCCAGACCGGCAATTGGAACTCCGCTGTCGGCCATCAGTCCGGCCACAACAATGTCGGCGCCATCGGCCAGCAGGGCAATAACAACTATGGCGACACCTGGCAGCACGGTAACAACAATGCCGCTGGCGTCGGCCAGTTCGGCGACAACCACACCGCCATCCTGACCCAGGACGGCAATGGCAATGTCGCCGCCGGCGTACAGGTCGGCAATGGCTGCAGCGCCAATGTCGCCCAGGCCGGTGCCGGCAATGTCACCGCGTTCGTCCAGGCCTGCCCCTGATGCTTGATGACCTTCGGCCGGAAGGGCAAGCCCCTTCCGGCTTCATTCTAGAACGGGAGATTTTTAGAAATGCTTAGCTTCGACAAATGTTTAGGCGTTATTCCTGCCCTGTTCGGCCTTGGCCTTGCGGCCTTCGCAGTGACCAGCGGGCAGGCCGAAACCACCAGCGCCGGCCCGGTGCAGTGCGGCATAACCTCGACCACCCAGAACGGCATGCTCATGCTCGAAGGGGCGCTGCGCACCGATGTAGCGGTCAATGGCTCCTACCAATTCCGGCTACAAAGCTCGGGTTCTGGCGGCAGCAGCAATATCAGCCAGGGCGGCAATTTCTCGGCGGCGGCGCATGACAAGGTGTCGCTCGGCAAAGTCATGATCAATGCCGGATCCAAATATGATCTGGTGTTCGAAGTGACGGCCAATGGCCAGAAACTCGATTGCGATCAGGACCTTGTCACGACGCTTTGACTCAAGACTGCATCGCCGGCACCCATAGGGGCTTCAGTTCGCTGAGGCCCTCTTTGCGTTAGCACTTTGGCCCAATTGGTGCACGGACTGTGAACGCCGAGTGAATATCGCGCTCCAGATCGGTTCAGCCGCTCCCCTGCATAGTCAAACCATCAGCTGGACAACAGCCAGCGCACAACAAACAGGAGAGACGCCATGACCACCAAGATCATCAAGACCACTCTTGCCGCCCTTGTCGCTGCCGCCATCGGCGTCGCCGCGATTGCCACCCCAGCCACCGCCGCCGGCCAGGTTTCCATCAGCTACGCCCCCACCAATTCCGATGAGGCGCAGATGCTCGGCCTGGGGCTTGGCCTCTATTCGCTGTTTCAGGGGATGAACGCCACGGGTGCCAATGTCAGCCAGCACGGCAATGGCAATTCCGCTGGCGGCAGCCAGACCGGCTCGGGCAATAACGGCGTCATCGTGCAGAATGGCAATGGCCACAACGGCACGATCCATCAGAATGGCAACAACAATAGCTGCGGCCTGTTCCAGTTCGGCCAGAACACCAATGGCTCCTGCGTGCAGAACGGCAACGGCCAGTCCAGCCTCACCGGCGTGTTCGGCTTCTGAGCTGATGGATGTGGAAACGACAAAGGGCCCGCTTGTGGCAAGCGGGCCCTTAATTCTGTGGTGCTATCGGATCATTCGTCGCGGTAGACCTTTTCGCGCCGCTCATGCATTTCCTGGGCCTCGAGGCTCAGCGTCGCGGTCGGGCGGGCATCGAGGCGGGCCAGGCCAATCGGATCGCCGGTTTCCTCGCAATAGCCATAGGTGCCATCGTCAAGGCGCTTGAGCGCGGCATCGATCTTGGAAATCAGCTTGCGCTGGCGGTCCCTGGTGCGCAGTTCCAGCGAGCGATCGCTCTCCGAACTGGCACGATCGGCCATATCGGGGTGGTTTTGGCTTTCTTCCTGAAGATTGGCGAGCGTCTCGCGGCTTTCGCGAAGGATCTCGTCCTTCCAGGTATTCAGCTTAGCCCGGAAATACTCGCGCTGGCGCGGATTCATGAACGGCTCGTCATCACTGGGCCGGTATTCAACTAGGTCAACAACCGAAGACATCAGTAGACTCAACTCCAATGCACCCCTTAGGCGGCCTATATATGCGCGCAGGCGAGCCCGGGCAAGCACACAAATCACCCGGTGGACAACGCGACAAACCGCCCCGTGCCGGCCGTGTAGCCGATAATCGGCGACGGTTTGATGAATGGCGAGAGAGAGTTGCGACGGGGGTCGCCGCTTTCAGCCGGGTGCGTCAGTGGGCATGGCGGCGTGGCGGAACCGTGAGAGTAGCAGGGCTGTGCCCGTCCCCACCATTATTGTGCCCGCAATTGTCAGTGCGGCGCGATCGCCGAATTGCAAGGCCAGCCAGCCGCCCAGCGGCGCCGCCAGCGCGATCAGGCCCCAGTTTATCGAGCGGATCGTCGTGTTCATCCGTCCCCTCAGGCGCGAGGGCGTCACCGCGTTGCGGAAACTCATCTCAAGGGGGCCGCGCAGGCCAAGCCCTATGCCATAGACGAATTGCGCAGCGCAGAGCGCATAGAGTGCGACGCCCGTCTGCGGCGTCACCGCCACTATCAGCCAGGCGAGCCCGGTCAGAAAGTCGCAGCAGAGGATGGCCTTGCCCGTTCCAAGCAGCCGCGCCGTCCGTTCCGCGAGCCCCGCCCCGATCACCCCGGCCAGACCCGCCATTCCCAGCGTCAACCCGACGGCGCCCCCATCGAGACCCAGGCGCGTCGCATGGAAGACGTAAACCGTTCCGGCGATAGCATTGCCGATGAACCAGACATGCAGGCAAAGCGCATAGGGGGCGAGGAACGGATGCCGGTAGACCCAGGCAATTCCTTCCCGCAGGTCGGCGCCGAGCGAGGACCGCGCCGTGCGCTCGGTGGGCTGCCTGCCGGGCACGCCGGCCAACAGCACCGCCGAGGCGGCGTAGGTAGCAGCGTTGATCAGCATGGTGACCGGCGCGCCAACGACACCGGCCAGCACCCCTGCCAGCAAGGGCCCTAATGTCTGCGCTGCGGTATAGGTCTGGGTCAACGCCACGTTGCCCGAAGCAAGAAGGCTTGGCGGCAGCAGGTCGGCGGTGAACGATTGATGCGCCCCACCCTGCAATACCGCAGCGGTGCCGAGCAGGAAGACCAGCACGGCCACCCCAAACGGGGAGAGCATTCCCAACAAGCCCATGCCGGCAATCGCCAGCAGCAGCACACAACTCGCAATATCGGTGGCGATCAGCAATTGCTTGCGCTGCACACGATCAACGACCACGCCCGCCAAAAGCCCGAACAACAGCGAGGGCAGCCACTGCGCGGACCGCACCCAGCCGATCTCCAGCTGGTCGGCACTGAGCACGTGGATCAGCAAGAGCTGCAGCGACAGTCCGAAAATGAACGTCCCGAAATTGGAGAGCCCATCAGCCATCCACAGTCGCACGAAGCCGGGATAAAGCAGCAACTGACCAAATGAAGCCCGCTCAACTTTGGTCACCGCATCACTATCCTGCAGGGTCGCAATGCCGTTTTGGTAGCGATGATTGCCAAGTTCATCAAGGCGGGGATCAGCGAGCGGCAATATCGGCTCGTCCCATTTGGCATAACCAGAGAACCCGCCGATGCGAGAGAGCCTACGCGCTGGGCCAGTGGCAAACCCGGTATCGGCTTTCGCTTGCGGCGTTTGACCGCTTTTAGCGGGAGGCTGGTGATTTTCCGGAGATGCCCATGGCCGCCACGAGCCAGTCGCAAAACGTCCTCTCCGACATTGTGAGCTTGGCGAAGCTCCGTGCCACCAGCCAATATGCACCATTCTCAATATCCAGATCGAACGGTGCGCGGAGGTGGCCATCACTGAGGAGGCGATCGGCCAGGTGACGGTCAGCAAGGGCGGCGCCATGCCCGAGTTGGGCGCTTTGCAGGGCTATCGCGGCGTTTGAAAAAACCGGCCCCCATGTCGGGCGTACCTGGACCCCGGCAATAGCAAGCCAGCGCTGCCATGGCGCTTCGTTTTCGTCTCGCAGGAGCGGGATTTTTGCAATGTCCAAAGGAGATTTTATCTCAATCGCCAGGTGCCCGACAGCGACCACGGGCGTGAGCAGATTGTCGATAAGATGCCGGGCCTCCAACCGTGGCCAGCTCTTGTCGGTGAGGCTGTAGCGAACGGCGACGCCAGCATCGTCACCGCTTAGATCCACGAGCGTCGAACTGCTTTCAATCTGAACATCAATATCGGGGTGTGCGACAGTGAACTCGGCAAGCCGGGGGATCAGAAACAGCGTGGCGAAGGTCGGTTCGACGCTGACGAATACCCGCTTTTTGCGTGGCGGCGCGAGCAGTTCGGACAGGGCCGTGTCGATGGCATCAAAACTCTTCGTCAGTTGCCCCAATAGCCGCGCCCCGCCCGAGGTCAGCCGGACATTGCGATGCCCCCGCTCGAACAAGGCGCCGCTGAGTTGGCCCTCGAGGTCCCGGATTTGCCGGCTAATGGCGGCTTCGGACACGGCCAATTCTTCGGCCGCCTTCTTGAAGCTCTGGTGCCGACCAGCCGCTTCGAAGGCGCGCAACGCGGTAAGGGGTAGACGGCTGCGCTTCATCGGACAACCTCAGGTTATCTGAGCTGCCTTATACTCGTTTGAGCGATCGGCACCAACGGCCTAGCGTGATCCGACCACAGACGCGGAGAGCAGAAATGACCTCTTTGATCGGAAGGCTGAGTCACGCACTGATTCAGGAAATCAAACTAGAGTATGAACTTTATGGTGGCATCCGGGACATCCCAGACGATCCCCGGCTGCTCAATGACATTGGCTACACACGAGCCGAACTTAAAGCAGCACTCATTGCAGAGCGAAATGCCGCCAGCCAGCGGCGACGCCTGGCTAAGCCCGAAAATGTCCCCGCCTACGAAATCGACCGGAATGTGGTCCAATCGGGGTATTAACTCTGGAGCCAGCAGCTACCGGCCCGGCGGCAGCGATGTCCTCGACGGCCCGGCCGTCCTTTAGGCTAATCACAGCGGCGGCGGGTTGTGCTCGTGCAGGTCGACGCCGGGGATGTGGGGCAGCCAGGGTTCGCGGCGGATGGTCCAGACTTCGAGATGAGGCGGGATGTCGTAGGGGGCGTCGTCGAGGGTGCCGAGGAAGATTTCGACGCCATCGTCGAACAGGAAGAACAGGCGCGAGCCGCAGGCGGGGCAGAATTGGCGCCGGTCGTAGGTTTGCACGTTGCCGATCATGGTGAACTGGTCCTGGCGCCAATTTGCCGTGGCTGAGAAGGCCGAGCCCGTCAGCTTGCGGCATTTGGTGCAGTGGCACAGGCCGGCAATATAGGGCTCGCCCGACACTTGGTAGCGCACGGCGCCGCAGAGGCACCCGCCCGTCCTGATCCTGTCACTCATGGCGGTTTTACTCCCCTTTGGCCGGCGCGGAATGTTGCATTTTCCGGACGAAGTCGACGAAGGCCCGCAGCGGTGCGGGCACCAGCTGACGGCCGGGATAATAGAGGAAGGGTCCGGAAAAGCTGACCCACCAGGGCTCGAGCACCGGCAGAAGCGCGCCGCTGAGGAAATGCGGGCGCAGCCAATCTTCAAACAGGGCCACAATGCCGGTGCCGGCAATGGCGGCATCGATAGCCAGTTCCGTCGCGGCGCCGGCCTGTACGATGAGCGGGCCTTGCGGCTCGATGCGCACTGTTTCGCCGTCGCGCTCGAAATCCCAGGAGAACAGTACACCGCTGGGAAAGCGGCCTTGCAGGCAGGCATGGCTGAGCAGATCGCGGGGGTGTTCGGGGCGGCCGCGGCGGTCGAGATAGGCGGCGGAGGCGCCCAGAGCAAAGCGCTGCACGCGCGGGCCGATCGGCACGGCGATCATATCCTGGGCCAGGCGTTCCTCATAGCGAATGCCGGCATCGCAGCCGGTGGCCAGGATATCGACGAAACTTTCCTCGGCGACGATCTCCACCCTGATATCGGGATAGGCGGCGAGGAAGGCCGGGATGATGGCGGGCAAGACAGTGCGGGTGGCGCTGACCGGCACATTGAGCCGCAGCGTGCCCATGGGCTGCTCGCGATGGGCATTGACCACATCCATGGCCGCTTGGATTTCCTGCAAGGCGGGCTCGAGCCGCGCCAGCAGGTCGCGCCCCGCCTCGGTGGGCAAGACGCTGCGAGTGGTACGGTTGAGCAGCCTCACGCCCAAGCCGGCCTCGAGCCGGCGGACGGCGTCGCTCAGGCTCGACGCGCTCTTGCCGGTCTCGCGGGCACCATCGCGAAAGCCGCCATTGCGCACGACGGCGGCGAAAGCCTTAAGGTCATTGAGATCAGGATTCATTGTACGCCTTGTCGGACAGCCCGTGCGGATTGTGACCCATTATTCTGGCAATGGGCAAACCTTATCTTGGCGGCGTAATAACGGAGATGATCATGTCCAACTTAGCAGCAGCCGGAACCTTTGCCCTGGGCCAGCGTCACGTAAAGCGCCTGGGCTATGGTGCAATGCAGCTCGCCGGCCCCCACGTGTTCGGGCCACCGCGCGATCCCGACGCCGCCCGCGCCGTATTGCGCGAAGCGATCGCGCAGGGGATCAACCATATCGACACCAGCGACTTCTATGGGCCGCACATTACCAACCAGCTGATCCGCGAGGCGCTGCCCAGCTATCCGGACGATCTGGTCATCGTGACCAAGATCGGTGCCGTACGCGGAGCCGATGCCTCGTGGTTGCCAGCCTTTTCCGCTGCCGACCTGGCGCAGGCGGTCGAGGATAACCGTAAAAATCTGGGCCTCGACGTACTCGAAGTGGTCAACCTGCGGATCATGTTCGGCATGGGGCCGACGGAAGGCTCGATCGAGGCGCCGCTGACGGCGCTGGCGGAGCTGCAAAGCCGGGGCCTGGTGCGCCATATCGGGCTGAGCAATGCCACCGCAGCGCAGGTGGCCGAAGGCCGCAAGCTGGTGCCGATCGTATGCGTGCAGAACCAGTACAACCTGGCGCATCGGGAAGATGATGCCCTGATCGATGATCTGGCACAGGCGGGCATTGCCTATGTGCCATTCTTCCCGCTGGGCGGCTTTACCCCGCTGCAGTCGTCGGCGCTGTCCGAGGTGGCGAGTCGGCTGGGTGCCACCCCGATGCAGGTGGCGCTGGCCTGGTTGTTGCGACGTTCGCCCAATCTCTTGTTGATCCCCGGCACGTCCTCGGTGGCGCATCTGCAGGAAAACCTGCTCGCCGCCGACACCGTGCTGTCGGACGAGGACATGACCGTGCTCAACGGCATTGCCGCGGCGAAATGAGCTGATGCCCGGCCGCTGTTTGCAGCAGGCCGGGCCCTGCCCCGCGCTAGTACATCGACTTCTTGTATTCGACTTCGAGATCGGCATCGATCTGGCGCATCGCCTCGGCGTCGCTAGGCGCACCGGTGGTCTGGTCCAGGATGATCTTGGACAGCGAGGGCATGTCACGGCGATCCTGGAAATGTTCAGGGTCCCACAAATGCGAGCGCCGGAACGCCTTGGCGCAATGCATGAACGCCTCGCTGACCTTGATCACGATGGCGAGCTTGGGCTGACGGCCATTGACGCTCATCCCACCCAGAATGGCCGGGTCAGTCACGAGGCTCGCCTGCCCGTTGACGCGCAGCGTGTCATCAAAGCCGGGAATGATGAACAACAGGCCGACATTGGGATTGGCCAGGATATTGACCAGGCTGTCGAGCCGGTTATTGCCGGGACGGTCCGGGATGGCCAGGGTGTGCTGATCGAGAATTTCGACAAAGCCGACCGGATCGCCGCGCGGGCTGACATCGGCCCGGCCATCGGCATGCTGGGTGCCGATACACACGAAAGGCGAGCGCCGGATAAAGTCCTGCGCATAGCTATCGAGCAGGCTCTGGCACTTGTGAATGGCCAGCGCCGTTTGCGCCGGAAACAGGCTGCGCAGCGTCTGCTCATCGGTGATGGTGAAGTCCGGATCGACCTTGAAGTCCGGCATTTTTGGCTCTCCCCTCCAAAATATGAGGTACGTACCTCACATTTGATTGGTAGCGGCTTTTTTGCCGGCGGGCAAGCCGGCTCGATGCTCGGCTAGCGCCGCTGCGAAAGCACTTGCCGCGCCCCGCGATCAGGCGTATTCGACGCATGTCGCGAAAAGCGACCGCTTTCCTTGGTCCGCTCAGTGGCGGAGTAAATAGGTGGACGAATGGTCGTCCAGGTGGTCAAGCACACGCCGTCCATGCCCAAGGCATGCCTCGGCCAGCGGCTCCAACACATCACCGCCTGACACGATCAGGCTCAATCGCGCACCATGGGCGCCGCGCGGCGCTGCATGTTTGCGCCGGAGCACGTCCACATGAGCAGACCCCTCACCGTCATCTTCACCGCCATTGTCCTCGATGCCGTTGGCATCGGCCTCATCTTCCCCATCCTGCCCTCGCTGCTGCAGGAGGTGACCCATGCCGAAAACGTGGCCCCCTATATCGGCATCATGACTGCGCTCTATGCGATCATGCAGTTCATCTGCGCGCCCGTGCTCGGCTCGCTCAGCGACCGGCTCGGACGGCGCCCCGTATTGCTGATTTCCATCGCGGGCGCTGCCGTCAACTACCTGTTCCTCGCCTTCGCGCCGAGCCTGTGGCTGCTACTGATCGGGCGCGCCATTGCCGGGCTGACCGGCGCCAATATTTCGGTGGCCATGGCCTATATCACCGACATCTCGCCCGAGGATAAGCGGGCACGGCGCTTCGGCCTGTTCAATGCCATGTTCGGCATCGGCTTTATCATCGGGCCGGTGCTGGGTGGCGCCTTGGGCGATCATTGGCTGCGGCTGCCCTTCATCGCGGCGGCAGTGCTGAACACCGCCAATCTACTGCTGGCCTTTTTCGTGCTGCCGGAATCGCGCACCCCCAGCAAGGCGAAGATCGACTTGGCTTCGCTCAACCCATTGCGGCCGCTGCGCTGGGTGTTTTCACTCAAGAGCCTATTGCCGGTGGTCTTCATCTTCTTCGTGTTCAGCGCCACCGGCGAGGCCTATGGCACCAGCTGGGCGCTGTGGGGCAACGACACGTTCGGCTGGAACGGACTGTGGATCGGGCTGTCGCTCGGCGCCTTCGGCATTTGCCAGACGCTGGCGCAGGCTTTCCTGCCGGGACCGGCGGTGAAGCTGCTGGGCGAACGCGCCGCCATCCTGACTGGTATCGGCTGCGCGTGCCTTGCGCTGACCGTCATGGCGCTGGCCAATCAAAGCTGGATGATCTTTGCCATCATGCCGGTCTTTGCGCTGGCTGGCATTGGCGTGCCGGCGCTGCAATCGCTGGCCACGCGACAGGTCGATGCCAGCCAGCAGGGCCAGTTCCAGGGCGTGCTGGCCTCGGCAGTGAGCCTGGCTTCGATCGCCGCACCGCTGGGCTTTTCCAGCTTCTATTTCGTGGTCCAGGCGCAATGGCCCGGCGCGATCTGGCTATCGGTGGTGGCGGTCTATGCACTCAGCGTACCACTGGTGCTCGGCTTGCGACTGAACCAGCAGGAAGCGGCGACCTAGGCGCCATTAGCGACCGCCAATTGAGCGGCGAAGGCGCGCTGATAAGCCGGGCGCGCCCGAGCGCGGTCACAATAGGCGGAAAGCGTGGCAAATTCGTCGAGGATCCCCGATGGCCGCACGCGCAGCAGCACATGGACCATCATCAAATCGCCCGCGCTGAAGGTGCCATCGAGCCAATCGGCATCGCCCAGGCGGGCGGCGAGGTCGCGCAGATAGGCGCGGATGCGATCCTGAACCAGCGGCAGGCGCGCTTCAAACCAGGGTTTGTCGCCCTCGCCGAATTTGAGGGTCTGCAGTTCGAGGATCGGCGGCTCTACCGTGCTGGCGGCGGCAAACATCCAGGTGATGGCGCGGGCGCGGCCATTGGCATCGTCGGGCAAGAGGCCGGCATGGCGCTCGGCGATGTGGAGCACGATGGACCCGGTCTCGAACAGGACGAGATCGCCTTCTTCATAGGTGGGAATTTGTCCAAAGGGTTGCAGCGCGCGATGGGCGGGCTGTTTCATTTCCGCGAAGGAGACCAGCCGGACATTGTAGGGCTGGCCCACTTCTTCAAATGCCCAGCGCACGCGCATGTCGCGCGCCAGTCCCTGGCCACGGTCGGGCGAGCGTTCAAATGCGGTGATGGTGGGGATCATGACAGGCTCCGAATGGTGATCATCGACTTCACTGCCGCAACGAACGGCCGGGCCGGACTTCGACACGGCCCTGCAAAAAATGCGGACGTCCCCGCTGTCGAATCCGGCGCCTATTGGTCGTCGTGGTGGGGAACGGGTATAATACCCCTTCGCTCCATCATGTCTGAGGGGACTATCAATGATTGCGAGACTGAACAGCCTTTCGCCCTATGTCCTGGCGATCCTGAGAATTATCACCGGCCTGCTCTTCGTGCATTTCGGCCTGCAGAAACTCTTCGGCTTTCCCGTGCCATTTCCGGTGCCGCTGGACGCGATGACCACGACCGCCGGCGTGCTCGAACTGCTAGGCGGTGCGCTGGTGACCATCGGGCTCTTCACCCGGCCAGCCGCCTTCATCCTGTCGGGCATGATGGCGGTGGGCTATTGGATCGGGCATGCGCCCATGGGGTTCTACCCCGCGGTCAATATGGGCACCGGGGCGATATTGTTCTGCTTTATCTATCTCTATCTGGTGTTTTCCGGGCCGGGCGCCTGGAGCCTGGATGGCAAGCTGAACCTGCCCTGGCGGTGACGCCTTAGAGAAACCGGCCCAGCTTGGCCAGTTCCACCCGGACACGCAGTTCGATGTCGTCGAGCACGGCATCGAGCCCCGGCACGGAGCGCTCGCGCACTTCGCCCAGCAGGATGACGAGCTGATCAAGCTTTTCGGCGCCGACGCGGCCGATCAACAGGTCTGCCTTGATGGCGTCGAGCGTGTCGAGCAGCGAAGCGCCACGGCCGACGGCGCGCTTCTTCTTGCCGGCCAGTGGGTCTTCGACAGCCTGCAAGGCGAGGATCGCGTCGATGCCGGCCGTTGCGGCCATGGGCGCGGCGGCAGCGGTGCGCACGGCACTGTCTTCGCCGGCCGGAACGAAGGCCATGCCCGAGCCGGCGCGGCCTGCGGCGCTACGGCCACTGACCCCATTGGTGCGAGTATTGGTTTCGATGCGCAAAGCCAGACTCAAATCAGTTCGGTGCTATCCCCGGCAAAATCTGCCGCAAGGCGTTAACAAGAGCTTAATCGACCCGGCAAGAATTGCTTAGCGCTGGGTCGTTGCGCGTCTTGGCGCCGACAAAACCAACATAAAACCCAGTTACTTCAAAAGCTTGAAGCGAAAAATGCGGCTTGGCACGCTTTTCGCAATGTCGTCGTCAAATGTCGCGCCATGGGGATGGAGCGGCCGAATGACGGGGATGACGATGCACATGATCTTGCGACGGCTCGCGGCAACTGCCCTCAGCGCCGCCCTGCTGCTGGCTCCGATGGCCGATGCCTTGGCCGCGGCAGCGCGCATCAAGGACATTGTCGACATGGAAGGCGTCCGTGAAAACCAGCTGGTCGGCTATGGCCTGGTGGTGGGTCTCAACGGCACGGGCGATCGGCTCAACAATTCCCCCTTCACCAAGCAATCGCTGCAATCCATGCTGGAGCGACTGGGCGTCAATACGGCGGGCGAGAATGTGCGCACCGCCAATGTCGCCGCCGTCATGGTCACCGCTAATCTACCGCCCTTCGGCACGCAGGGCTCGCGCATCGACGTTTCGGTGGCGGCCCTGGGCGATTCCGACAGCCTGCAGGGCGGCACGCTGCTGGTCACCCCGCTGCTGGGCGCCGATGGCGAAGTCTATGCCATTGCGCAGGGCCCGGTGAATATCAACGGCTTCAAGGCGCAGGGCGACGCCGCCACGGTCATCTCGGGCGTGCCGACCACGGGGCGGATTTCCTCAGGTGCGGTGATCGAGCGGGAGATCGATTTCCATCTCGGCTCGCAAACCTCTCTGCGGCTGGCGCTGCGCAATCCCGACCTGACCACGGCGCGACGCATCGCGCTCTCGATCAATGATTTCATCGGCGTGCCCACTGCGACGCCGGAGGACCCGGCGACGGTGCGGGTCACCCTGCCCCGCGGCTTCAATGGCAATATTGTCGACCTTTTGACCGATATCGAACAGCTGATGGTGGAAACCGACCAGCCGGCCAAGATCGTCATCGACGAGAATTCCGGCATTATCGTCATGGGCAAGGATGTACGGGTGTCCAGCGTTGCCGTGGCCCAATCCAACCTGACGGTGACCATTGCCGAGAACCCCACAGTGGTGCAGCCGGCGCCGTTCAGCGATGGCGTGACGGCGGTGGAGCCGAGCACCAATCTGGATGTCTTCGCCTCGGATAAGGCGCTGGCGGTAGTCAATGAATCGGTGACGCTGCAGGAATTGGTGGATGGGCTCAACGCGCTGGGCATAGCGCCGCGCGACCTGATCGCGATTCTCCAGGCGATCAAGGCCACCGGGGCGCTGCAAGCCGAAATCGAGGTGCTGTAATGGTCGAGGCCATCGCCAAACCGGGATCGACCCTCAGCGCCAGCCAGATCGCCAAGGTGCGCCAGCAGGCCGAGGAATTCGAAGGCGTGTTCCTCAACACCCTGACCAAGACAATGTTCGAAAGCGTCAAGAGCGAGAACGGTTTTGGCGGCGGCTTTGGCGAGGAAACCTGGCGCTCGATGCAATCGGAACAACTCGCCAATTCCATGGCGCAAAATGGCGGGCTCGGCATTGCCGACCAACTGATGGGCGACCTGCTGACCCTGCAGGAAGCCGCCAACGTGCAGAACAGCCTGACACTTCCCAAGGGAGCCTATTGAGTATGACCGCCGCAGCCCGCCTCGCCGCCCTCGACAGCCTGCCGGCCGACGATCTGTGCCAGATGGCCGAAGTCGCCCTCGCCGCGCTTGTCGATATCATGAACCAGGAAACCGTGCTGCTGCGCACCGGCCACATCAAGCAGGCCAGCACGCTTACGCCCGACAAGACGCGGCTGGCGCAGGACTATGTGGGCTTTGCCCGCGCCGTGCAGCGCCAGGGCGATCGCCTGCGCGCCGAGGCGCCCAAGGCCATCGACCGGCTCAAGCAGGGACATGAAAGCCTCGCCACGCAGATGGCGGAGAATCTGCGCGTGCTGGCGACGGCGCGGACCGTGACCGAAGACCTGCTGACCGATGTGGCGCAGATCGTCGGGCAGCAGAACAAGGCCAAGACTTACGGCCGGGCTGGCGCGGTGGCGTCCGATCCGGCGAGTTCGGCGCGGGGGATTGCGGTTAATCGCTCGATGTAGGGGCGCTGGCGGCGCACTCCCGCATTTGAATCTAATCCGCCCTAAACCGGTAAGTGCGCCACAATCTGTTCGTGCCTAGGCTGCCACTGCATTCGTATATGCAAGGACAGCGTCATGGTCACCGCAATCGCACCCGAGCCGATTGGCCCGAGTCATACCAATATTTCGGATTACCGCTATCGCGCCGCGCTGGGCGAACGCACCGTTTTGCCGCAAAGCACGCCATCCGCTCCCAAGAATGCCAAGCCGAACCCGGACCGCGAAGAGCGCTCCAGCGATAGCGAACAGGAAGCGCCGGCGCGCGATTCATCGTCCATGTTCGCCGCGGCGGTAATTGCCGGCGCCCTTGCCCCGACGCCACAGACGCTGGCCGAGCTGTACCAGCGCATCGGCTCCGCAACCATTCCCCCCGAATCCATGGCGCGGCTGAAAGACTTAATGGCGTGATACGTCGGGCCCCATAGCCTTGTCCTTGCCACAAAAGCCCCGGACAACGGGGCTTTGTTCTGTCTGGAGGCCCAGATTCCGCCGGATTCTGCCCCGGTAGCAGGCTCTTCACCTGCTTTTAACCGAGCTGAGTAATCCTCAAGATCAACGCAAGCTGCGGCATCAAGTTAACGATTTTTTATGCCGCTCCGTGCATGCTCCACGCTGTCTCAGAATGAGGCGTCAAAGCAAAATACGAGTCTCCTAGAAAGGGAACTTTACCATGGCTGATATCAATCTCACTGCCGCCGTCCGGTCCAATCTCTCCTCGCTGCAGAACACAGCGACGCTGATGGCCAAGACCCAGGACCGCCTGTCGACCGGTAACAAGGTCAACTCGGCACTCGACAACCCCACGAACTTCTTCACTGCCGCGTCGCTCAACAGCCGCGCCGGTGACCTGAACAACCTGATGGACTCGATGGCTAACGGCATCAAGACCATCGAAGCTGCCAATAACGGCCTGACCTCGATCACCAAAAACCTGGAATCGATGCAGTCCACTCTGCGTCAGGCTCGCCAGGACAAGTCGTTCCAGACCCAGTCCTACACGCTCGATACCGCTGCCACGACCGGCAATATCAGCTTTGAGGGCGGCGCTGTCGGCGACACGGCCGTTGATGTGGCCCTGACCAAGACTGTAAAGACCGCAACCTTTACGGGCACGGTTGCCGCTGCTGACACCGGCAAGCAGTTCACCATCAGCGATGGCACGACTGCTACGCTCGACATCACGCTGGCGACCGGCGACACCGCCACCGACATCGCCAACAAGATCAACACCGCTGCCACCACTGCCGGCAATGCCATCACCGCCAAGGTGGAAAATGGCCAGCTGAAGGTCTCCAACAGCACTGGTGCTGCGATCACCGTTGCTGAAGGCACCACCACTGGTGGCGCGGCCGTCCTGGGCTTCGGCGCCGACGCAACCGCCGCCAAGTCGACCGACGAGCTGGTCTCCGAGATCAACAAGAACGACGACCTCAAGGGCAAGATCCGCGCTTCCAACGACAACGGCAAGCTGCGCATCGAGAACCTGTCGACCCAGGCGCTCGACGTGACCCAGGGCACCACTGCCTCGGAAATCGCCGGTAACTCCGTGCGTGCCGATCTGGCCAACCAGTTCAACGAACTGCGCGACCAGCTCGACAAGCTGTCGGACGATGCTTCGTTCAACGGTATCAACCTGCTGCGTGGCGACAAGCTGAAGATCACCTTCAACGAAACCGGCACCTCCTCGATCGACATCCAGAGCAAGGGTGAAGATGCAGTCAACGCCGCCAACCTGAAGTTGTCGACGACCCTGACCGCCAAGGACCTGGACAGCGACGCTGGCATCGACGCCTTCCTTGACCAGGTCAAGGGCGCCCTGAACTCGGTTCGTTCGCAGGCTTCGTCCTTCGGCTCGAACCTGTCGATCGTGCAGAACCGTCAGGACTTCACCAAGTCCATGATCAACACGCTCGAAACCGGTGCCGGCAACCTGACCCTGGCCGACATGAACCAGGAAGCTGCCAACATGATGGCGCTGCAGACCCGCCAGTCGCTGGGTACCTCGACCCTGTCGATGGCCAACCAGGCTGACCAGAGCATCCTGCAGCTGCTGCGTTAATCGCACCGCAAATAGCTTGAGGAAGGCGGGCTTTGGGGCCCGCCTTTTTCTTTGTCCGCTCGGACTAGAAAGCGCCGCAAATGGCGCTAGTGTGAGCGCGCAAACGAATATGTGAAGGAGAATGCCTTGGCGCTAAAGGTCGAACTCAAGCCCGGCGAGAAACTGCTGGTGGGCAATTGCATCATCACCAATTCCGAACAGCGCTCGCGGCTGTTTATCGACGGCAAGGCGCCCATTCTGCGCGAAAAGGATATCCTGACCACCGAGACTGCCGACACCCCTGCCAAGCGCATCTACCTGGCCGTGCAGCTGATGTATATCCAGGAAGACATCACCACGCTGCGGGACGAATATTTCACGCTGATCAACGATTTCGTGAGTGCGGCGCCGTCCACAATTTCAATTGCGGACCGCATCAATAACGACATCTTAACTGGCGACCTGTACAAAGCTCTCAAGACAGCCAAAGAGCTGATTCAGTACGAACAGGACCTGTTTGAGCATGCAGCAATACGGCGCGGCAGCCTATCAGACGACAGCCAAGACGGTTGAATCCCCTCGCGAACGAGAAGCTGCGCTGCTCATCAAATCCGCTGCGAGCCTGCAGTCCGTGCGCGACAACTGGCCGGCTGATAGCGAAGTGCTCAAGGGCGCGCTGACCTTCAATCGCAAGCTGTGGACCATCTTCATGACCTCGGTGACGCGCGACGACAATGCGCTGCCGGCCATGGTGCGCCAGAACATCGCCAATCTGGGGATGTACATCCTCAACGAAACGCGCGAGATCCTGCTCGATCCGGTATCCCCCAATCGGCTGGACACGCTGATCAACATCAACCGCCAGCTAGCGCAAGGTTTGCGCGCGAACTGAGTGAGTGGTGAAATGAATGAAGAGGCCCCGCATTGCGGGGCTTTTTTGTTTTGGGGGATGGTCAGAGAAATGTCATCCACCCACACGCTCGCTGACACCCGGCGCAGGCCGGGGCCCATCCTGAGATCGTGGTTGTTCCGCCAGGTGGCGGAGCGAAGATACACACACCTTGCGGCGGGTCTACCATCTCGAGATGGGCCCCGGCCTGCGCCGGGGTGACACCGTGGGTGGGAGGTAGTGTCGTGGGTTTGAAGTTAGCCACGGTGTTCTCTCCCACGGGAGAGGCTCCTCTCCCGCCCTACTTCATGAAGTTGACGAGGCTGAGTTGGCTGATCATGGAGGTGGCCTGGTAGCTGGCTTGCAGGCGCGTCTGCAGGGCCAGGATTTCCATGGCGACGTTTTCCTTGCTCACCGTTTCCACATCGCTCAGCAGGTTTTCGAGCTGCAGCTTGTAATTGGAGTGGCGGGTGGTGGTGTTGTTGAGCGCGCTGCGGGCCATACCCAGTTCCATGGTCAGGACTTCCACCGAACCGCGCTTGACATTGTGGGCCTCCGACAGCGCCGATTGCTGGCGCTCGGCCATGGCGTCGAAGCGGCCGGTGGCGGTCGGATCGCCATCGGGATAGGTCTCGACCGACATGGCGGCGGTGGTGCGCATCAGGGCGAGCAGGCCCGATTCATTGGCCTGCAGGCCGTAATTGACGCGGGTGGAATCGTCGATCTGGGCGGTGACGCTCTGGCGCGGATTGCCTTCGGCCAGGATGGCAGCGTCGGTGACGACGCCGGTCAGCGCCTTGGAGAAATTGGCGGCGGTGGCGTTCACATCGGCCCCGATGGTGAACTGGCCGGGGCCCGCTTTGCCGACTACGGCAGTCAGCGCCATGGTGCGGGTGGTGCCGTTCGGTTCGGTCAGGGTGATATTGACGGTTTCCCCAGGCGCAGGAATGGCGGTGAATTGCGCGGTGGCCTGGGACGGATTCGTTGCCGTGTAGCCGGTGGTGATGCTGGCGGTGGACGCCGAAATGCCGCTGACCTGGAAGCCATGGGCGGCCGAGACAGGCTGCTTTTCGCCCAGGGTGACATTGGCGCCATTGGTGCCGATTTCGAGACGCCCTAGCCCCTCGGCTGCGACTGCCGGGGTCTGGCCGGTATACCACATGACCGTGTCCGCCTCGGTGGCTAGCCGCAGGCTGGTGGGGGGATTGCCGCTGCTCTGATCGACGCGCAGCACGGGCTCGCCCGCGCCGTTGAAGAAGTTCTGCGAAGCGGCGAAGGTTGAGGCGCCGGACAGGGTCGTGCCGCCCACTTCGACCAGCTTTTTATCGAGCGCCGTCTTGAAATTGGCGGCCGTGGCCTCGGCATCCGCGCCGATGACGAATTCATTGATGCCGCCGGGCGCATCGGCCGCCGCGATCGCCCGCATGGTGATCTGCGTTTCGGTGCCGTCGGGCAGCGTGAAGCCCATGGAAATGGTCTGGCCGGCGGCGATCTGCTCGGCGGGCGTGGGCGCAAAGGTGACGCCGACCTGGTTGCCCAATGTCCCGCCACCCGCCGCCGGCTGCGAGACGGTGACGGCGCCGCTGGTGGTGGAGATAGCGGACACCTTCATGCCGAAGGGGTGCACGCCATCCTCGGCCAGGTTGACACTCGTGGTGCCTGCAGCGAGCGAGGATTGCAGGCGCCCGCGCCCGTCGAGGCCGGCATCGGCGGCCTTGCGCTCGGTGACCACAGCCTTGAAGCCGGCGCGACCGCCCTGCCCTTCGAGCAGCGTCGTGGTATCGGGCAGCGGCGCCTTGTCGGTGTTGGAGCCGCCGAACAGATAGCGGCCGGCAATATCGGAATTGAGCATGGTCACCATCTCATCCAGCCGGCCATAGGCGAGCCCCGGCACCGTGGCCAGGTTGATGTTATTGGTGCCGTATTGCCCCTGTACGGCCGAACTGCGGCCTTCGGCCTCGAGCTTGTCGAAACGCGCCATGGCATTGTCGAGAAAGCTCAGGCGCAGATTGACCGTGTCGATATTGGCGGAGAATGAATCGATCTTGGCAAGGCGCGAGCGCACCGAGATCGACATGGGTAGATCGTTCCCCATTTCGGCCAGGGTCGACGCCTTCATGCCGGTGCCCAGCTGGACCTGCAGCGTGGCGAAGCGATCCTGCATGCGCGAGATGACGGAGAACCCGGTCTGGATCGGATACATCGACTTGTTGACGATCATTCAGGGGTCTCCTCAGGTCGAAGCAAACAGGGCGTCGAGCAGTTCCTTGACCACCGACACGATGCGGGCATTGGCGGCATAGGCATTTTGCAGCTCCATCAGCCGCGCCATCTCGGCATTGACGTCCACGCCGTATTCCGAGGACATCTGGTCCACAATGGTATCGAGGGTCAGCTGGCGATCATCGGAGCGGGTCAGGGCCGCATTGATGCTGGAGCCCTGGAAATTGAGCACCTGGCCGATCATCTCGCCCAGATTGCCGTTGAGCTGGAAATTCTTGGAATCGGCCGGATTGCCGCCGGAAACCAGCTGCAGGCTGCTGAGCTGGCCGATGACGAAATTGGCGCGATCGGCATCGCCCAGCGTGCCGCCCACTTCGTGCTGCACCATCAGGCGATTGTCGGCCAGGATGGCGCTATTGACCGTGATACGGGCGGCAAAGCCCTGCTTCTGCGGCGGATCGCCATTGAGATTGTTGGTGAAGGAGGCGTCGCCCTGATCGACGAACAGGTTGAACGCCAGGCCATCGCCCTGCACGCCTGAGGCGGTGGTGCGCACGGCAGCCGACTTGACCGTCGTTGGCCCGCCCGCGCCGGCATCGAGCACGCGGATATTGCCGGCGCCCGTGCTGGAGATCGTCAGATTGGGCAGCTTGCTGCCCAGCATGTTTGCCGCCGCGGTCGCATCGCCGGACAGGTTGATGCTGATAACGCGCTGCCCGGTGGCGTCGACATAGTCCTTGCCATCGGTGCTGTTGACCACGCGAACGCGGCGTTCGACACCGTTCTCGGTATAGGTCAGCAGCATGTCATTGCCGGGCTGCATATTGCCCAGGTTCAGATCAAAGCCATTGGCGCCCGCGGCGCTCGTGGCCGTGCCCTGCGCGGTCTTGGTGGAGAAGGCCTGGGCCAGGCCCGCGGCGATCTCGTCGAGCTGATCCTGGGCTTCGACCAGGGTGCGGTCACGCAGGGTGACAAGGCCCGCCAATTCCCCGCCCTGCAGGATGCCCTGGGCCACCAGATCGAGCTTGAGGCCCGACGGAGTGGTCAGGATCAGCTTGCCGACCGAGGTCTGGTTCTGATCGACATTGAACTGGGAATTGGGAGAGAGATTGCCCGCACTTTCAAAGGAGAATTGCCCGACGCCATTGTCCAATAGACCGACGCCGGAGCGGGTCATCAGCGAAACGGTGCCATTGGCGCGGTAATCGGCCTGCACGTCGACCAGCTCGGCAACACCCGAGACCAAACGATCGCGCTGGTCCTGCAGGGAGGCGCGCGCGGAATCGGTCATGCCCAGATCGAGCATGCGGTTGTTCACTTCGGCCAGCGAATTGAGCATGCCGTTGAGATTGTTGACGTGGTTGGCGATCTGCCCTTCGGTTTCCTGGCGCATGCCCTGGATGGTGCCGGACAGGCGATTGAGCGTCTCGGCCATGGTCTGGGCGGAGGCGACGGCCTGCGAGCGGGCTGCGTAATTGTCAGGGCTGGTCGCAATGCCCTGCAAGGTCTTCTGCAGATCGGCAAAGATGGTATCGAGCGAACCGGCGGTGCCGGGCTTGCCCAGCGCGCCTTGCAGGCGATCGAGATAATTGGCCTGGATGCCCGAATTGGCGGCGTCGCTGACCTGGCGGGTGTAATAGGTCTGCAGGCTGGTGTTGAAGGCGCGCACCGTGCCCTGCGTGCGGGCATAGCTGCTGTTCTGCGAATTATAGTCGACGACGTTGAGCGACTGCCGGTGATAACCAGGCGTGCCGGCATTGGCCACATTGCGGCTGAGGATGGAGAGCGCATCCTGGCTGGTGCGCAGACCCGAAACCGCATTTGTCAGAGATGTCGTCAAACCCATGTCTTGGGCTCCTCACGCGAGAACGGGGTCCGCAGCCAGTGCCGCGAACCCAAACTGTCGCCGCTGCGGCTAGCGGATCATGTTGAGCGCTTCCTGCAGCATCTTGTCGGCCGCACTGACGATGCGCGTGCTGGCGGCATAGGCCTGCTGGGTCACGATCAGCTTGGTGAATTCGTCGGAAATGTCGGTGTTGGAGGCTTCGAGCGCGCCGCCCATAATGCCTTCGCCGGTGAGATCCAGGATGGCCTCGCCGGATTCCGAGGTCGACGCGAATACACCGCCATCGAGCCGCTTGAGCGAGTTGATGGCGTTGAAATTGGCCGTGACCACCTGCGCCATGTCGATGCGCTCGCCATTGGAATAGGTGGCAACCACACGGCCATTGTCGTTGATGGCCACCGAGACGAATTCACCAGCGCCATAGCCATTCTGGTTAAGCGTCGAGGTATTGGCCTTGCCGTTCACATCGGCGAACTGGGTCAGCCCGTTGGTGTCGTAGCGCAATTCCACATCGCCCACACCAACGCCGTTGATGTTGAGGCCGGTCAGCGTGGTAGCGCCGCCGGCGGGAGCCGCCAGCGAGCCATTGGCGGCGAACTGGAACGTCTCGTTGACGCGGGTCCACTGCGTCTCCGTTCCGGCCGCATTGCCGTTGGACATGTAGTAGAGGTGCCAGGTGTCGCTACCGGGCGGGGTGCTGGTGGCGCTGTCGACCTTGGCCCAGCGCATAGTCACCTCGGCCGGGGCGCCGTTCTGGGCATAAACCGTGATGGAGCCGGCCGGGATCGTGTTGGTGAGGAATTGCGCGTTCTGGTTGGCAGAAATCGCGTTGACCGGCGTGCCATTGGGCACCGAGCTGACCGGCGGCGTGGTGTTGAACGAGGTCGACAGCCCGGCCGAGGCCGAGGCCGTCATGGTGAAACCGGAATTTGTGGGCATGGTGATCTGCAGCTTGCCGGCGTCGGTACCGGTGGCCGGGATAGCGACGGTCGAGCCGGCGCCATTCGGACGGCCCTGCATGTGGGTCTGAACCTCAGCCAGCACCTGAGCGACCGTCTTGCCATCGGTGTCGATGTACATGTTGGAGGCGTTATTGGCGGGCGGAGCGCCCGCAGCGGCCGAGTAGAAATTGTAGTTGAAGGCCGTACCGCTGATCGCGATGGTCAGGGACTGGCCCACCATGCTGGCGGGCGTGGCGGTGAATGCCGTGGTCGAGGTGGAGCGGGCCGGCGTGAAGGTGCTCGGCAGATAATCGCCCGCACGCATCAGCTCGCTATTGGGCACCGAGGCCTTGTAGGCGTCGGTCTTGGGCAATTGCGGCAGGTTGGCCTGGTAATTGATGCGCGTGGTCTGCTGGGCCGGCAGGAAGGCATTGGAGAGCTTGATGACGGCGGGCGCCGAGCCCGAGACGTTGCCGGTGGCCGGATCGATCGCCAGGCCCTTGAGGTAGTAGCCGGCGCCGTTGACCAGGAGGCCATCCTTGTCGATCTCGAAATCACCGCGGCGGGTGTAGAAATTGGTACCGGCAAAGGTGCCGTCGCCATCGGCCTGCCCGTTCTTGGGCTCGACCACGAAGAAGCCGTTGGAATTGAGCGCGATGAAGGTCTCGTTCGCCACCGTCTTGATGTCGCCCTTGACGTCATTGGTGCCGCGCGACTGCGCCAGCACCGCGCCCGGCACCTGGCGGCGGATCGGGGCGTCGGGGATCAAATCCAGGAAATCGGTTTCGATGCGCTTGTAGCCAGTCGTCTGCGAGTTGGCGATATTGCCGGAAATGTTTTCCAGCGCGTGCGCCTGCGCCCGCAGACCCGTCACCGCACTGGAAAGAGCCCCGTAAATACCCATCAAAAACTCCTGAAACTGCTCGCGCTGGTTGCGCCTGTTCAGCACGGATAGGAGCAAGTAGGGTGCCAACTGCACTTTGCTTTGATTTTAAAGGATAATTTCTCCGCAGACCGGGCAATTGCGGCGAAAACCCGGCAATTGAGTCCGGGCCCACCGGCAGAAATTGCCGCCCGCTTGTCTGATGGCGGCAAGTGCATTAATGCACAAAGACACTGCGCCCGGGATCACCACCGCCATGCTGTTCAAGTCCGCCGATGAGTTCGTGAAGGCCGAGCGCCGCACCGTGACGGTGTTTGGCATGGCCGGCGTCGGCAAGACGCGGCTGAGCAATATGCTGCGGGCGTCGCGCTGGTTCCACTATTCGGCCGATTACCGCATCGGCACGCGCTATATGGGCGAATATATCGTCGACAATTTCAAGCGCGAAGCCATGAAGGTGCCGTTCCTCGCGGACCTGCTGCGCTCGGACTCGATCTATATCTCGTCCAACATCACTTTCGATAATCTCGATCCGCTCTCGAGCTATCTCGGCACGCCCGGCAATCCCGACAAGGGCGGGCTGCCGCTGGCCGAGTATCAGCGCCGGCAGGAACAGCATCGGGTGGCCGAGATCGCCGCGCTGCAGGACGTGCCGCATTTCATCGAGCGGGCCAAGGAACTCTATGGCTATGATGATTTCATCGCCGACACCGGCGGCTCGCTGATCGAGGTAATCGATCCCGCCGACCCGGAAGACCCGGTGGTGAGGACGCTGGCGGCTTCCACCGCCCTGCTCTACATTCGCGGCACCGACAAGGACGCCGCCGAACTGGTGCGGCGCTTCAAGCAGAGCCCCAAGCCGATGTATTACCGCCCGCCCTTCCTCGTCGAGAAATGGGCCGAGTACAAGGCGCTCAACAACATCGCCGAGGACTGCGACGTCGACCCTGCCGGGTTCGGCGCCTGGGGGTTCGAGGCGCTGCTGCATGACCGCCTGCCCCGCTATCAGGCGTTGGCGGATAATTTTGGCTATGTCGTTGAGGCATCGGATCTGGCCATGGTCCGCGACGGGGACGAATTCGTGGACCTGATGGCCGCGGCGATCGAGAGGCGAATGCGTTAGCGCGTTCTCCCATTGGAGACGCGCCGGCCTTGAATCGCTTTCCGATCATTCTCGCTTAAGAGGCTGATATGCCTATTCGTATTCCCGACAATCTACCCGCCCGCAAGACCCTCGAGGACGAGGGCGTCTATGTGATGGATTCCACGCGCGCCGCGCGCCAGGACATCCGTCCGCTCGAAATCGGCCTGCTCAACCTGATGCCCAATAAGGAGCGCACCGAGACCCAGTTCACCAGGCTGATCGGCTCGACGCCGCTACAGGTGGACCTGACGCTGGTGCGCATCACCGATCATCAATCCAAGCACACCTCCGAAGATTACCTCAAGACCTTCTACAAGACCTGGGAAGAGGTGCGGACCAAGAAATTCGACGGCTTCATCGTGACTGGCGCGCCCATCGCCAATCTGCCGTTTGAAGAGGTGCGGTACTGGCCCGAAATGCTCGATATCATGGAGTGGACCAAGACCAATGTGCACCACGCCATGTTCATCTGTTGGGGCGCGCAGGCGGCTTTGCACCATTTCCATGGCGCCAGGCGCTATCGCATGGACAACAAGGCCTTCGGCGTATTCCGCCACCAGGTGACCAATCCGCGCTCGCCCTTCCTGCGCGGTTTTTCGGACAGTCCGATGATCCCGGTGTCGCGTTACAACGATATCGATCGGACCACGCTGGGCGAAAACCTCGAAGTGCTGATCGACAATGCGGAGATCGGGGTCTCCATGCTGGGCGACCGCAAGCACCGGGCGGTCTATTTCCTCAATCACCTGGAATATGACAACCGCTCGCTGGCCGACGAATATGAGCGCGACATCAAATCGGGCCTGGATACGCCGCCGCCGGCCAATCTGTTTCCCAATGGGGACACGAGCGTCGTGCCGGAAAACCGCTGGCGCAGCCATGCCCATCTGTTGTTCCAGAACTGGATCAACGAGATCTACCAGACGACGCCTTATGACATGGAAGAGATTGGGAAGTAGCCCCAAATGCAAACCGGCCCTGTGAGGGGCCGGTTTTTTGTTTACAGCACCAATGGCTTAAACCGCGATCTTGCCGCCACCCTGCTTGGTGATGACGACGACCGAGGGGCGCACGGGGAGTGCGTCGTCGAAATCGGGCCAGCGGGTGGAGAGGTCTTCGTAATAGGAGACGCGGCCAAAGCCTTCCCAATCGTCGCCGCCATCGCCGGGATGCTGCACGGCAACGAAGGCCGTTTCATCATCGGGGGTGAAGAGCGGGCCGCACATTTCGGCGCCGACCGGCACGCGGAAGAACAGCTTGGAGGTGGCGCGGGCATCGCCCTCGGTATCCACGGCCCACAGGCCATCGGTGCGGCCGGTAGCGGAAGGATTGTTGCCATCGGTCGAAACCCAGAGGCGGCCCAGCGAATCCACCGCGCAATTGTCGGGCATGCCGAACCAGCCGTTGACCGTCGTGTCGGTCGAGAAGGTCGCGCCGACTTCGGCAATCGAGGGATCGCCGCATTTGAGCAGCACTTCCCAGGTGCCGGTGGTCGAAGCGAAATCGCCATCGGCCTCGGCAATCTCGATGATGTGGCCAAAGGCATTTTCGGCCCGCGGATTGGCTGCGTCGACCTGGTCGGCCTCGCGCTTGGTGTTATTGGTCAGCATGACATAGACCTTGCCGTTGACGCCATTCGGCTGGATGTCTTCGGGGCGGTCCATCTTGGTGGCGCCGAGCAGATCGGCGGCCAGGCGCGTCGCGATGACCACATCGGCCTGGCTGGCAAAGCCATTGGCTTCGGTCAGCGGGCCTTCGCCGTGCACCAGGGGGAGCCAGGCGATGGTGCCGTCTTCAGCGAACTTGGCGACATAGAGCGTGCCTTCGTCGAGCAGGTCCATATTGGCGGCGCGGTCATCGGGATTGAATTTGCCGGCAGTGACGAATTTGTAGACATAGTCGAAGCGCTCGTCGTCGCCGAGATAGAACACCACGCGGCCGTCCTTGTTGACGATCGACTCGGCGCCTTCATGCTTGAAACGACCTAGGGCTGTGCGCTTCTTGGGGATGGAATTGGGGTCCATCACGTCCACTTCAACGATATAGCCGAAGCGGTTGGGCTCATTGGGTTCCTTGGAAACGTCGAACCGGTCGTAGAAATTGGCCCATTCATAGGAGCCCTCCGGGATGCCCAGGCGATCGTAGTTCGCCGCTTCGGGGTGGCCGGCCGGAAGCTCGCCAGCGAAATAGCCGTGGATGTTTTCCTCGGCCATCACATAGGTGCCCCAGGGCGTGACGCCGCCGGCGCAGTTGTTGATGGTGCCGAAGACTTTCTTGCCGCTCGGGTCGGCATTGGTCTGCAGGCGCGCATGGCCGGCGGCGGGGCCGCTGATCTGCATTTCGGTGTTGACGGTGACGCGGCGATTGAGCGCGCCATCCTTGACCACGGCCCATTTGCCGTCAGTCTTCTTAATCTCGACAATGGTGCCGCCATGGGCCGCCAATTCGATATCGACCTGCTCCTTGGAGAGCGGGTTGAGGGTCATTTCGCCCTCGGCCAGCGTCACGATGCCGGGGAACATCAGGTGCGGGTTGGTGTATTCGTGGTTGACGACCAGCAGGCCATGTTCGGAGGAATCCTCGAAGGGGATATAGCCGACATAGTCATTATTGTAGCCGAACTGGCGGGCCTGGGCCTCGGCAGTCTGGGCGGTCGGGTCGAATTCGGGCGCGTCGGGGAACAGGCCATCGCCCCAGCGCAGCAGGATATCGGCGTCATAACCTTCGGCCACGTGGTGGGTCTCGTCGATCCCCGCTTCCACTTCGGGGAAGGAGAAAGCCGAGCCGCCGGCGGCCTTGGCATCCTGGGCGGTAAGAAGAGCCAGCGGGCTGACGGTCGCGGCAATGGCCGACACGGCCAGTGAACCCTGCAGGAACCCGCGGCGCGAGAAACGCGCGCTGATCAGTTCGCCCATGGTAGGATTGGCAGTCATATTGCGGGGCGGCGCATCGGCCGCTTCGAGCTGGGACGTCTTGAAAATGGGGGCTTGGTCGTTCATCGCGGAAAGCTCCTCAACAGCCTGGAAGTTTTGAACCATTCCAATCTGTAGGCAGCGTGGCTGACAGAGGGGCGACATTTACATGACGTTTTGACGACGCGGGTTTTGGCTGCTGGCTCAAACACTTGAGCGAGCGGGCGGAATCATCGCCTGTGGATAGCCCCTTGCACGCCGCTCTTGCATTGTCGCCGCCAGCCCTTACTTTCTGCGGGCACATGGGAGGCTCGACGTTTGGCTCAATCTCCAACCACCATCGTGGATGAACTGGGCATTGCCCTGGCCAATCTGAGCGACGCCGCGACCGGCGCCTTTACCCCGACGCTGCGGCTGGGGGTGACCGGGCTGAGCCGGGCGGGCAAGACCATTTTCATTACCGCGCTGGTGCATAATCTGCTGACGGGTGGGCGCCTGCCGGGCTTCACGCCACTGGCCGAGGGACGATTTATCGGCGCGCGGCTGGCCGAATATCCCGATGCGACCATTCCCCGCTTTGCCTATGAGCGGCATCTCGAAGCGCTGACCGGCAAGACGCCGATGTGGCCCGACAGTACGCGGCAGATCTCGCAACTGCGCATCGTGCTCAAATATCAGAGCAATCGCTGGTATTCGGGGCTGCGCGGACCTTCGACGCTGAACCTCGATATTGTCGATTATCCCGGCGAATGGATTTTGGACCTGCCCCTGCTGGGCCTGTCCTTTGCCGAATGGAGCGCGGAGGCGCTGGAGCGGGCGCATCGCCCGGGATCGGGCAAGGAGGCCAAGCCGTTCCTTGAACTGCTGGGCTCGATTGATCCGCATAAGGAGGCCAACGACCCGGATGCAGAACAGCTCGCGGCGGCGTTTACCAATTATCTCCGGCGCAGCCGGGAGCATGGGGCACTGTCCACCCTGCCCCCAGGCCGGTTTCTACTGCCGGGTGACCTCGAAGGCTCGCCTGCGCTGACCTTTGCGCCGCTGCCGCCTTCGGACCAGCGCGCCCGCTCATCGAGCCTTTATGCCATGCTGGAGCATCGCTACGAGGCCTATAAGGACCGGATCGTGCGGCCATTCTTCCGCGATCATTTTGCCCGGCTGGACCGGCAGGTGGTGCTGGTGGATACGCTGCGGGCGCTCAATGCCGGGCCGGCTGCAGTGGCGGATCTCGAGACGGCGCTGACGGCAGTGCTGTCCTGTTTCCGGCAGGGCGAGAGCAATCCGCTGCTGCGGCCCTTCATGCGCAAGATCGACCGGATATTGTTTGCCGCGACCAAGGCCGACCATGTGCATCACACCAGCCACGACCGGCTGGAGGCGATCCTCAACCGGCTGGTGGCCAGCGCCAGCAAGCGGGCGCGCTTTGCCGGGGCGGAAACCAAATCCATTGCGCTGGCGGGCATTCGCGCCACGCGCGAGGGCAGCATTGTCGAGAATGGCGAGACGCTGCCGACCATTATCGGCACGCCGATGGCCGGTGAGGTGCTGGATGGCACAAGCTATGACGGCAAAACCGAAATTGCTCTATTTCCCGGCGACTTGCCGGAGCGGCCGGATTCATTGTTCGAGGATGGCACGCCCGTGGCACTGAACTTCCTGCGCTTCACTCCGCCGCAAAAGCTCGACCGCAATGCGGCGGGCGACGTGGTGTTGCCCCATATCCGGTTTGACCGGGCGCTGGATTATCTGGTGGGAGATTGGCTCGCATGAAACGCCCTATTGCCCGCCCGACAGCGACGATCACCGAGGATAGCGAAGCGCTGCGTGTGCCGCGTGCCTTTGCACCAGCCAAGGTGGAGATTGCCGAGATCGATTTTGACCCATCGGTAGATGAAACCCTCGCCGCGCCGCCACCGCGCCCCATGGGCTGGCTTGGGCGGCTGGCCTGGACCACGGGCGGCGTGCTGCTGTCAGCGGGGCTGGGGGTGGCCGCTGACCGGCTGATCCGCGATCTGTTCGAGCGCAATGAATGGCTGGGCTGGGTCGGGATCGGCGTGCTGGTGCTGTTCGTGCTGGCCGTATTGGTGCTGGCGGCGCGGGAGATGTTTGCGCTGCGGCGGCTGAAGGTGCTCGATCATCTGCGGAACGAGGCAGCACAGGCGACTGCCGAGAATGACCAGCACAAGGCCAAGCATGTGGTGGAGCGGCTGGAAGCCATTTATGCGGCCCGACCCGATCTGGCGCGGGCACGGCAACATGTGGCCGATAATCTGCCCCATCTGTTCGATGGGCATGAGGCCATTGCGCTGGCCGAGCGGAGCCTGATGGCGCCGCTCGATGCACGGGCCAAGACGCTGACGGCGGCCTCGGCGCGGCGCGTGGCGCTGGTGACGGCGGTGTCGCCGCGCGCCTTGGTCGACATTGCCTTCGTGATCTACGAGAGCATAAGGCTTGCCGGGGCCATTGCGGCGCTTTACGGGGCCCGCCCAGGCTTTTTCGGCTCTTGGCGGCTCACCGGGGCCGTGCTGGCGCACTTGGCGGTGACGGGGGGCCTCGTGCTGACCGATGGCATTGTCGAGCAACTGGTGGGTCAGGGGCTGGCGGCCAAGCTATCAGCGCGGCTGGGCGAAGGCGTGGTCAATGGGTTGATGACGGTTCGGGTGGGTATTGCCGCCATGCGCGTGGTGCGGCCGCTGCCGTTTGAAACGCAGAAGCAGCCCATGGTGCGGGATTTCATTCCGGAACTGACCAAGGTTACGGCGGATGCAGGGAAGGCCGCATAGAGGGCTGTTCGCGAACGGAGAGCCACCCTCGATCCCTCCCCTCAAGGGGGAGGGAGGCGACCACACCGAACTCAGAGCAAGATGCCTATTCCGCCGCCTGCATTGGCCGATGCAGCACCACCCTGCCCTTGGGTTTGGGCCTGGCGTCGGGGTGGGCGTCGAAATAGCGCATCCGGGCGGCGATGACTTTAGGGCGGTTGTTGACAGCCCAATTGCCCAGCGCTTGCAGCGGCCCCTGCAGGTCGCGGCCCAGCTCGGTCAATTCATAATCGACCCTGGGGGGAATCGATGGCGTTACGGTGCGGGTGACGAAGCCGTCCATTTCCAGATCGCGCAGCGTGGCAGTCAGCACTTTCTGGCTGATGCCGCCGATGACCCGCTTGATTTCGCCGAAGCGCATCGGGCCTTCGCTGAGCTTGTTGATGATCAGAACGGTCCACTTGCCGCCAATCTGATGCAGGATTTCGCTGACCGGGCGGCAATCGTGGTGGGGCTCAATTGGTTTCATTCAGGTGCCTATCGTATCGCAAAAGTGCCGTCTTGCGGCATCGGATATAGTCACTCATATAGCCTCAGTCTCTAACGGATACCATAGGCTTTATCATGAAAACCGTTGCCGTCCTCGTTGGCAGCCTGAGCCCCAATTCCATCAACCGCCAGCTGACCCGGACGCTGGAAAAGCTGGCCGGCGGCAAGCTGAAATTCAACTATGCCGATCTGGGCAGCCTGCCCCATTATGACAACGAATTGTGGAGCAACCCGCCCGCTGCGGTCACCCAGTTCAAGCAGCTGGTGGAAGGCGCCGACGCCGTGCTGATCGCCATGCCCGAATTCAACCGCTCCTTCCCCGCGCTGATCAAGAACGCGCTGGATTGGGGTTCGCGGCCCTGGGGACAAAGCTCATGGCATGGCAAACCCACCGCGCTGATTGGCGCCTCGGTTGGCGCCGTTGGTACGGCGGCGGGCCAGGGCCACTTGCGGTCCATCCTGCCGGTCTATGGCCTGATCCTAATGGGTCAGCCGGAAATGTATTTCACCATGAAGCCGGGCCTGATCACCGACGACCTGGAAGTAACCGACGAGGCAACCGCGACGTTCCTCTCGGGTTGGACGGACAAGTTTGCCGCGTTCATCGAGCGCTATGGGGACGTCGCGCTGGACATTGCGGCGGAATAGTTCGACGCCGATCTGCCTCCCTCCCCCTTGAGGGGAGGGATTGAGGGTGGGGGTGCTGAAGGCTCCACCAACATTGGATTGGTAGAGGCCGCAGCACCCCCACCCTAGCCCTCCCCTCAAGGGGGAGGGGATTGGATTGGGGCTCGCCGGCTATTAAGCCGTCCCACCCATAAACAGAGGTCCCCGCTTTCGCGGGGATGACATTGTTGGGTGGAACAAAATTTGGGGCAGTGCTGAGCCTTTGCCGGCTCAATCCTTGGCAGCACTTGGCGCCAAAGTCAGCTTGAGCCCATCAAGCGCGTCGCTCATCAATATCTGGCAGGAGAGGCGCGAATTGGCGCGGACGTCGCCGACGCCGTCGAGCATGTCCTCTTCCTCGTCGCTGGGGGCGCCGACCACGTCCATCCAGTCTTTGTCGACATAGACATGGCAGGTGGCGCAGCTGAGCGCGCCGCCGCACTCGGCCTTGATGTTGAGGCCCCAGTCACGGATCACTTCCATGGCACGCCAGCCCTCGAGCCCTTCAAGCTCGTGGACGTCGCCGGCCTGGTCGGTGACTTGGATTTTCATGGGCGCTTCCTCAACTCCGGGGCGTCCATACCCCCCTCCCGGCCTCCCCCGCAAGGGGAAAGCCCGCAGACTATTCGACAGACTTGGGGTTTTAAGCCACGCCCAGCTTCTTCTGCAGCTTGGTGGAGCTGGTGGTGTATTGGAACACCACGCGCTCGTCCGGCGAGACGATCTTCTTGGCAGCCTGGGCCATCAGCGCCGCTTCGTGGAAGCCGGAGAGGATCAGCTTGAGCTTGCCCGGATACCAATTGATGTCGCCAATGGCGAAAATGCCGGGCACCGAGGTCTCGAACTTTTCGGTATCGACCTTGATCGTGTTGTCGTTGAGCTCAAGGCCCCAATCGGCCACCGGACCCAGCTTCATGGTGAGACCAAAGAAGGGCAGCAGGCGCGTTGCGGGCACCGAGAGATCCCCGGCATCGGTGATCAGGTGCACATGGTTGATCTGGCCGTTCTCGCCATCGAGCTTGCCGATCTGGCCGGTGAGGAAGTTGATCTTCCCCTCGCCCACCAGTTCCTGCATCTTGTTGACCGAAGCGGGGGCCGCCTTGAACACGGCGCGGCGGTGCACCAGGGTCAATGAGCGCACGATGGGCTGCAGGTTGAGCGTCCAATCCAGCGCGGAATCGCCGCCGCCGACAATCACCACGTCCTGGTCGCGGAAATCGTCCATCTTGCGGACGGAATAGAACACTGACTTGTTTTCAAAGGCTTCGATATTGTCGACCGGCGGGCGCTTGGGCTGGAATGAGCCACCGCCGGCAGCGATGACCACCACCTTGGCGTGGAAAATCTCGTCGGCATCGGTCGCCAGCTTGAACGAGCCGTCTTCCTGCTTCTCGATGGAATTGACCATGCGATTGAAGTGGAACTCGGGCGCAAACGGCGCGATCTGGGCCATCAGATTGTCGGTCAGATCCTGGCCGGTCACCACCGGGAAGCCGGGAATGTCATAGATCGGCTTTTCGGGATAAAGCTCGGCACACTGCCCGCCGGGGCGGTCCAGAATGTCGATGAAATGGCATTTGAGGTCGAGCAACCCGAGTTCGAAGGCCGCAAACAGCCCACAGGGGCCCGCGCCAATCACAACAACGTCGGTGACGATTTCAGTGCTCATGCTTTTCTCAAAGTCCGTTCTTGCCGAGGCATGACAGTTTACCTCGGTGTCATTCCCGGCAAAGCGGGAACCTCTGTTTCAGCAAAACGGGGGTTCCCGCTTTCGCGGGAATGACCCTGTGGGTTAATGTGATAAACCCGCTCCACTTACCTCAATGGGCGCGGCGAAGGAAGGGGCGCGTGCCGGCGGGAACTTCGGTAATGCCCACCGGCTGGTAGAACAGCGCCACCTCGGGCAGGCGGTTCTCGATCAGCGCCTGTCTTGTCGGCTCGTGGGACACCACGAAGGCATTGAAGCCGCAGCGGCGCATCAGCGGAATCTGGTCCTGAAGCACATCGCCTATCGCGCGGATTTCATTGCCATATCCATAGCGCTCGGCCAGCAGCCGGCCCACCGAATAACCCCGCCCATCGGTAAAGGCGGGGAATTTGATGGCGATGGAGGCAAAGCGGCCCAGATCGGCCTCGGCGTCCTCGATCCGGTCGCCCGGCACGATCAGCAGGCCCAGCGGATGCGGATTGGCCAGCACCGCATCGCGATTGGCCAGGAACACGGCCAGCGGCACGTGCTTGTAGCTGACGGTCGCGGGGTCGTCGCTTTCGGCCCATTCATGGAATGGGTCAGCGATGAAGGCGCCATCCTTCCACAGAGTGTGTTTGGTCGCGGCAGTCATCGGCTTGGCGATCGCTCCGTTGAAATCGAAATGGATGCCGCACTCTTTTTTGTTGAGGCCGCGCCACCGGCCGGCGCGCGGGTCCTCGCCCTCGGCAACCACCGAGGTGCAGGGCGCGCAGCCGATCGACTTGTAGCCCTTAGCGAAGAGCGGGTGCTCGGGCAAGCCGTGGTCGATCTTGTATTGGTTGACATCGGCATCGGAGAAATAGGCCAGCGGATTGACCTTGATGCGATCGTCGCTCGTCAGCTCGAAATGCGGCAGCACGCCGCGCTCCTTGGTCTGGAAGCGCTTGCGGCCCGTGACCCAGCCGCCATATTGCTCGGTGACCGGCTCCAGCGGCTCGGTCTTGCGGATATGGCAGCAAGAGTCAGGGTCGGTTTCCCACAGGTCGCCGGTCGGGTCGAACCGCTTCACATCCTCGGAATTGGGATGGAGGGCATGCACATTGATCAGGCCGAGATGCTTTTTCAGCGTTTCGACATAGTCCAGCGTTTCGCGGAAGTGCTTGCCGGTTTCGAGGAAATAGACCGGCAGGCTCGGATCGACCTGCGCGACCAGGTGCAGCAGCACGGCGGAGTCCGCACCAAAGGACGACACGACAGCCAGATCGCCCGCGAGGATTTCGCTGGCGGCCTGGCGGAGGACGCCGACAGCATCCATTTCGTCGAACATACCATTGAGCGCCAGAATGCCGAGCGCGCGCAATTTGTCATGCGCGGCCGGAACGGGGGCCAATTTAGGCATTGCCATAGAGGGCCTCCTTGAACGGCGCTTCGCCCAGGCGGCGATAGGCGGCGATGAAGCTTTCGTCAGCGCTGGTGCGCTTGGCGATATAGGTATCGACCAGCGTTTCGATGGCGCCGGGCACGGCATCAGCCTCAAAGCCGGGGCCGATGATCTTGCCCACGGAAGCGTGCTCGGTGGCGTCACCGCCCAGGGTGATCTGGTAGAGTTCGCCGCCCTTTTTCTCGACGCCCAGAATGCCGATGTGACCGACATGGTGGTGGCCGCAGGCATTGATGCAGCCGGAAATCTTGATCTTGAGATCGCCGATTTCGGCCTGCCGCTTGGGCTCGGCGAATTTCTTGGAGATTTCCTGCGCGATGGGGATCGAGCGGGCATTGGCCAAGGCGCAGAAATCGAGGCCCGGGCAGCAGATCATGTCGGTGATCAGCCCATTATTGCCTTCGGCAAGCCCCGTGGCGACCAGCGCGTCATAGACGGCCCGGAGGTCGGCAATGGCGACATGCGGCAGGACCAGGTTCTGCTCGTGGGTCACGCGCAACTCGTCGAACGCATAGCGCTCGGCAATATCGGCAATGTCGTCCATCTGCTTGTCGGTCGCATCGCCCGGGGCGCCGCCAACCGGCTTGAGGGAGATGGTGACCGAGGCATAGCCCGGCTCGCGATGCGAATTGATATTGTGATCGAGCCAGCGGCCATAGGCGGGATCGATGATGGACTGATAGGCCACATCGATCTTGGTGGCCGGCTGCGCCTTGAATTGCGGCGGCGCGAAATAGGCCGTGATGCGGTCCACTTCCTCGGATGGGAGGGTCAGCACACCGCCGCGCACTTCGGCAAACTCGGCTTCCACCTGCCCCTTGATGGTCTCAAGGCCTTCTTCGTGCACCAGAATCTTGATGCGTGCCTTGTACTTGTTGTCACGGCGGCCATAGCGGTTATAGACCCGCATGATGGATTCGAGATACGCCAGCAGGTGCTCATTGGGCACGAAGCTGTTGATCAGCTTGCCGATCATCGGCGTGCGACCCAGACCGCCGCCAACCCAGACTTCCCAACCGATTTCGCCGGCCGCATTGGTGGCGGCTTGCAGGCCGATATCGTGGAAGCGGATGGCAGCGCGATCGTTCGGCGCGCCGGTGATGGCGATCTTGAACTTGCGCGGCAGATAGCTGAATTCGGGATGCAGGCTCGACCACTGGCGCAGGATTTCGGCAATCGGGCGCGGATCGATGATCTCGTCCGCGGCAGCACCGGCGAAATGGTCGGCGGTGACATTGCGGATGCAATTGCCCGAGGTCTGGATGGCATGCATTTCGACCGAGGCCAGCTCTTCCAGGATCACCGGAATGTCTTTGAGCTTGGGCCAGTTGAACTGGATGTTCTGCCGCGTGGTGAAGTGGCCATAGCCGCGATCATAGGTGCGGGCGATATGGGCAAACTTGCGCATCTGCTTGCTTGACAGCGTGCCATAGGGCACCGCGATGCGCAGCATATAGGCGTGCAATTGCAGGTAGAGCCCGTTCATCAGCCGCAGGGGGCGGAACTGGTCTTCGCTCAGCTCGCCCGACAGGCGACGCCTGACCTGATCGGCAAATTGGCTGGTGCGGCCCGCAACGAAAGCCGCGTCGAATTCGTCATATCGATACATGACCGTCCTCACCCAGATGCTGGCGGTCGTAGATCTCGCCGTTCAATGTCAGGGGCGCGGTAGGACCCGCTGCCCTTATGCGTTCACGCAAGCGCTTGGGGACGACAACGCCGTCCACCTGGCTCACTTCCTCGATCTCAAGACTGATGACGCGGCCGCCGGCCTTGGTCGCGACCAGGGCTGCATCGCGCTCGGCCGTCTCCTCCTTGCCGAAGAGCCGGGCGGCTTGCAGGTCCTCCACCCAATTGTTGTGGGCGTCGAGGTAAACCGTCGCCCCCGATATCAGCTCATTGCCGGTCAGAATTTCCATGCTGCTATGCTACCTTGAAGCTCATGCCGGCGAGCTGGGCCGCATCTGCCCAATCACCGGCCTCAACGGCTTCGCCTACGAAAATGATTGCCGGACCTTCGGCAAACGCCACGGCATTGGCCGCCAGCGTCCCCAAAGTTCCGGAATAGGTGGATTTGTCGGCCCGGCCCGCATTGACCACGATGCCGATGGGCAGCGCGGGGCTGGCGCCCTGCTCGATCAGGCGGGCGGCAACGTCTGGGGCGATGGACTTGCCCATATAGAGCGCCAGCGTCAGGCCGGATTGAGCCAGGGCCGCCCAATGGGTCAGGTCGCTATCGTCGGCGCCATGGGCGGTAGCCATGACGAAGCCGCTCGAGACTTTGCGCAGGGTGACCGGGGTGGCGGTGTCCGCGGCAGCGGCAAGCGCTGCACTGACGCCGGGCACGATCTGATAGGGCACGCCGGCCTTGCGCAGCGCGGCGATTTCTTCGCCCGCGCGGCCGAAAATCATCGGATCGCCGGATTTGAGGCGGGCGACCTTCTTGCCCTCCTTGGCGAGGCGAACGATCAGCGTGTTGATCTGGGCCTGCGAAAAGCTGTGGTGGCCCTTGGCCTTGCCGACGGAGATCTGCTCGGCGTCGCGGCGGCCCATCTGCACCACGGTATCGGGCACGAGCTGATCATGCACGATGACATCGGCTTCCTGCAGCAGCCGCTGGGCGCGCAGGGTGAGCAGGTCTTCCGAACCCGGACCGGCGCCGATCAGCCAGACGACGCCATTGACCTGGGCATTATCGGCGTGCTGAGCCAGCAGGGTTTCGGCGGCAGCAGCGCCCTGCCCTGCGGCTTCGGCGGCCTCAATGGCGGGCGAGGTCACCAGCGCCTCGTAAAAACGACGGCGGGCGGCGCCATCGTGAATCAGGCTCTCAACCTTGTGGCGCAATCCACCGGCAAGCCTGGCGATTTTGCCGATGCGAGGCGACAACATCGCCTCGATGCGGGCGCGAACCAGACGGGCCAGAACCGGCGCATCGCCTTCGGTTGAAATGGCGACGGTGAGGGGCGCACGGTCAACGATGGAGGGCGTGTAGAAATCGCATTCGGCGGGGACATCGACCACGTTGAGCGGGATGCCACGGGCGCGGGCTTCAACCTTGGCGCGGTCGGCCGCGGCGCTCTCTTCGGCGACGAAAACCAGAGCCGTATTGTCGAGATCGGCGGCGATGAAATCGCGCTCCATCAGGGTGACGGAGAGGCCGGAAAAGTCGGCTTCGATCTGAGGGGAGATAATCACGACCTGAGCGGTCGTCTTAGTCACCAGCCGGGCTTTGTTGAGGGCTTCTTCACCACCGCCGACGATGACGATGCGCAGACCCTGTACCTTGTAGCTCAACGGAAATGTGTTGAGATAACCCATTGGAACCCTGTTGTGAGTGGCGGGCAAAATAATCCACTCCGGCCCGAATACACAAGGCGTTGAAATTCAATAGCTTTTATATTTCCCTAGCGGGGCATGGCGTGGAACGCCGACAATGGGAATACCACAAACCCGCTAAATGAATCTTTCCGCCGGGGAAGCGGAGAAAATTTTACTCTCGGGATATGGCAGGGACGTTCTCACAAACACGGTGTCATTCCGGCGCAGGCCGGAATCCATGCTGTGTTCCCTCCCACTCATCCAATGCATGGATGGCCTTCAGCATGGATCCCGGCCTGCGCGGGGATGACATCGTGGGTGGGGCGAGTGTGGAGCCTTAGCCCTGACGGCTCGGCACATGCACGACGAGGCCATCCAGCTCGTCCTTGACCTTGATCTGGCACGACAAGCGGCTGCTGGCTTTCACGTCGAAGGCGAAATCGAGCATGTCTTCTTCCATGTTCGAGGGGCCGCCGACCGTTTCGGTCCAGGCGTCATCGACATAGACATGGCAGGTGGCGCAAGTGCAGGCACCGCCGCATTCGGCCACGATGCCCGGTATGCCGTTCATGATGGCGGTTTCCATCACGGTGGCGCCGTTCTGGCCTTCAGTCTCGATGCGTTCGCCGTCCTGCTGGACGAAAGTGATCTTGGTCATTGGTCTCTAAGGGCTTGCTGTTCACCAAGGATATAGAGGCTGGGAGACGGTTTAGGAACCCTGTGCACGGCATTGCGGGTTTGCGCCCTCAGAGCCCCAGCAGACCCTCAAGATAATGCCGATCGATGCCAAACATGGCCTTGGTGTCCGCAATCTGCTTGAGGATCGCGTCGCGGTCGCGGCCGACGCGGCCGTCTTTTTCGGCGACGATCAGATTGTTCTTGGGCGTGTGAGCGTCGGAGACGAACTCGAACACCTTGGTGCGGTAGCCGTTCAGCTCAAGATAGAGTGCGCGCAGGGCATCGGTGACCATTTCGGCCTGGCGTTCCATGAAGATGCCGTGGCGGAGCAGGTTCGATAGCGTGTCTTTGGGCTTGCCGGCTTCCATCTGGCGACGGATTTGCTTGTGGCAGCAGGGGGCGACGGCGATGAGCGAAGCGCCGGCAGCGATGCCCTTGAAAATGGCGTCGTCGGTGGCCGTGTCGCAGGCATGCAGCGCAATGACGGCATCGGCGCCTGTCGCGTCGTGATCGAGAATGGTGCCGGGCTGGAAGCTCAGGCCGTCGAAACCGGACTGGGCGGCGGTGGCATTACCATCCTCAACCAGCTTGTCGCGCATTTCGACGCCGACGATTTCAGCGGGGCGTTTGGCGACATTGGCGAGGTAATCGTAGAGCGCGAAATCGAGGTAGCCTTTGCCCGCGCCCATATCGACGATACGGGGTTTTTCGGCCTTGATCGCCTGAATCAAGGGGGCAAAGATTTCGACCATCTTGTTGATCTGGCGGAACTTATCCTGCGCGTCGTTGCGCACCACTCCATCCTTGCCGGTAATGCCAAGGGCATGCAGATACGGCTTATTGGTCTCGGTCAGGGGGCGGTTCTTGGCGCGGTTGTGGTCGGTCGAGGGGGCTTCGCGGCCAGCGACTTCACTGCGCTTGAGGCGGACTTTGTCGCCATTGCGCTCGAAGCTCATATCAAACTCGGTGGTCGCGAGCTGGGCGCTGCGGAACTCGTCCTTGAGCGCGACGCGCAGATTGCCCAGGGCCTCGGGCTGGATCTGGTTTTTGATGATGTCGCGCGTCTTGTAGTGGAAGGTGAAGCTGAACTTCTCCACCCCCTTGGCGACGATCTTCTTGACGTCGATGGATTTAAGATCGGCTTCGCCGCCGTGATAGCCAGCCAGCTTGAGCTTGACCAGCGTGTTGCCGGCAAAGGCCGATTTCACCGCGCTCAGGAACTCTTCGATACGGTCAGTCAATGCCGTTCCTTCGTGGTGAGGAAGCGGATTTTCGGGAAATCCTGCTTGGCGCGGTCGGCCCACCAGGCGTTTTGCGCGAGGAAGACCGGGGAGCCGGTGCGATCCTCGGCAATATTCATCTTCTGGGCGGCGATGAAGCGGTCCAATTCCTTGGGATCATCGCTCTCGATCCAGCGGGCCACCTCGTAATTGAGGCTCTCAAAGGTGATCGGCACGCCATATTCCTTGGCGACGCGCGAAGAGAGCACTTCGAGCTGCAACTGGCCGACGACGCCCACGATCCAATCCGCACCGACGACGCGACGGAACACCTGAGTGACGCCCTCTTCGGACAGGTCCGAGAGGGCCTTGGCCATCTGCTTGGTCTTCATATGGTCGGTGAGGCGCACGCGGCGGATGATTTCCGGGGCGAAGTTCGGAATGCCCGTCACATTGATCGTCGCGCCCTCGGTGAGGGTATCGCCCACCGACAGCGTGCCGTGATTGGGGATGCCGACAATGTCGCCGGCAACGGCCTGCTCGGCCAGTTCGCGGTCATTGCCGAAGAAGAACATCGGGTTGGAAACGGCCATGTCCTTGCCGGAACGGACATTCTTGAGACGCATGCCGCGTGTGAAGGTGCCCGAGCAAAGGCGGACAAAGGCGATACGGTCGCGGTGATTGGCGTCCATATTGGCCTGTACCTTGAACACGAACCCGGTGACCTTTTTGTCGGCGGGCTCGATGGGCGATGGGATAGCGGGCTGCGGGCGGGGCTCGGGGCCCCATTCGCCCAGCGTGCGCAGCAGTTCGGCCACGCCAATGCCCTTGAGGGCCGAACCGAACAGCACGGGGCTCAAATGTCCGGCATGGAAGGTTTCGAGATCGAACGGCGGCAGCATGGCCGTGGCTATTTCGAGGGTTTCGAGCGCTGTCATGAAGACCGGGTCTTCGATGAGCGTATCGTTATCGAGCAGGTCTTCGATGGCATTATATTCGGCTATCGGCTTGCCCTGGGGGCTCAGCACGCGCTTTTCCAGTAGGTCCAGATAACCGTGGAAATCGACGCCCTGCCCGATCGGCCACAGCACGGGGGTGAGGTCGAGCGCCAGCTTGCCCTGGATTTCGTCGATCAGCTCGAGCGGAGAAAGGCCCTCGCGGTCCACCTTATTGATGAAGGTGATGATCGGGATGTCGCGCAGGCGACAGACTTCGAACAGCTTCAGGGTCTGGGCTTCGATACCCTTGGCGGCGTCGATCACCATGATGGCCGCGTCGACGGCGGTCAGCGTGCGATAGGTATCCTCGGAAAAGTCCGAGTGGCCTGGCGTGTCGAGCAGGTTGAGCGTCAGCCCGTCATAGTCGAAGGTCATCACCGAGGAGGTGATGGAAATGCCGCGCTGCTGCTCCATTTCCATCCAGTCCGAACGGGTCGAGCGGGTGCCGGCCTTGCCGCGCACCGCGCCGGCAGACTGGATCGCGCCGGCAGCAGCCAGCAGCCGCTCGGTCAGCGTGGTCTTGCCCGCGTCCGGGTGCGAGATGATCGCGAAGGTCCGGCGGGTGCGATAGGGCTCAGTGATGGCGCGAGACGGCGTCTCGGCGGCGAGGGACATGCTCATGGAAACTTGCCTTTGGGCGCCCGGCATTGCGGGCTGCGAAGCGCAACAAATATTGGGCGCTCTATAGGGGAAGGCAAGGGTAGTGGTCAAATGCCGCAACCGGATGGCATGGTTGAAGCCAGTAAGGATCAGGCATAGCCTTGCCACTCACCCGTAAATGGGAGCGCAGTATGGTCGAGGCAAACGAGGCCCAGCAGCAGGCCCTGCAAAAATCCATGATTTCGCTGGTCGTCACCGTCGTCATCGTGGCGGCGCTGTTGTTCGGCACGGCCGGCACGTTCAACTGGTTACGTGGCTGGTGGTTCATGGCCGCCTTCATCGTGGCCATGCTGGTCTCGGTCGGCATCCTGTGGCGTACCAATCCGGAGATCTTCGTCGCCCGCTCGCGCGTGCAGGCCGGCACCAAGTGGTGGGACTATATCTTCCTGGTCCTCATCATCGGCGGGCTGGCCGCGCTACTGCCGGTGGCTGGGCTCGACTATCGCTTCGCCTGGCTGCAGGCCCCCGATTGGCTGGTCGTCGTCGGCTATCTGCTGTTTGTGCTGAGCTTTGCCGGGCAAATCTGGCCACAGGCCACGAACCGGCATTTCGAGCCGGGGGTCCGCATCCAGACTGACCGGCAGCATAGTGTGGTAGATACCGGCCCCTACTCACTGGTGCGGCACCCCGGCTATGTCAGTGGCGCACTCTTGGCGATCAGCGTGGCGCTGGTTCTCGGCTCGCTCGTGGCGCTGCTGCCCGCGGCCATTGTGATCGCGGCTTTGGCGACGCGGACAATTATTGAGGATCGCACGCTGCAACAGGAACTGCCCGGCTACGCCGATTATGCGCTACGGGTTCGGTATCGCTGGGTGCCGGGGGTTTGGTAAGCCCTACTCCCGCATATCCTTGCTCAGCACGCCCTCAACGAACACACTAACCTCTTCCACGGCGATCTTGAGGTCGTCGATCTGCTCCGGATTGATGCTCATCCCGGCCCTGACGTCCGCTTCCATGGCTTTAGCGAGATCGGCTATGGCAAATCCGCCTACGCCGGCGGCGGCGCCTTTGATCGTATGCAGGGTAAAAAGCACCTGATCGGGAGCCTCGGCGGCGAGGAGCCGCGTCAGGTAAGTTTGGATCGTGGTGTCGAACAGGCGCAGCATTTCGTGTTCCAGCGCAGCATCGCCCAGGCATTGCTTGGCCAAATACACCAGATCGATGGGGCGTGCCCGGCGCGGGGCAAGGACAGGACTGGCTCTGTCGAGCACGGGCAACCGCTGGGCCATCCGTCGAACTCCTTAACAAAAGCGGCGACGCAGCCCACAGGGACAAAACCGCTGAACAAGCTTAGAAGCCCCGGATGAACAGGCGATTAAGCCACATCTTCGCCGTTCTTTGCCGTTTTTGATGGCCCTCGTTCTCCCCAAAAAATTAACCTTTGGGTAAGAAAGCGTTCGGTTTGAGTAAAATTGAATGTATGTATGGATTTTGAACCAGCGCGCGGCGGCGGTGGTGCGGAAATAATGCGCGGCATTTGCATCGAATTGTTTCCATTTGACCATCGGCCCGGAAACGGGTTGGGGGTTAACACACCGCCAGTTTGCCGCCCGATCGCTGTGAAGTCGACGCGAGAGTAGTAAAGAGTATGGCGCAGAATTCGACACCCCCAAACGATCCCGCCGCCCTGGCTTTTTCTGCCGTTGAAGACGCCCTCAAGGACTCGGTCTTCAATCTCGACAGCACGCCGGAAAAGGCCCCGGAAAAGCGCGCGGCCAATCCTGCGCGGTCCGAGCGCCTGCGCGCCGCCGACAAGATCGCCCAGCAGGCCGGCGCCGTGGCCAATGACGATCGCTTCCCCACCTCCAAGCTGCTGTATACCCTGCAGAGCCGTTCATCCTCGGCTCCCACCTGGGTAGCGCTGGCACTCTCGATCATCTGGCTGGTGGCTACGGGCGCCGCCGGCTATCTGCGCTACGGCAGCCAGCTCAGCAATTTCGGGCAGTTTGCCAGCAGCATTGATTTCATTGCGCTCGCCGCCATCATGATCCTGCCCGTGCTGGGCTTTTTCGGCGTCGCCACCCTGTTCCGCCGTGCCCAGGACCTGCGCAACGCAGCGTCCTCGATCACCCAGGCCGCCATTCGCCTCGCCGAACCCGAAGTCACCGCCGCCGACAAGGTCGCTTCGGTGGGGCAGGCCGTGCGCCGCGAAGTCAATGCGCTGGGCGACGGGCTGGAACGCGCTTTGTCGCGCGCCGGCGAGCTCGAAGTGATGATCCACAACGAGGTCACCGCGCTCGAACGCACCTATTCGGACAATGAATCGCGCATGCGTGCGCTGATCGCCGAATTGGCCAGCCAGCGCGAAAGCGTGCTCACCAATACCGAGCGCGTGCGCGAAGCCATCACCGAGAGCCACACGGGCCTGGTGTTCGACCTCGACATGATCAGCCAGCGCATCTCCGGCACGATCGTGGAAAGCGGCGGCAACCTGACGCGCGCGCTCGAAACCGCCGGCAATACGCTAACCAACGCCTTTGGCGAGCGGACCGAGAATTTCGTCTCGCTGGTCGATAATCGCACCACCGATTTCATCTCGGCGCTCGACGATAGCGCGGGCCGTCTGTCGCTGACCTTTGACGACAAGACCGCCGCCATGACCGGCGCCCTCGACGAGCGTGCCGGCACGCTCAATGCGGGCGTTGAAGGCCGCATTGCCGCGCTGACCGATGCCCTTGATGGCCATGCCTCGACCATTGCCGCCGCCATGGACGAGCGCACCCGCCTGATCGAGGAACGCACTGGCGCCATCGCCGGCAGCTTCGAAGACCGCACGGCGAACCTGGCCGGCCTGCTCGAAGGCACCAGCGGCCGCATCGCCGAGGCGATGGACAGCCGCACCGGCAACCTGGCGTCGGCCTTCGACGCTCGCGCCGAAAAGCTCGCCAACCTGCTCGACGGCACGACCGGCCGCCTGTCCGAAACGCTGGACGAAACCACCGGTCGTCTCGCCACCGCGCTCGACGAACGCACCACCACCATTTCGGGCCTGCTCAGCGATGGCAGCACCTCCCTGCTCGGCCAATTGCGCGACCGCGGCCATGAAGTGACCGGCGCGCTGGACCTGATCGGCCAGAAGATCGCCGACGACATTACTGGCCGCTCGCGCGAAGCCGAGGTGCTGCTCAATGCCCTCACCCGCCAGCTCGACGAATCGGTCTCCATCCAGCTCAACGCCATGGATAGCCGCCTGCAATCGGCGCTGATCGAAATCAACGGCGCGCTGGACGATACCTCCGATCGCGCCCGCATCACCCTCTCCTCCGCCGGCCAGGATTCGCTCAGCCAGTTCGATGCCCGGCTGACCGAAATCGCCGCCATTCTCGATACCCGCCTGGGCACGCTCGATGGCGTTATCGGCGACAAGGGCGACAGCCTGATCGCGCGCCTTGAAGCGCAGGGCACCAGCTTTGCCGCCCGCGCCAATGTGCTGGAAATGGCGCTCAACGAAGAATCCGGCCGCTTTGACAGCGCCATCAGCGAAAAGACCCGCGAACTGGGCGAAGTGCTGGGCGCCAAGGCCCGCGCCATTTCCGAAGACATTGGCAGCCGCAGCCAGGCCCTCGCGGCTTCGCTCGAAGGCCATGTCAGCCAGCTCGCCGAAACCCTCGATGGCCGCACCCAGAAGCTCGACGGCATTCTGAGCAGCCGCGCCGGCGAAATCACCAGCGCCATCGAAACCCGTGTGCTCGAACTGGACGAAACGCTCAGCACCCGCGCCACCGATATGAGCGAAGCCATCCGCGTGCGCAGCCAGGAACTGGGCGACGCCCTTTCGGCCGGCACCTCCGAATTCGACCAGGCGATCTCTGGCCGCACGACGCGGCTGGCCGATACGCTGTCGGAACGCACCTCTGCGCTGGCGCTGGAAATCGAATCCCGCACCGGGAACCTTGCCAGCCAGCTCGATGAACGCACCGAATTGCTGGCCACTCAGCTGAGCGAGCGCACCGAAACGCTGACCAGCCAGTTGGCCGATCACACCACCACGCTGACTGGCGCGCTGGACGAACGCTCGGCACAACTGCGCACCACGCTCGACAGCGGCACCCAGCAGCTGGCGCAGGCCGTGGGCACCCGCACCCTGGCGCTCAGCGAAGCCCTCAATCAGCGCACCCAGGCGCTCAGCGACACGCTGGAAACGCACACTGCCTCGATGGGCGAAACCATCGGCCTGCGCACCAGCGAGCTGGCCGACGCCATCGCGTTGCAGGGCGAGGAAGCCCGCACCAAGATCGAAACCTCGCTGCACAATGTCACCGAGACGATGAACGAGCGCGTCACCACCATGTCGGACATGATCGCCGAGAAGGTGGCCGAGGTGAACACGCATCTGGGCACGGGCCTCGACAGCGCCATCTCGCGCATTTCGGACGCCGAGCATGGCGTTTCCGCCCGCATCGACGCAGCCAGCGCCACTGTGGGCGAAAGCGCCCGCAAGGCCGCCGACCTCATCGAGAGCGGCGTCAATTCGGCGCGCCGCGCCATTACCGACATGGTCGACCAGCGCCTGGGCACCCTGCCCGAGGCTATCACCGCCCGTGCCGACATCACGGCCGAACGGCTGGCCGCGCTCAACGCCTCCATCAATACCTCGATCACCCAGTCCATGGCGGATCTCGAAGCCGGCGCCGACCGGATCGAGGAAACCATCGCCACCCGCATCACGGCAGCGACGGAAAATATCGCCACCGACGTCACCGCCACCGCCGACCGCATGGACGGCGCGGTGCGCAACGTGCTCGACCTGATCCGCGCTGCTGCGGGCAATATCGACCAATTGCTAACGGTCAAGGCGCCCGACGCCGTGGGGTCCATCGAAACCCGCCTCACCGACATCAACCGCTCGGTCGAAGAGCATACCAATGCCTTCGCGGCTCTGGTCAGCGATCGCTCCGACCAGTTGCAGAACGCCCTGCTCAGCCATGGCAACCTGCTGCGCGACGCCCTGGGCGAGAATGCCAAGGAAGCCGAGGCCATCATGGCCGTCTCGACCTCACGCATCCTCACCGATGTCACCGCCGCGCTCGGCAAGCTCAATGACTCGAACCTGCTGCTGCAGCGGGTGCTCGATGCCTCGACGGCCAACCTGGCCAATCTCGAGACATCAGTCGCCCAGCAGACCTCGACCTATTCCAACACCATTCGCGATGCCATCGGGCAGACCGAACAGGCCGGCGTCATGGTCAGCCAGCATGTTGGCGCGCTGCAATCCACCATCCGCTCCATGGTCGACGAATTCTCGACCGTGCTCGGCCGGCTCGATGCGGAAGCAGCCAATATGCAGCAGGTGTCGCACGAGCTCAGCTCGACCAGCGAAACCGCGCTCATTACGCTCGAGGATCGCCGCGGCGCCATGGATGCCCTGGCGCAGAGCTTTGCCAGCCGCGCCGACGATATCGATGGCCGCATGCGCATGTTCGCGCAGTCGATCGCCGATACGGTCAATGACACGGAACGCCGCCTGATCGGCGCCCGCCGCGCCATGGACGAGGCCCTGCAGGCCACCACCGGCTCGGTTGCCGAAACGCTGGAAGCTACCACCGCAACCATTACCGAGGCCATCCAGTCTTCGACGGCCGATGTCAACGACGCGCTGTACCAGACCAACCAGCGGTTCACCTCGACCCTGTCGAGCAATGCCGCCCAGGTGGATGGCGCCGTGCAGCGCGCTGCCGAAGCGGCCGCCAATGCTCTCAACCAGACCGCCTCCTCGGTGCGCCTGGCGCTCAGCGATCAGACCAGCCAGGTCAACAACGCACTGGAAGAAAATGCCAACCGCGTCAGCGATGTGCTGGCCTCCACGGCCGGCAATGTCACCGACGTGCTGACCACGACGACCAGCACGCTGGCCGACACCATTGCGGATTCGACCGCTTCGGTTCGTGGGGCGATTGCCTCCAATACCGGCCAACTGCGCAACGCCATCGACCAGACCACCGGCACCTTCCGCCAGGCGCTGGACGAAACTTCGGGCGAAGTCAGCTCCCGTCTCGGCAATTTCCGCGACAGTGCCGACGCCGAAGGCCGCCGCGCCAATGCGGCCCTGCAGCAGGCCCAACAGCAGATGATCGCCGAAATGCAGAAGGCGATGGAAGAAGCCACCCAGCGCTTCAACGACACTGCCCGCGCCATGCGCCAGACGGCCAAGGAAGTCGGCAGCGAGCTTGAAGCCACCCGCGCCGAACTGGCCCGCGGCGTCAACGAGCTGCCCGAGGAAACGCGCGCCAGCGCCGCTGCCATGCGCCGTGTCGTGGCCGAGCAGATCGAGGCGCTGAGCGAACTCAATGCCATCGTGCGCAGCCAGCCGGCAACGCTCGATCTCAACGACCGCCGCCCGCCGCAGCGCCCTGCCCCGCGCACCGAACCGCGCCAGGAGACACCAGCCTACCAAGCCCCGCGCGAAACCTATCGCGAACCGCCACGCCAGACGCTGGTCGACCCGATCCGCACCACCGAGCCCGTGCGCCAGCCTGAACCCGTGCGTCAGCCCGAACCTGCCCGTGCCGCAGCGCCGCAGCGCGATGTGGACGCCCAGGCAGCGGTGGAAGCCGATGCCGCCCCGCAGGGCGAAGGCGGCTGGCTCCGCGACGTGTTGCGCAATGCCACGGCCAAGCAGGCCAGCACCCAGCCGCAGGCCGGTCTGTCCGGCCTGACCGACGAGATCGCCCGGGCCATCGACGACGCCGCGCTGGCCGAAGCCTGGGCCCGCTACCAGGCCGGGGAATCCAACGTGTTCTCGCGCCGCATCTATACGCTGACCGGCCAGGGCACCTATGACGACGTGCGCAAGAAGCTGCAGCGCGAACCCGACTTCGCCCGCACCGCGCAGGCCTATATGAGCGAGTTCGAGCAGCTGCTGAAACGCGCCGCCGCCGGCCCCCGCCCCGCCGCCGAAACGCGCGAATATCTGCTGAGCGATCGCGGCAAGGTCTACACGACCCTGGCCCATGCGAGCGGCCGCTTGAGCTAAGGCTTAGGTGGATAGAACTAAAAATGCCCCGGGAAACCGGGGCCTTTTTGTTTGTGCGGCTGTGAGGAAGAAGGAAACAGAGGTTCAATGCCACGACCTCGTCCTTCGACAAGCTCAGGATGAGGTCTACGGGTTAGCTGGCGATCTCAAAGTAGACCTCATGGTGAGCCTGTCGAACCACGAGGCCGTGCCCTCACGCATCCTTGGGTGGTTTGAGCTTCAGCGACCACAACACACACCCCATGCCCAGCAGCGCAAACAGCGCGGACGCAAAGAATGCGCCAGCGCCGAGATGGCTGACCAGAACACCGAACAGCATCAGCGACACGAAGGCGGCGCCCTGTTGCAGCATGGTGGCAAAGCCCTGCGCCTCGGCGGCAATGTCCTCGCTGGTCCAATTGGCGATGAAATGCACCACGCCGAAATAACCCATGCCAAAGCTGAAGGCATGCAGCGTCTGGGTGACGAACAGCACGGCGACGGGCGGATTGAACGCCATGATGAAGAAGCGCAGCAAGGAGGCCGCGCAGGCCACCAGGATCATGTTGCGCGCACTGACGCGCCCGCCAAAGCGCCGCCACATGACCATCAGAATGGCTTCGGCAGCGGCAGCAGTGGCAAGCAAGGGGCCGATGAAATAATCGGGAATGCCATTGTCGTGCCAGATCAGCGCGCCGAAGCCACCCACCACCGCATTATTGGAATTGACCAGCGCGAAGCCTAGAATGGGCAATACGAACCAGAGCTTGAGGGCGGAAGACAGACGCGGCTTTTCCGGATTGGCATCGGCCAGGGTCGCGACCGGCGCAGGCGCCCGGAAGCGCGGCAGGGTGAAGCCGATGATCGCCCGGCCCACCGAAACGGCGAAGAACAGCGGCACGAAAGCGGCCGTGCCATAGGCGGTGACGGCGAGACCCACCAAGGCCGTGCCGATCACATAGCCGATGGTGCCCCAGGCGCGCATGCTGCCGAAATCGGTGCCGGTGCGCTGCGCCAGGCGCAACGTCGCCGCGTCGGTCAGCGGCGGCACCAGCCCGCCAGGGATGGTGCAGAGCAGCCAGACCAGCACGATGCCCCAGAATTCATGGACGAAGAACAGCCCGATCGGTGCCGCGCCGCTGAGTAGGGAAACGATCAGGATGGTCGAACGCCAGTCGCTGGCCCGATCGGCTAGCCGCCCGACCAGCATGTTGATGCCCAGCAGCAGCAGGACCGGCAGGGCATTGATGACACCGATCTGCTCGGCGGGAATGCCATGCTCGGCCAGCCAGATCGCCAGATAAACACTGCTGACGGCACCAGGCAGATAGACGGTGAAATGAAAAATCGAAGCGCGCAGCTCGGGCGAGGCCCAGCGCGACAGAACGGATGCCATGAAAAGTGAACCCCGGGCAAATCAGCGCCCGGCACCTTTGTTCGCTTGGCTTTGTGGCGAAGGCAAGGGGATTTGTGACGTTGCAATCGTTACAATTGCCGGTGCGACATTCCGGTGACGGGATGCGTGGCGAAGGGATTGGAGTACCCCCTCAAATCACCACCTGCGCATTCTCGCGCTTCGGATTCATCAACACCAGCGACACCACCACCATGACCGCACCGATGGCACTCAGGACGGCTGCGACGTAAAACGCCCCCGCCCCCATCGTACCGGCGAGGATGCCGAAGCCCAGCAGGGCCACCACGGTCACCACCTGGCGGATCATCACGAAAAAGCTCTGCGCTTCGGCAGCGATATCCTCGCTGGTCCAATTGGCGATGAAATTGGTGATGCCGAGGAAGGTAAGGCCCACCGTGGCCAGATGCAGCGTCTGCAACAGCACCAGCACCCAGATATCGGGCTCGAGCGCAAAGCCCCACCAGCGTAACGCGCCGCAAATGCAGCCTAGCAGGATCAGATGGCGGGCGGCGAAGCGCTTGGTGATGCGCTCGAAATAGACCATGGCGAGGATTTCGGCGGTAGGTGCCACCGCCCACAATATGCCGATGACCCAGCCGGGTATCCCCTCCTCGGCCCAGATCAGTGCGCCAAAGCCCATCTGCATCATGTGGCTGCCATGCAGCAGCGCCGCGCCGATCAGCGTCATCAGGAACCATGGCCGCCAGAGCTGGCCCAGGCGAATGGCGATCAGCGGGTTGATCGGCGCATCGATGGGATGCATGGGGCGCGAATATTCGTCGGGCGAGCGGAACAGCGGCAGGCCGAGCGACACCAGCGCGCGGATGAGGCTGACCGCGATGAGCAGCGGCACGAAGGCTCCTGCGCCCATGCGGTCGAGCACCACGCCGGCCACCAGCGTCACCGCAACGAAGCCGATTGTGCCCCAGACGCGGATGGCGCCGAAATCCATGCCAGTGCGGCGCGTCATGCGATAGGCGGCGGCATCGACCACCGGGGCGATGGCCTGGAACGGCACGATCAGCAGCGTCCAGATGATCAGGATGGAGACATAATCATCCTTGAACAGCAGGAAGATCGGCGGGATGGCGGCGATGATGGAGCCGATGACGATGACAGTGCGCCAGTCGCTGGCCCGGTCGGCGAGGCGCCCCACAATCATGTTGATGACGATCATCGCAAAGATCGGCGCGGCATTGATGACGCCGATTTCGCCGGTGCCGATGCCGCGCTCGCTGAGCCAGATCGGCAGGAACGGATTGGACACCGCGCCCGAGGTAAACAGGGTCGCGTAGAAAATACTGGTACGGACAGCGGGCGAACGAAGGCGCGCTGCCAAAGGCGAACCCATCGCAGACTGGCTCCGGGGAAATCACATAAAATCAATCTGCCGAACAATGCGCCGCAAGTGTGTTCGACGCAAGCAACGATCAGCCCACGGCGGCCATCGGGACGGCCTGCCGGGCCAATTGCAGATGCGACAGGAATTGATCGACGCTGGCCGGAACAGTGAAACGGCAGCCATGGGCCCGCGCGTCGGCGCGGGTGAGCGTGAGGGCGCGGCGCACGGCAGCGCCCAGGTCTTCGTCGAGCGCCCCCGCCATGGGGTCGGTGAGGATGTCGCGCGGGCCGGTGACGGGATAGGCGGCCACCGGAACGCCGGAGGCGAGGGCTTCGATGACCACATTGCCAAACGTGTCGGTGCGGCTGGGGAAGACGAAAACATCGGCGCTGCGATAGATTTCGGCCAATTCGTCGCCAAAGCGATAGCCGAGGAATTGCACATCGGGATAACGGCGGGTCAGCGCCGGCAGGTCGGGGCCATCACCCACTACGATCTTGGTGCCGGGCACGTCGAGATCAAGAAACGCGGTGATGTTCTTTTCCGCCGCGACCCGCCCGACATAGAGCAGATGCGGGCCGGGCAGATCGGTGAACCAGGTCTTGGGGCCGGGACTGAAGCGGGAGAGATCGACCCCTCGCGACCAGAGCGCCAGATGCCCCAGGCCATGGCCGGCCAGTTCCACCATCAGCGATGGCGTCGGCACCATGGTGCGCGCTGCCGGCCAATGGAACCAGCGCAGATAGCCATAGCCGAGTTCAGGCGATACCGGCACGCGGGCGGCTAAATATTCGGGAAAGCGGGTGTGGAAGCTGGTGGTGAAGACCAGGCCTCGGTCAAGGCAATATTGCCGGGCCTGCCAGCCCAGCGGGCCTTCGGTGGCGATATGGATGCAGTCGGGCGCCACGCCATCGATGAAGGCGGCAACGGCGCCTTGGGTGGCGAGCGAAAGCCGGATTTCGGCATAGGTGGGGACCGGCACGGTCCAGAACCGCTCGGGGGTGAGGTAGCGGACCTCAATATTGCGGGCGGCGAGTTCGCGGCCCAGCGTATCTAATGTGCGCACCACGCCATTGATTTGCGGGTGCCAGGCGTCGGTAACGATCAGGAGGCGACGGAGCGATCCGCCTTGCGGAGGCGGAAGCGGCGGGGCTCGCCCGCCATCATCTCGGTCCACTTGATCAACTCGAAATTGCCGTCCGTTGTCTCGACTATCGCCGTGCAACTTTCCACCCAATCACCAGTGTTGATGTAGTGGATACCTAGCCTGTCATGCATGTCAGCAAAATGAATGTGCCCGCAGATGACCCCGTCAACCCCGGATTCCTTGGCTTCGTGGACCAGAGCTTCCTCGAATCGCCCGATCACCGAGACGGCATTTTTGACCTTTTGCTTGGCCCAGGCGCTCAAGGACCAATATTGCAGGCCGAGTCGCCGGCGCACCCAATTGATGGCGATATTGACGCGCAGGGCCGCGTTATAGGCCCAGTCGCCAACATGGGCGAGCCATTTGGCATTCATCACCACGACGTCAAACTGGTCGCCGTGGATGACGAGATATGTCTTGCCGGTGGCGGTGGTGTGGACGGTGCGATCGACGAATTCGACCTCGCCGAAATAGGTGCCCAGATATTCGCGCAGGAACTCGTCGTGATTGCCCGGCAGGTAGACGACGCGGGTGCCCGCATTGGCCTTTTCGAGCAGCAGGTTGACCAGGATGTTATATTCATTGGGCCAGTGCCAGGCCTTGGCGAGGCGCCAGCCATCCACGATATCGCCGACCAGGTAGATGGTCTCGGCGTCGTGCGCGCGCAGAAATTCGATGAGCTGGCCGACCCGGATCGGCTTCATGCCCAGATGCACGTCCGAAATGAACATGGCCCGGACTTGTCGGGTCTCGCGCTCGTCCGCCATCAAGCAAAGTCTCCTGCACACGCTATCCAGGGGAGGACAGCGACGCGCAGTTTATCTGGGGATGGCTCCCGAGGAAACACTTAGCCCGTTTTGGCTGGGGAAAGCCCCATGGCTGCGGGTTTTGGCCGCAGTTGCGGTTAGTGGATGCGGGCTTTGAGGGCGACGATTCGCTGATAGCTCTGCTCGATCCGCGCCGCAAAGGCCGGATCCGCCTCGGCCTCGGCCACAAGGATGGCGCGGATTTCGTCGGCCAGGCCCGGCCGGTATTTGGCGGTATTGGAAAACAGCAACACGTCCATGCCGGCGCGCACCGCCATGGTGACGGTCTGTTTGAGGTCAAAATGCTGGCGGATGGCGCCCATTTCGAGGTCGTCGCTGATCACCACGCCATCAAAGCCCAGTTCGTCGCGCAGCACGCCGGTGATCCATTGCGGGGAGAGCGAGGCGGGCACCTGCGCACCGGCATCGGAATAATCGGCGTGATAGAGATGTCCCACCATGACGAAATCGACGTCGCCCTTGGCCAGAAGTTCGCGATAGGGGTCGAGCTCCTCGGGTTTCCAGGTGCTGGTGATATCGACAAAGCCTTCATGGCTATCGGCGGTGGACGAGCCATGGCCGGGGAAATGCTTGAGCGAGGTCAGCAGGCCCGCCGCGTGATGGGCAGTGATGAAGGCCTCGTCATAGGCGACTACCTTTGCCGCATCAGCGCTATATGAGCGGCCGAATTTGGCGATGACCGGATTGTTAGGGTTCAAGTTGATATCGGCCACCGGGCCGAAATTGACGGTGAAACCAAGCCCTGCAAGGGAAGCGGCCATGCCGGCGTAAATCTTCTCGGCAGCCTCGGGGGAATTTCTGGCCGCAATGCTGGCGGCGCTGGGAATTTCCTTGAAGCCCACATCGCTATCCAGCCGCTCGACGGCGCCACCCTCCTGATCGACGGTGATGAAGGGCAGCAGCTCAGGCGAGGCTGCGCGAAACGCCTGGTTCATCGCGGTGACGGTGGCGAGGTCTTTGACATTGGTCTTGAGGAACATCACCCCGCCCAATTCGCTCGCGGCCAGTTCTTCGCGCAGCGCCGCAACACTGGCGTCATCGACGTCATTGCCCTGAAAACCGACGACGATCATCTGCCCGGCCATCTGCTCGAGGGTCGCGGCGTTAGCCGGCACGGCCGCGAACAAGGAGGCGGCGAGCAGCAGGTGGGGAAGAACGGTCACGGGGAAATCCAGCTTTCGGAGAATCGCGGCGACAGGGTCACCGGAAAAAACCGCCGAAACAATGACGGCCGCACTATTCGCACGCATACGTCATTTGAGGTATGCCAATTCATAAGCATCAATGGCATAGATGCTACAGGCGACTTGGAGCATAGGCCGTTTTTCAACCTTTCGGCCGATGAAGCTGACGCCTTTAGCGGGCGGAGATCTTGGGGTCTCCGTCCGCGTTCGTTTTTGGCGACAGCGCTACTATCGGTTCTGCCGGTTGGCGATCAGATCATCCACCACGGCCGGATCAGCCAGCGTCGAAGTGTCCCCCAGCGAACCGAAGTCGTTTTCGGCGACCTTGCGCAGGATACGGCGCATGATTTTGCCAGAACGGGTCTTGGGCAGGCCCGGCGCCCATTGGATCAGGTCAGGCGTGGCGATGGGGCCGATTTCCTTGCGGACCCAATTGCGCAGCTCGACCTTGAGGGCGTCGTCGCTAGCCTCGCCGGCCATTAGGGTGACATAGCAATAGATGCCCTGCCCCTTGACGTCGTGCGGATAACCAACCACCGCGGCTTCGCTGACCTTGGGATGCGCCACCAGCGCACTTTCGACCTCAGCCGTGCCCAGGCGATGGCCGGAGACGTTGAGCACGTCATCGACACGCCCGGTGATCCAATAATAGCCGTCCTCATCGCGGCGGCAGCCGTCGCCGGTGAAGTAATAGCCCTTGTACTGGGTGAAATAGGTGTCGATGAAGCGCTGGTGATCGCCATAGACACTGCGCATCTGGCCCGGCCAGCTATCGGCAATCGCCAGCACGCCTTCGGCCTTGGTCTGCTCCTGCAGCCGTCCCTCCGGCGACAGCACGACCGGCTGCACGCCGAAAAACGGCTTGGTGGCCGAACCCGGCTTGGTGGGAATGGCGCCGGGGAATGGCGCAATCATGTGGCCGCCGGTTTCGGTCTGCCACCAGCAATCGACAATGCCGCAGCGCTCCTTGCCGACGTGCTTGTGATACCAGAGCCAGGCTTCGGGATTGATCGGCTCACCCACCGTGCCCAGCAGGCGCAGCGAAGGCATGTCGTATTTGTCGGCGAATTCATGGCCCGCACCCATCAGCGCGCGGATGGCGGTGGGCGCGGTGTGGAAGATATTGACCTTGTGCTTTTCCACCACCTGCCAGAAGCGCGACGCATCGGGATAGCTCGGAATGCCCTCAAACATCAGCGTGGTGGCGCCATTGGCCAGCGGACCATAGACGATATAGGTGTGGCCAGTGATCCAGCCCACATCGGCCGTACACCAATAGACTTCGCCATCGCGATAATCGAAGCTGAGCTCGTGCGTCAGCGCGCCATAAACGAGATAGCCGCCCGTAGTGTGCAGCACTCCCTTTGGCTTGCCGGTGGAGCCGGAGGTGTAAAGGATGAACAGCGGATCTTCCGCATTCATCGGCTCGGGCGGGCACTCGGCGCCGACCTTGGAAGCCGCATCCTCGTACCAGACATCGCGACCTTCGCTCATGGCAACCGGATTGCCGGTGACCTTGACGACGATGACGGTCTCGACGCCCTGCACCTTGGTCAGGGCTTCATCGACATTCTTCTTCAGCGGGATGGTCTTGCCGCCGCGACGGCCTTCATCGGCGGTGAGGATGATCTTGGAGCCACAATCGGCCACGCGGCCGGCAATGGAATCGGGCGAGAAGCCGCCGAAAATCACCGAATGGACGGCGCCGATACGGGTGCAGGCCAGCATGGCCACGGCGGTGTCGATGACCATAGGCATGTAAATGGTAACGCGATCGCCCTTCTTGACGCCATGGGCTTTCAGCACATTGGCAAAGCGGCAGACGCGCTCGTACAGCTCACGATAGGTCGCCTTGCCATCGGTGCCGGGCGTGTCGCCTTCCCACACGATGGCCGTCTGGTCGCCCCGGGTCGCCAGGTGCCGGTCAAGGCAATTGGCCGACACATTGAGCACCCCGTCTTCGAACCATTTGATCGACACATCGGGATAGGCAAAGCTGGTATTCTTGATGATGGTCGGGGACTTGATCCAGTCGAGCCGCTGCGCCTGCTCGGCCCAGAACCCATTGGGGTCGCTGATCGAGCGGGCATACATCTCATCATATTGAGCGCTGGTTACGTGGGTGCGTGCGATCGCAGCCGCACTTGGCTGGAATACGAGCTGCTCGCTCATAGTCATCCTCCCTTATCTCTCCCGGCTCCGTTCTAAAGACCGCTCCTGCGTCGGGCAAGCCCATCACCGTGCAACTTCGTACATGGCGCTGCCACCGCCCATTAACTGCCTCAAGCTACGATGCTTTGTGCACACAGGGCTGTTTGTTAGTATCGCGACCGCAGAGGGAGGGCTCATCATGGCCGAGATGACTATCCGTGCCGCCACTATTGCCGATATCGACATGGTCTATCGCGAATTGATGGACGTGATTGCATCGTCCCAATATTACAGCGAACGCTTCAAGGCCCACGAAATGGGGCGGCTCAACAAGGCCTTCCTGCGCAATGTCATGGCGATCGACCCCTGGCATGTCATGATCATGGATACGGACGGAGTGGCTGGCGGCGCCATGATCTCGGGACCCGAATGCGGCTCGATCTTCCGCTATTGGAGCTGGGTATTCCCCAGCCACCGCAATTCCAAGCTGGGCATGTTCGGCATGCGCGCCTTTGACGAGCATTGGGACAATGGCCGCTTCCACAAGGCCTTTACCTTCGTGCGCCCGGAAAACGAAGTCGCCCGCATGCTGTTGCGGCGCTACGGCTACAAGGAAACCTGCCTGCTCGAAAAGCACATTTTCGGCCAGGATTACATGCTGATCGAAAAGCCCTACACCAAGGTGTCCGAGGACTATGACAGCGGCGTCAATGTCGGCCGCCTGGGTCGGCTGAAGCAGCGGCTCGGCGAGCTGGTGGGCGTCTAGCCTACCGGCAGCGCCGCCGCCCGCCGCGCACGGAACCATTGCAGGATCGACACATCCATCTTGGCGGTGCGCAGCGCGATGGCCCAGAGCGCAAGCGACCAGATGGTGATGGCGATGAGAGCGGAAATCGCCGCGCCCATTAGCCCGAATGGCGGCGCCAATAGCCAATTGCCGACAAAGAGCACGACAATCCCCAGCGCTACAGCCGGCAGGCTCGCATAGGGGCGGTCATGGATGGAGAGGACCAGCGAAGCGGGTCCCATTGCCGAGCGCACCACCAGCGCCAGGCACAGCACGGCCAGCGGCGCGGCGCCTGCACTGAAACCCGGACCGAAAAATTGCAGCGCAATCGGCGCGCCCAAAGCCGTGACGCAGAACAGCACCAGCGACAGTGCCGTCGCCACCATATTGGCGTCGCCCACCTTGCGGTGGAAGGCGCTGCGGTCGGCATTGGCTTCGCTCTCGAACATGTCGGGCATGGACACGGCATAGACCGCCGACACGCCGAACGACACCAGCGCAAAAATGCGGGTGCAGACGCCGAAAATCGCCAGTTCCTCGCGGCCCAAGATCTGGCTGAGCAGCAGCAGATTGATATCGAAGAAGAAATCGGTGGCGAGCGCGATCAGCATCCAGGGCAGCGCAAAACGCCACCAGCGGCGGCTTTCGCGCGGGCGCACCGCCGTATCCCGCCCCGGCACTGCACTCCAGGCAATCAGCGTGAAGCCGAACTGCACCAGCGCGATCACCACAAAACCGATAGCGGCGCCCCACACCATATGGTCGAAACCTTCGTCGCGATTGGCAATGCCCATCGCTCCCACGAGGGCCGCAACCAGAATGATCGGGCGGAAAATTCCATCGGCGAAAAAGCCGGAAAACGGCCGCTTGAGCCCGATCAGCAGCGAACCGCTGAGCATGACGGTAGCGCCGCTAAAGGCCAGCAGAATCACCGGCACATAATGCAGGGCAACGATGCTGCTGCCCTGCCCCACCAGCCCCAGCACGAATTGCCCGGCCACCAGCAGGAGCACCAGCGCCACCAGGATATGGCCATAGGCATGCAGCATGAACACGCCAAGCTGCCTGCGCTCGCTGCGGGCGCGGTATTCGGCGGCGAAATAGGCGCCGATCGTGTGAAAGCCCAGCGGCATGGCCACCGCAATCAGGTTGCAGCTGGCCGTGATGATGAGGAAATCACCGAGGTGCCCGGCGCCCCAGAGCCGGGCAATCATCGCCTGCACCAGAAACACGATGCCCGCGCCAAACAGGCGCCCACCGAAAATGATGGTCGATTGGGAGACCAGACGCCGGTGCAGACTCATCCCTGGCTTTCTTTGGAGGCGTGTGGCGGCTGATCGGGGCGGGCCTTGGGATTGCGCCAGGCATCAACCACCCGGCGCAGCTGATAATAGGCGTCGCGTGCGTTGAAGGCCCCGGTGCCCAACAGATAAGCCACCGGATTGGACGCATAATTGGCCACCGGCGGCACCGGGCGGATCAACCCGGCCTCGCCCACCATGCCCTTTTTGAATTGATGCAGCCCCTGATAGCCATCGGTGCCGCCCAAATCGTACCAGGCGGCCTCGGTATTGTCGCGCAGCCAGCGGATGATGTGCCAATGCATGAAATAACCCGCGCGCAGCGGCAACGCCCGGTCATTGGTCGCGCCATAGAGATAGACGGCCCGATCGCCCGCCTTGAAGATCAGTGCGCCTGCGACAAGCTCACCCTCATGGCGGATGAAGAACAATTCCGGCCGCAGCGCATCGATATCGGTCGCCATCAGCGATGGCACGGTTTCATAGGCGGAATGATCGGTGAACTGCTTGCGGTCGGTCATGGCGGTATAGAGCGCGTCGAATTCGCTCATCCGCTCAGGCCCGGCATGCTCGAAGCTGAGCCCTTCCTTCTCCGATTTATTGAGATGGTAGCGCCATTTCTGGTGCAGGCTCTTGCGCTGCTCGGCGTCGCCCAGCCGCAGATTGACGATATAGCGATTGGGAAATCCCAGCACCGAGCCGCGCTGGAAGCCGCGGGCGATCAGCCGCTCATAATCTTCATTGGTTTCGGTCAGCGAGGCGCGCGGCAGCACGGACAGCAACTGCCCGCGTTTGTCGGCGTATTCGGCGACCAGCGCATCGATCATTGCGGCGTGAATAATGTCGCGATCGGCGCGAGCGCCGTGCCTGACGATGGGAGCCCACTTGGAAATAGCGATGGCGCCAATGCCCAGCGGCAGGCGCTGGATCATCATCAGCGCGCCGCCGACGATCTCGCCCCGATCGAGAAACAGCATCGGCTCCTGCGTCACCGCGGGCCAGCGCGTTTGCGCGAACATGTGGAGCTGTTCCTGGCAGACCTCGTCGAACCCGGCGATGGTACGGTCCCATTCCTCGCCCGACACGATCTGCGTCTCGAGCTGAAGTGCGGTCGCACCGGCATGGCGCGGCTTGCGCGGCGCGTCGGCATCGTCATGAACCAGGCGGTCGGTGATAGCGGCCATCTCGGAGCTTCCTGCTCAGAACATTTCTGAGCGGCAAGATAGAGCCCCAAGGTGAGCAATTTCCTATTGCATCACTACAAATGCCGCAAAGTTCCGCCCGTGGTTACTAAAGACTACCACGGGCGGTAAGCAGTTTTAGTGGCCGCCGGCGCCGTTATAGATGAACGGGATATGCGGCAGGGTATAGCCAAGCCACTGATCGGCGCCCTCATAGATCATCTTGGCAGCGACATAGAGGATGATCAGCAGGCCGATCCAGGCAATCCAGCGGTATTGATGGAGCAGGCGCGCGATGAAAGTAGCGGCGACGCCCATCATGACAACCGACAGCGCCAAACCAAAGATCAGCGCTTCGAAATGGTGCTGCGCCGCGCCGGCTACGGCCAGCACGTTGTCGAGCGACATGGAAACGTCGGCAATGATGATCTGGATGACCGCATCGCGCAGCGACTTGCGCGGAGCCTTGCCGGACACGGTGCCATCGGCATTGAGGTCGGCATTCTCGAGCGCTTCGGTAGCTTCCTCTTCGTCCTCATGGGACACGGTGAGTTCGCGATACATCTTCCAGCAGACATAAAGCAGCAGCACGCCGCCGGCGATCAGCAGGGCGCCGCCCAGCGACAGCAACTGCGTGGTGATCAGCGCGAAACAGATGCGCAGCACGGTGGCGGCGATGATGCCGATCAGGATGGCTTTCTTGCGCACCTCTTTGGCAAGACCGGCCGCAGCAAGGCCGATCACCACGGCGTTGTCCCCGGCCAGCACGAGGTCGATCATGATGACCTGAAGCAAGGAAGAAAAGAAACTCGGGTCGATGCCGAACATACTGGGTCCCTGGGAGTGCTGAAATGTCGCGCCGCTATAGGCCTCTATCGCGGGGGAAGGAAGGGCATTTCCCACGAATTGAACGAAAGACGCAGGCGGGCTGGGGCTTTTATGCGTCAACTGACAGCTTGGTGACAGCTTGGGCCCTCAACTGATGCCATCCAAATTCTCTACCCCGCAAAAACAAAAAGGCCGCCCCGGTTTCCCGAGGCGGCCTTTTTGGGATCGCCGGCGAACGAGTCGCGGCGCTCCGTAGTTTCTTACTGAACCAGGGTCAGGTTGCAGGCCGAGATCTTGCCGTCACGGCCGCTCTCGAGCTCGTAGGTCACCTTGTCGCCTTCATACAGGCCCTGCAGGCCCGAACGCTCGACGGCGGAGATGTGAACGAACGCATCCTTTTCGCCATTGTCAGGCGAAATGAAGCCGAAGCCCTTGGTGGTGTTGAAGAATTTAACAGTGCCGTTGATCGAGGCCATGTGTGTAGTCCTAATATAGCCCGAAGCATCAGCAAGCGAGCGCCGCCCACAGGCAACATGCCGATGGGTTTAAAACGTTCGCAAGAAAGGAAGGAGCCAGAGCCGGATCAACCGGCAGGCAGCCAACAATGGCTGAAAACGCCTGCCCCTTGTGACAGCTCATCGTGTTTAAAGCAAGGCCCAGTGTGTGAACACTGTCATAATGGCGTTGCTTTTGAGGAGGACTTTGGTGGGCGAGCACGGATTCGAACCGTGGACCCGACGATTAAGAGTCGTCTGCTCTACCAGCTGAGCTACTCGCCCCCTGCCGGGGCTTCCAAAGTGGCTGCTCTCTAGCAAAGGGATTCCGGGCTGTCTAGCGCTCAGGCGCACTTTCCTGCCATCACTGGTTTGCTATTGTGGAAAGAACGGCGGACCAACCGCCCCAGAGACCGGCAAACCATGACGTTTTATGATGTTCTGCTCATTCCGATAAATTGGCTCGGCGCCAATGCGGCAACCCTGCTGGCCATCATCGCCATCCTGGTGGCCGGGTGGTACCTGTCGCGACTGGCCGCCAATGCAATAAGAACTTACCTGCCGCGCGCCTATGGCGTGGACAAGAACTTCGCGCCCCTGCTCTCGCAGGTCGCGCGCTACGGCATTCTGATCTTTGCGGTGGTCACCGCACTCAACCTGCTGGGCGTGGCCAATAGCTCGATCATCACCGTGCTGGGCGCGGCGGGCCTGGCTGTCGCGCTAGCCCTGCAGGGCACGCTGGCCAATATCGCCGCGGGCATCATGCTGATCGTGCTGCGCCCCATCGCCATCGGCGAATTCATCCAGGGCGATGGCGTGGCGGGCGTCGTGGTGGAAATCGGGCTGTTCGGCACTCGGCTCCGCTCCTCGAGCGGGCTCTATATCTTCACGCCCAATCAGAAACTGTGGTCCTCAGCCATCACCAATCACAGCCGCGAACCCAATAGGCGGCTCGACGTTAATGTGAGCGTTCCCGACAGTGTGGACATCGGCCATTCACGCCGCCTGCTGCTGCGTATTGCCGGCGCCGACAAGCGCGTGCTGGTGAACCCAGCCCCGCTGGTGCATGTGGAGAGTTTTTCCGGCACCTCGGTCAATCTGCAACTGCGCGCCTGGGTGGCGACACCGGATTATCTGCCCACGCTTTACGCGCTGACCGAGGAAGCAAAACTGGCGCTGAACCGGGAATTGATCAGGAAGGACGGCGATACGGGTGGCATTACGGTGGCCCCTGATCCGGCCAATCCAAGCCCCGAAACTCAATCGGGGAGCTGACGGGGCCGGCGGCTTCTGCCGCCAGCCTCCGTGATAGCGATAGTCAGTTCTGGGCGGCCTGACGGTGCCGGAAGCTCGCAAAGTCCAGCACGTTATCGGCACGCTCGGGCGTCTCGGGGCGGAATTCATCCATCAGCCCGATCGTCCGTTCGATGATGTGGCGGAGCTGTCGCGAGCGATGATCTGCCCCCTGCAGAATCGTCGCGGCACGCTGAAGATGGTCCTTTGCAAGAACGTAGGTTGGCGGCATGCGGTGCTCCTTGAAAAGAATCAGTTTTGTCGAAGCGTCAGAAAACTGACACAGGCCGGAAGGTGGACCTCTATGCCTTCCCATATATTGCCGGGAAAGCTCGCATTTGATGCAAATGCCATCCTTGGAAAAGCTGGAAAGAGAGCCTGATTTTCCGGGGACTTATCGGATGCAAGCAACTTAATCGCTGTGCACAACCGCCCGTTTTCCACCCCACCCTGTCGCGCCTGCTAACGCAAGTTATAGGATGAGGGGCCATTTCGAACCCGGATTCCGCCCGTGCCGCGTCCCAGCCTTGCCTCTATCGCCGCCGCCCTGCCCGAAACGGTGCCGTTTACCGGCCCCGAAACCATCGTGCGGCGCAGCGGCATCAGGCTTCGGGCGCGAATCGGCGCCAATGAAAACCCGTTCGGCCCTGCCCCATCAGTGATCGCTGCAATGAGCGCGGCGGCGCGGGAAAGCTGGCATTATGGCGACCCGGAAAACCACGGCCTGCGCGAAGCCATCGCCGCCCATCTGGGCATCGCCGCCGCCAATGTCATGCCGGGCGAAGGCGTGGACGCGATTCTGGGCATGGCGGTGCGCCTGTTCGCAGCGCCCGGCTCGACGGTGGTAACATCCTTGGGTGGCTATCCCACCTTCAACTATCACATCGCCGGCTATGGCGCGGTGATGCACACCGTGCCCTATATCGAGGACCGCGAAGACATCGACGCCCTGGCCCGAGCCGCCCGCGAAACCGGCGCCGCCATGGTGTATCTCGCCAATCCCGACAACCCGATGGGGACCTGGTGGGACGCCGCCGCCATCGAGCGCTTCATTGCGGCGGTGCCCGACACCACCATGATCGTGCTGGACGAGGCCTATGGCGAATTTGCCCCCGCGGGCACGCTCCCCGCCTTCGATCCCGACCGCGCCAACCTGCTGCGTATGCGCACCTTCTCCAAGGCCTATGGGCTAGCCGGCGCCCGCGTCGGCTATGTGCTGGGCGAGGCCGCCAATATCTCGGCCTTCAACCGCATCCGCAATCACTTCGGCATCAGCAATGTCGCGCAAGCAGCAGCCATCGCCGCATTGGCCGATAGCGCGCATCTGGAAGGCTCATTGGCGGCGGTGCGGGCTTCCCTGGAGGATATGGCCGCTATCGCCCGCCGCCACGGCCTGACGCCGCTGCCAACGGCCACCAACTTCCTCGCCGTCGATTGCGGGCGCGATGGCGCCTATGCGCAGGCGATTCTGGATGGCTTGGCGCAGCGTGGTGTGTTCGTCCGCAAGCCAGTAGTGGCAGGGCTGAACCGCTGTATTCGCATCAGCGCGGGGACAGAGGCGGATCGGGCGCTGCTGGATCAGGCACTGGGTGAGGTTTTGGCGGGGTTGGAGTGATCACGAGCTAATCGCGCTCATTGCATCCGACCGGACCACCCCGCACACACCATCATCGCACCCCCGCGGTGTCATTCCCGCGAAAGCGGGAACCTCCGTTTGCTTTGTTGCATCGTCAACAGAGGTTCCCGCTTTCGCGGGAATGACACCGTGGAACTAAGCGGCTAAGAGCGCACCGGACCGCTAAATCACCTTACGCATCTGCGTCGCATTGACAGCGATGCTGACCAGTTCCGCCGGGTCCCACACGTGATCAACCCACCCGGTGCGGTGATAGAAGCCCAGCGCGGTCTCAGCAGCGTTCACATAGAGCGTGGTGGCGCCAAATGCTCTGGCGCGGTCCTCAACCAATTGCCCCATGATTCGGCCATGGCCCCTGCCCTGTGCCGAGGCGGTGATGGCGACCATGCGGAAAATGGCGACGCTATCCTCCCGCACGTCGAGGCGTGTCGTGCCAATGGGCACGCCATCCAGCTTGAGCAGATAGGGGTGGGCCTGCGGCACATATTCATCGGGATGGTCGGGATTATAGATCCCGAACCGCCCCTTGGCCTCGAACAATTCCTGCCGGCGGATGGCGTGATACGCCTCCCAATCTGCAGGATCGCGGACTTCGATCAGCTCATATCCCATTGATTCCTCCCTGCCCCGGCCACGATGGGTCGGGCACGGCGAATCCTTATGTTACCCAGCCATTGCGCCTTGGGCGGACGCGCCGCGTTCGATCAGCAGGCGGTTATAGGCATTGAGATAGGCGCGGGCCGAAGCGACCAGTGTGTCGGGTTCGGCGGCATTGCCCGAGACGATACGGCCATTATGCTCGAGACGCACATGGGCCGATGCCTGCGCGTCGGTGCCGCCGGTCACGCCGTCGATGGCGTAGAGCACCAGATGCGGTTCCTGACCCACGGCCTGTTTGATGGCGTTGAAAATGGCATCGACCGAACCGGTGCCTTCATAGCTAACCGAAGATTCCTCGCCATCGATGGAGAGGGTCAGATCGCATTTGTGCACGCCGCCGGTCTTGGAAATGACCTGCATATCCACCAGCTTGATCCGATCGCCGACCGAGCCGACTTCGTCATCGACCAGCGCGACGATATCGGCGTCATAGACATGCTTCTTGCGGTCGGCCAGATCCTTGAAGCGCTGAAAGGCTTCCTGGAAGGCATTATCACCCAGCTCATAGCCCAGCTCACGCAGCTTGTCCTTGAAGGCGGCGCGGCCCGAATGCTTGCCCATCACCAAGGTGGTTTCCTTGATGCCGACGCTGGCGGGCGTCATGATTTCATAGGTCTCGGCATTCTTGAGCATGCCATCCTGATGGATGCCGCTCTCATGGGCGAAGGCATTCTTGCCCACGATGGCCTTGTTATACTGCACCGGGAAATTGGCGGCAGCCGAGACGATACGGCTGGCGCGGGCCAGATGGGTGGTCTCGATCTCGGTGTGATAGGGCATGACATCGGCGCGGGTGCGCAGCGCCATGACGATTTCTTCGAGCGCGGCGTTGCCGGCGCGTTCGCCCAAGCCGTTGATGGTGCATTCCACCTGGCGGGCGCCACCACGCACTGCAGCCAGCGAATTGGCGACGGCCAGCCCCAGATCATTGTGGCAATGGGCCGAAAAAATCGCCTTATCCGCGCCGGGCACCTGCGTGATGATGTCCCGGAACATCTTTTCATGCTCGTCGGGCACGGCGTAGCCAACCGTGTCAGGCAGGTTGATCGTGGTGGCGCCGGCCTTGATGGCCGTCTCGACGCAGCGCTTCAAAAATTCCAGCGGCGTGCGGGTGGCGTCCATGGCCGACCACTCGACATCGTCGATCAGATTGCGGGCCTGGGCGACGGTGCGCGCGATGATCTCGATCACCTCATCCTCGGTCTTTTTCATCTGGTGGGCCAGATGGATCGGCGAGGTGGAGACGAATGTGTGGATGCGGCCCTTCTGGGCGTGGCGCACCGCTTCACCGGCCCGATCGATATCGGCGGTGATGGCACGGGCGAGGCCCGCTACGGTGGCGCGCTTGACCTGCTTGGCGACGGCCACGACGGCCTCGAAATCGCCATTGGAGGCGATGGGGAAACCGGCTTCGATAATATCGACGCCCATCTCGTCGAGGGCTTCGGCGACCTGCAGCTTTTCCTCGAGCGTCATCGTGGCGCCGGGCGATTGTTCGCCGTCGCGCAAAGTGGTGTCGAAAATGAAGACGCGGTCTTTATTGCTGTCGGTCGTGGGGGCGGTCATTGCTCGTTTTCCTATCGTCGGCCCAGAGTCGTGGCTCTGCAGGCCGGACATTTACTGTTCGGCTGATGGCGTTATCCCCTGACGACCCGCTCGGTTTCGAGCTGCCGGTGATCAGGGGCTGATAAGAAGGAGGAGCAGAGCAGCGGGCAGAAGCAGCATGCTTGCAGCCAAGACAACGCGGGCCTGCTTGGCCTGGCTTTGTTCGATGGCGATTGCAATGGCGCGCTTGCGCTGCATTTACGAGAGTCCTGTTTGAATCAAGAATGCGCCAAACACGCTGTGGATGCAAGGACGACTTGCGCGATTTCCGTTCGCCGTTAACGCCAAGCTACTCTTCGGCCAGCTTATTCCCCCAGATCAAGCACGCCCTCGCCCACGATAATGGCATGCCCGCCAATGCCGCCATGCACCAGCACGCCATTGTCCTTGCGCAATTGCAGGGTGATGCGGCAGGGGCGACCCATTTCGTGACCCTGGCGCAGCGCATAATCGGCCTGCCCGGTGGCGAAATCGGCATGCTCCGACAACAGCCCGATCAACGCCGCGACGGCCGAGCCGGTGCCGGGATCCTCGGGTGAGCCGGAGGTGAATTTGCGGGCGGCAAAATCATTGTCCGCCTCATCCGGAGTGTGGGTGAAGATATAGGCGGAATGCCGGCCATGCGGAAATGCCTGCCGCCACTTGCCCTCATTGAGCTGGATGCGCGCGAGTACTTCGGCGTCACGCACTGGCACCAGATGAAACACATTGCCGGCCGAAAACACCGCGGGACGTAGGCTGCCGCAGCCGATTTCGTCAACCGCGATACCCAGCGCCTCAGCGATGTCACCGATATCACCCGCCGCCCCGGCCCGTTCCGGCAGACGCGGCAAGGCGAAACGCGCCTCCCCACTGCGTTTGTCGACACGTTCGAACAGCGCCGTGATCAGGCCCACCTGCTCCTCGATCCGCATCGCGCTGGCCTTGTTTTGCAGCCCTAGCGCCACGGCGGCGCCAATGGTGGGGTGGCCGGCAAAGGGCAATTCGATATCGGGCGTGAAAATGCGAACCGCAGCAGTATTGCGCTCGGCATGCGGCTTGAGGATAAACACGGTTTCGCTCAGATTGAACTCATTGGCGATGGCCTGCATCTCGCCATCGAGCAGGCCATCGGCTTTGAGCACCACGGCCAGCGGATTACCCTTGAGACGATCGCGCGTAAAGACATCGAGCAGCAGGTAATTGAGTTTCATCGCGGCACCCCAAAGCGATGCCCCGCTATTCGCGGCAAAGCCGCGCCACAGTCAAGTGTATCCGCGCCGAAATCGCCCTATTGCTTGGGCAGAGCGAAGCTTTTCTTGTCGAGCCGCAGATGATCGCACAGCGCATCGACCGCCACGCCATGATCGTCCCGCCCCGGCAGGCCCGAAATGGTGAGCGCCCCAACAATGCCCGCACCCGTCACGCGGATCGGAAAACCACCGCCGGCAATGACATAATCAGCCGGGTCGGCGCCGGATTGCGGCGGGAACGGTGCCTCGCCCCGCTCCAGCACCAGCCGGTAGCTGGCGCGCTGGAAACGGCGCACCGAATTGATCTTCCGCCGCACCCATTCGGCATTGTCAAAACTGGTGCCCGCCGTAGCCGTGAAGAACAATTGCCGGTCCCAGGTGCGGATGTCGACCACGAGGCTAAGATTTTGGGCCAGCGCACGGGCTCGAATAGCAGAGCCAATCTCGTAGGCCACGGCCTCGTCGAATACCGGCGGCACCAGTTCGGCTTCCTGCTTCTTGACCAGCGCGATATCGTCGGCAGTGCTCATGTCAGCGGCTCTTTGCAGTCAATGCGGACCAGGCCGCGTAAAGGGGTTCGCGGCTGGGGGCCTGGCCGGCGAAATTGACCAAGGCTGGGTCGATGGTGACCCAGGGCTGCTTGCGATCGGCCCAGACATTGCCGACCGGCACTGCCCAGGTCATGTCGTCCAGCGTGCCGGCGCGCACCATGATCAGCTCAATGGCCGCCTGCGGCTCATTCCAGATGCGCGTATGGCAGGTGGGGCAGGACATCTGCGCGATCTGGCGACCGCTGTCGGCGGTGACGACATAGGCCGCGAGCTTTCCGGCGATCAGTTCGATATCGCCGCGCCGCACCGGCATTGTCATCTGAAAAGCCCCGCCGGTACTGCGCTGGCAATCCTTGCAATGGCAATTGTAAACCGCCAACGGCGACGCCTTGAGCCGATAGCGCACCGCGCCGCACACGCAGCCACCCTCGACGGGAAATTCTGGCAAACTCATCGCGCCCTCCCGACTCGACATTTCGCCAAGCCAGGGCTGGTTTTAGCCGAGTTTGCGGAATCAAAGAAGTAGCGGACTCGCTACTAAACTATGTGGCCGGCGGCGAAGGCTCGCGCTACCGCAATCGCATAAGGCACTGCCCCTGCCCGTTCGGCCTCATCAGGCGAACGGATGGCAATGACATCGGCCAATTCGCGATGCTCCTGGACGCTCAGATTTGCACGTATCCTTGCCATCAGATCCGCTGCCGGTTCGGCGAAGCGAAACACCCGGCCGATCGACAACCTCGGCCCGTCGAGCACGGCAACGCTCATGCCGGCTGCAGCATCCTGTGCCGCCAGTCCGGTTTCCTCGGACAGCTCAAGTTCGATGGAGCGCAGCACGTTGACGCGTCCGTCAGGCAGCACATCGCGCGGCTCAAGCGCGCCGCCCGGCGGATAAATCCGGCCGGCATTGGCAGTTTGCCCGCCCATTACCCCATAAATGAGCGCATTATCGCTGCTCACGATCAATGCCCAGCCGAAGGTGTGGCAGAGCCCGATATCGGGAAAGCCCTGGCTGCGCCAAAGCATGAACGCCGAATAGGCATCCTCAAGCGCCTCTGCCTGCAATTTGCCATCGCGGATCGCGACCGGCCCGCCGCCTGGCGCCGTCAGCCCAAGAATGCGCCCATCCCATAGATGCGGATTGGCGTCGAGGGCCGATTGCCAAAAGGCCGGCACCTCGGCGCGCATAGCGGGTGGCAGCGGCCAGGCGCCGGGCACCAGATGAATATCGATTTGCGAAACGGGAACGATCTGCATGGCAGAAAGAAAAAACGGCCGGGTCGCCCCGGCCGCTTTGTCGCTTAGTTCTTGGCCTTGTCGACCAGGGCGCCGGCCTTGATCCAGGGCATCATGTCGCGCAGCTTGCTGCCGACTTCTTCGATCTGGTGTTCGTCGGCGAGGCGGCGGGTCGCCTTGAAGCGCGAACCGCCAGCCTTGATTTCCTGCATCCAGTCGGAGGTGAACTTGCCCGACTGAATGTCATTGAGCACGCGCTTCATCTCGGCCTTGGTTTCCGAGGTGATGATGCGTGGGCCAGTGACGTATTCGCCCCACTCGGCCGTATTCGAGATCGAGTAGTTCATGTTGGCGATGCCGCCCTGGTAGATCAGGTCGACGATCAGCTTCACTTCGTGCAGGCACTCGAAATAGGCCATTTCCGGTGCGTAACCGGCTTCGACCAGGGTTTCGAAACCAGCACGGATCAGCTCGACCAGACCGCCGCACAGCACAGCCTGCTCACCGAACAGATCGGTTTCGCATTCTTCGCGGAAATTGGTTTCGATGACGCCCGAACGGCCGCCGCCAACGCCCGATGCATAGGCCAGCGCGATATCATGGGCATTACCCGACGCGTCCTGATGCACGGCGATCAGGCAAGGCACGCCGCCACCCTTCTGGTATTCGCCACGCACGGTATGGCCCGGGCCCTTGGGCGCGATCATGATCACGTCGACGGTCGACTTGGGCTCGATCAGGTTGAAATGCACGTTCAGGCCATGCGCGAAAGCCAGCGCCGCGCCGTCACGGATATTGGGCTCGATATGCTGCTTGTAGATGTCAGCCTGCAGCTCATCGGGGGTCAGCATCATGATGACATCGGCCCACTTGGACGCGTCGGCAACGCTCATCACCTTGAGGCCTTCGCCCTCGGCCTTCTTGGCCGACGGGGAGCCTGGGCGCAGCGCGACAACGACGTCGGTGACGCCCGAGTCGCGCAGGTTCAGCACATGGGCATGGCCCTGCGAACCGTAACCGACAATCGCCACTTTCCGCGATTTGATGATGTTCAGATCGGCATCCCGATCGTAATAGACGCGCATTGGATCACTCCCTGTTATGCGTTGCCTCCACCCCATACAGGGTGAAGAATTGGTCAGTCGCGGCCTTAACATCGGCTTCGATATTGGCCTCGATATTAGATTGGGTCAGCGTGCTGTCGCCCAGCAGCAGACGGATCTGCACATCGCGGACGACAAGGCCGAAAAACGTGCGATACGCGTCTTCGCTATTGGCAAAGCGCAGCAGGCGGGCGTCCTTGCCGGCCTCGAGAATGGGCTTGAGCCGCCGGCGAATGCCCATCGGCCCGTTTTCGAGCACGATCAGCCCCAACCGGTCCTTTTCCTGGGCGGCATGGGTGATGGCGGTGCGGTTGAGCGTTACCGAGACATCGCCGATGATGACGGTAAGCAGATCGCGCGCGAACTGTTCCATGCTCAGCCGCAGCGCCTTGGCGCTGAGATGGGAGCGATCGACCTGCGGCATGCGCACCTTGGCCGCCTGCCACTGCACTGTGGCGGTCAGCAGGCCATCGCGATCGCCGAACCACTTATAGAGCGTTTCCTTGGAGCACGAGGCGCGCCGCGCCACCGCGGTCATGGTCAGCCCGTCCCCGTTTTCCACGAGCAAATCCAGCGCCGCCGTCAGCACAGCCTGCTGGCGGGGGGTGAATGTCTCTTCATTGACCTTGATGGTCAGCGGCACGGGTCAGTCCTCACGCGATGCGGCCGATGGTTCAGCCGATTTCGACGAGAGGCGTACCGTACGGTACGGTTCGTTGCAAGCAGTTTGTTGCAAGCGTTAGCCAGCAGCCTGGCCTGGTGGCGTGGCAATAGGCCGCCCACCCGCCAAAACCGCTGATGTCGGGCTGCCCAATGGTAGCGGCCGCTTCGCAGAGGAAGCCGGTGATCTGGCTGCCATCCTCCAGTTCCAGTTTGCCAACGCCCAGCGGCGCCGGAATACGGGATACAAAATCGCCAAAACCGGCAAGCGGCAAGGCCCACACCTCGACCGCGATCTTGCTGCCGCCGGATGCTGTTCGGACCAGACCCGGTTTTGGCGGCGTCGTGCCCAGCGCGAAGAGCTGGTATTTGTCGCTGGTCGTCGCGGCACGGCGAAAAATGGCGCCACGCTCCAGCAATTCATGATTGAGCGGCATGCCGGAAAGATGGGCGCCCACCACGGCGATTTCGCGATAATCCGCACCAAGCTCAGGTTCGCTCGGTGCCGGATAGGGATTAGCGAACATACCAAGCGGCAGGCCGGTGGCACGGTGGAACGCGGCAGCGACACCCGCAGCCTTTGCCTCGGCAAAGCCGGGCGCCAGGAAGGTCACACCCAGCGGCAGGCCATCGGCGCGAAAACCATTGGGCACGGCAATGCCGCACAACCCCATCAGGTTGACGAAATTGGTGTAAATGCCCAGCCTGGCATTCAGCGCGATCGGGTCGGCTTCAATCTCGGACTTGCGATAAATGGTGGGCGTGGTCGGCACCATCAGCACGGCAATATCATCCCAGATCGGGCGAGTAGCGCATTTCAGTTCTGCAATGCGATGTATCGCGCCAAACGTATCGAGCGCAGTGAACTTGCCGGAATTGGACAATATCTGCCGCGTGACCGAATGGATGGCGTCGCGATGGCGTTCCAGCACCGCGTCGAGGCTCAGCGCCCGCTCGGAAATCCAGGGACCTTCATAAAGGATACGCTGGGTTTCCTCAAACGGAGCGAAATCAATCTCCACCGCCTCGCCACCCAGCGTTTTCAGGCGTTTGACCGCCTCGGCAAAAAGCCGTTCGGCTTCGCTATCGCCAAAGAACCTCAAGGCTTCGCCCTTGGGAATACCAAAGCGGAAATGCGGCGCTGGGGCGGCCGGCACCAGCGGCACCAGATCGGCTTCGGGCTTGGAGAATGGATAGGATGGATCGTAGCCCGCGATGAGGCGCAGCACGTCCATGCCGTCTTCCACGGTCAGCGCGAACACCGCCAGGGTCTCGATGGTCTTGACGCACCCGCCGCCCGAGACACAGGCATTACTGACCAGGCCCGGGGTCGGCTTGATGCCCACGATATTATTAAAGCCTGCGGGCACCCTGCCCGACCCGGCGGCGTCATTGGCGATGGAAAAACTCGACAGCCCCGCCGCGACAGAAACGGCCGAGCCGGAGCTGGAACCGCCGGAAATGAAGTCCTCGTCGAATACCGAGGAACAGGCGCCATAGGGCGTACGCATGCCAACCAGACCAATGCCGAACTGATCCATATTGGTCTTGCCGATCAGGATGGCGCCGGCGTCGAACAGCCGCGTAATGGCCTGCCCGCTAGTCTGCGCAATATAGGCACCTTCCGGCAGGGCATTGGTGGTGGGCAGCCCCACTATGTCATTGCAATCCTTGACAGAAAACGGAATGCCCCAGAGCGGGCGACCGTCATAGCCCGCGCTCTCCAGCGCCGCTGCGGCGGCCAAGGCGTCGGCGCGGTCGACCAGATGGATCCACACATGATCCTCGCTACGCGCGGCGATACGGTCATAAATGACTGCTATAACCCGGGTCGGCGTCAGCGCCCCACTGGCATAGCCGGCGCTGAGCGTGGTGAGGTCTAGGCTACCCGTAGTGGCGGACCAATTGGTCTCAAGCATGGTGTAAATTCCCCTGAGGAGCCAGCGCGGCATGGATGGCGGCGCTGTCGGCTACCGCGCCGAACAGCCCGTTGCCGAAAGTAGTCATACGCAATTGCGCGGTGTGGCGGGCCGGGCTGGTGGCCTTGCTGGCATCGGCAACCAGCAGGCATTCAAAGCCCATATCATTGGCGTTGCGCTGGGTGGCGTGGACCAAGCCATCAGTCGGCAGACCCGCGATCAGCAGATTGCGGATGCCGCGCTGGCGCAGATCGGCTTCGAGCTGGGTGCCAAAAAACGCATTGTCCCCCCGATGCTGCACAGCTTTCGACCGATACAGAGCAAGGTCTGAAACCAGCGCCTCCGCACCCCGCTGCGACACCACCACGGCAATGCCGAGACTGTGGGCCAGATCGGCAAGCCCCATCGCGACGGCAAGCTCACTTTGGGCACCAACGTTACGGACAGTGCTCTCGTGAAAGCCCAGGAGGAGGAGTGCGGTGTCAGCGGCATTCCATTGGCCATCAAAGGGCCAGGCATAGGGATTAGCGGCAATAGTTGGAAACGTGTCAGGCATCAGCGTGCTCGAGCATGGCGGTGAAGCCGGCCGTATTGGAGACGCCGCCCCAGCGACCGCCGTAGGCTTTGAGAATATCCATGGCGGCGGCGTGGTTGGCGGTCTCGACAGCCGCGGTGCAATCTTCCAGCACCACGCATTCCAGCCCCCGCTCGAAGCCATCGCGGAACGTCGATTGCACGCAGCAATCGGAGGTGACGCCGACAATGACCAGCCGGTCTATGCCGCGTGCCTGCAACTGCTCTTCCAGGTCCGTGGCGTAAAACGAGGACTTGCCGGGCTTGTCGATGATCAACTCGCCCACGATCGGCGCCAGCTCCGGCACGATCTGCCAGCCCGGTTCCCCACGCACCAGAATACGGCCAGCGGCACCCATATCGCCAATGCCCAAGCCATGGACGCGGGTGCGCCATTGCTTGTTGGCAGGCAGATCGGACAAGTCCGGCTTATGCCCTTCGCGCGTATGGATGACCGTGATCCCAGCCGCGCGCGCGGCAGCAAGCACGCGCTGAATCGGCGCAATCATGGCGCGCGTATTGCTGACATCTTCGCCCAGCTGATCGACCCAGCCACCGGGGGCGCAGAAATCGACCTGCATATCGATGATCAGCAACGCCATGGCGCTGCGGCGCGCTGGCGCGATCTCGGGCCAGAAGTCGCTCATGTCAAAGCGCCATGCCGGATGCGGCGTCAAACACATGGATGGCAGCCGGATCAACCGCGAAGGACAGCGCTTCCCCGCTGATAATATTGAGCCCGCCATCCAGCACGACCCGCAGGCGGGGGCGGATGGCATGCAGGTCCTCTTCCTGCTCGATCACGCCGGGAGACACCACTTCGGCACCGGCAATATCGAGATGAGCCAGCAGCGTGGCGCCCAAGTCCTCGACGAAAGCAGCCCGCGCCATGAGCCCACCGGTAGGCGCCATCTGCGGCACCAGCCGCAACGCCTCGGGGCGAATGCCGATGACCACGGCCTGCCCCACGCTCATCCCTTCCCTGCCGGCGACCGGTAGGGTGAACGCACCGGTCTGCACCGCCAGCTCACCATCGAGGCTGCGCAATGTACCCTTGAGGAAGTTGATGGGCGGCGAGCCGATGAAGCTCGCGACAAACAGATTGACCGGCTTGTCATAGAGCCGGCGGGGCGTGTCGAGCTGTTGCAACCGACCCTTGTTCATCACCGCAACGCGGTGGCCCATGGTCATGGCCTCTACCTGATCATGGGTGACATAGACCGTGGTCACCGCCGTCATGCGTTGCAGCTTGGCAATTTCGGCCCGCATCTGCCCGCGTAGCCGGGCATCGAGATTGGACAGCGGCTCATCCATCAAAAAGGCATTGGGCGAGCGCACCAAAGCGCGGCCCATGGCGACGCGCTGGCGCTGACCGCCCGATAGCTTGGCCGGTTTGCGATTGAGAAAATCGGTGAGCTCGAGCAGCGCCGCTGTCTCGCGCACCTTTGCCTCGATCGCTTCCCTCGGGACACGCCGCACCTTGAGACCGAAGGCGATGTTTTCCGCGACCGTCAGATGCGGATAAAGCGCGTAGGACTGGAACACCATGGCGATGTTACGGTCGCGCGGGGCCAGCTCATTGGCCACTTCGCCATTGATGATCAACCGGCCCCCGGTAATGTCCTCCAGCCCCGCAATCATACGCAGCGCGGTGGATTTGCCGCAGCCCGAGGGGCCGACCAGCACCATGAACTCGCCATCGGCGATTTCCAGATCCAGCTCGTTCACGGCGGAATGGCCGCCTTCATAGGTCTTGGAAACCCGCTCGAATACTATCTGGGCCATGTCGGCAGTCCCCGCTTTGTCAGCTCATTGAACGCCATTGGTCGCCCCCTGAACGAAATATCGATTGAGAAACAGCGCCATGAGCACGATGGGCACGGTGGAAAAATGCGCCAGCGCGCCCAGCGTGCCCCAGGTGATGTCCTTGGTGCCGTAAGCGGTGAGCAGCGCCACCGACAGCGGCTTGGAATCGAGCTTGGTCAGGAACATTGGGTATAAAAAGTCGTTCCAGGAGAACATGACGCAGAACAGGATGCAGGCGATGATGCCCGAGCGCGCCGCCGGCACGGCAACCTTGAAAAAGGCGCCGAATTGGGTGCAGCCATCGGTCATGGCCGCCTCTTCCATGTCCTTGGGCAGGGCCCGGAAATAGGAGAACATCATCCAGGTGACGAAGGCGCAATTGAGCATGGTGTTGATGATGATCACGGCCCACCAGCTACCCAACAGGCCCACATCGCGCATCATCAGGTAAAACGGGATCAGCGCGGCAATGGCCGGCACCATGCGGATGGCGAGGAAGAAATAGGCCACGCCATTGGCCAGTCGCGAGCGCGAACGCGCCAGCGCATAACCGGCCGGCACGCCCAGCAGCAGCGAGAGAAAAGCCGCGCCGAGGCTGATGATCAGCGAGGAGCGGGTGAGCGAAGCCACATCGAAATAGGACATGACCGAGCGGAATTGATCCAGCGTCGGGGTGAAATCGAGCCGCGGCGGCACGCTGAAAATCTGGTTGGAGGGCTTATAGGCCGTGGCGATCAGCCAGGCGACCGGCAGCAGGAACAGCACGGTGATGACAATGAGGGCGCTGCGCTCGGCAATGATGTGGCGCTGGGAAATCTTGCTCATCGCTTCACCGCCCATTGATGCGCACATCGGCGCGCCGCACACAGAAAATCAGCACCCCCGCCATGATGGCAATGAACAGGATCGTCACATTGCCGATAGCTGAGGCGTAGCCGACATTGAAGAATTGCAGCCCCTGCTTGACTGCCAGCAGCATCAGCGTGTTGGTCGCGTCATTGGGTCCGCCGCCAGTCGTCACATAGACCGTGTCGAACACCCGGAAAGCGTCCATGGTGCGCAGCACCAGCGCGAGGAAGATCGAGGGCAGCATCAACGGCACGATCAGCATGGTGAACCGTTGCAGGCTCGTCGCGCCATCAGCCTGCCCCGCTTCAAGCACGTCGGATGGCAGCGATTTGAGGCCGGCCAGCAGGATCAGCGCCATCAGCGGCGTCCATTCCCAGCAATCGATCAGGATCAGCGTCCACAGCGCCGTGCTGCCATCGGTCATCAACCCGGTGCGCGGACCAATGCCCGCATTGGCCAGGAAATAGCCGATCAGCCCATAATCGGCGCCGAGCAAGGCCTTGTAGATCAGGCCCACCACGAGCGGCGTGATGGTGGCCGGGATCAACAGGAAAGCCAGGCATATCCGATTGAAACGACTGTCCCGCCACAGCAGCAGCGCCAGCCCGAACCCCAGCACCAGCTGAATGGCGACGCTGAAAATGGTGAACTGGAAGGTGTTGAGAATGGCCTGGCGCGCCGAGCGATCGGCAAAGATATCGAAATAATTGTCGAGCCCGACGAACTTTGTGCGGTTGGGCTTGAGCAGATTGTAGTCAAAAAAGCTGTACCAAACGCCCTGCGCCAGCGGCCATACCCCAACCACCAGCACATAGAGCACAGCGGGCGCACCGAGGCAGAACAGGAACAGGCGGCGATTGTCGGTATAGGAGCCAGAAAACGGCAATCGGCGGCGAGCAGGCTTGCTCTGCGGCAAGGCACTATCCTCTTGGTCGATCACACCGGACTGGCTCATAAGAAATTCCGCCTTGCTGGCACATTTGGTGCGGCCACGAGCCGTCGCGAGAACTCCCCGCGATCAACGCGGGGAGCCGAGGATCGGGACTAAAACAGCTCTTCAGCCTTGGCCTGAGCTTCGTCCAGCGCCGCCTGCGGCTCTGCCGCCCCAGCCAGCACCGAGTTCACCGCAGTCCCCAGCAGGTCCTGCAATTCAGGATATTGCGGGATACGCGGCCGGTATTCGCCATTGCCGTTTTCATAGGTCTTGGCGATGACGGGCAGGAAATCGAACTTGGCCAGCAGGTCCGGGTCGGTCATTTCGCTTTTGCGCATGAACGAGCCGGCGCCTTCCATATTGAATTCCTTATGGATGGTCTTGCTGGTCAGCCACTTGATGAAGGTCCAGGCCGCTTCCTGCTGGGAGGGCGTGATATCGGCATTGATCGCCATGCCCCAGCCGCCCACGCCATAGCGGGGCTCAAGCCCTTCCGCGACGGGCGCTGTGGCAATGCCCACCTTGCCCACGACATTGGAAACGGCAGGGTCGCTATAGCCAGGCGCGCCGACCGACCAGGTCTGCATCATGGCCACCAGGCCCTGGCGGAAGCTCTCCTCGCGCCCGCCCCAATCATATTCGATGGCGCCAGGAGGGGCAGTATCGGCGAACAGCTCCTTATAGACCTCAAGGCTATGCACGTTTGCCGCCGAATTGAGTGCCGGCTTGCCATCGGCGCCCATGATGGAGCCGCCAAGCTGGCTGTTATACTGCATCCAGTCCTGCGCGACGGCTGGCCCCATCTGCCCATTGGCGACAAAACCATACTGGTTCTTGGCCGGATCGGTCAGCGCCTTGGCGTCGGCCACAAAATCTTCGGTCGTGGTGGGCACGGCTAGGCCCGCGGCCTCGAACAGGTCCTTGCGATAGGCCAGCACGTTGGCATAGCCCGCAAAGGGGAAGGCGACATAGCGCCCTTCATATTGGCCCAAAGCTTCGAGCAGCACCGGGTAGATATCGTCCAGGTCCATCTCGGCGGCGTCGCGCTTGACCCAATCGGTCAGATCGACCGAATAGCCATTTTCGGCATATTGCCCGGCCCACACGATATCCATGGTGACCAGATCATAGCCCTTCGTGTCGCCGATGAAATCGGCGGTCGTCTTGGTCAGCAGCTCGCCATAGCTGAGGATTTCGACCCGCAGATCGGCGCCGGTGTCTTCCTTGAACTTGGGCGCCAGCTTGGCCAGCACCGCGCCGAACTGGTCATTCTGGGAGGCGAGCGTCAGCGTCACCCCCGCCAGGGACTTATCCTGCGCCAGCGTGGTCGAAGCCATGAGCGCCGCAAACCCAACACCGAGAATGCTGGCACGGCATAGAAGCGAAGTGGGAAAAACCTTGGTCATCGGAACCCTGCCTTCAAGGAGGTTGATTACGGGAGGCGAGCCTATCCAAACCCTTTAACCTGTCAAACAGAATTTCACATAACTTCCAAAAATCTAACTTATTACAACATGTATGCCCAAGGCAGTGTCAGAGTGACTAAAAAATAGACGATCCAAGACTTGGATAAGCGTGTTGCCCGCTGGAGATAACGCCATTTTATCCGGTTATACGGGAAGTTTTGTTTAGTGCCCACCGATTGGTCGGATGAATTTTGACCGGCATGAAGGCCAGCAAAAGCGCGCGAAACCCTCGTATTTTGCCGCGAAAAGTCGGCCAAAAATCCAACATTCCCTATCACAATCGCCCGCCAGATTTCAAAAATTACACATTCAAACACTTTACAGCTGCGCCCTCCGGTATAAGCTCGCACCACTCACCCAAGTCCAGGAGGCCCTTAGCCATGACCGGTCTCACCCCAGCCTTGACGGCGCTGGAAGCCCGCGCGCTCAGCGACCTGGCGCTGGTGGAAAAGCCGCTGCGCCAGTGGGTGCCGCCGCGCAAACTGCCCTCGGGCGAGTTGGTGCGGGATGTGGTCATCATCGGCGCCGGCCTGTCGGGGCTGGCGATCGGCTTTGGGCTCAAGCAGCAGGGCGTCGGCAATGTGCTGGTGCTCGATGCGGCCGCGCAAGGGCAGGAAGGCCCGTGGATCACCACGGCGCGCATGCGCACGCTACGCTCGCCCAAAACGCTGACCGGCCCCGATCTGGGCCTGCCCTCGCTCACCTATCGCGCCTGGCACGAGGCCGTGCATGGCCCGCAGAGTTGGACCAGCCTAGAGATGATCGCCCGGCAGGACTGGATGGCCTATCTCATCTGGTTCCGCCGCGTCATCGGGCTCGATGTCAGCAATAACACAAGGCTGCTGGCCATCGAAGAGGGCCCCGATGGGCTGATCACCCTGCGGCTTGACCACAATGGCGCAGCCGAAACCCTGACCTGCCGCAAGGTCGTGCTGGCAACCGGCATGGAGGGATCGGGCGGCCTGCACATCCCCGATGCCATTGTCGGCGCCTTGCCGCGCGAGCGCTGGACTCATAGCGGCGAGGCCTTCGATGCAGCGGCGCTGGCGGGCAAGGATGTCGGCGTAATCGGTGCCGCCGCCTCAGGCTTTGACTGGGCCGTGACGGCGCTGGAAGCCGGCGCGCGCAGCGTTACCGTGCTGGCGCGAAGCCAGGCGCTGCCGCAGACCGAAGTGCTGGACTGGTCCAATTTCCCCGGCTTCCTCAACCACTTTTCCGACCTCGATGATATGCAACGCTACCGCTTCGCGCGGCGGCTGCTGTCGTTCAAAACGCCGCCAACCATCGCCATGTATGAGCTGGCCATGGGCTTCCCCAATTGCCGCCTCGTGCTGGGCACAAGCACCGGCGCGGCGCAGTTGGATGGCGACGCCATCACACTCACCGCCGATAGTGGCGAGCGCTACCGCTTCGATCATTTGCTGCTCGGCACCGGCTATTCCATCGATCTGGCACGGCGGCCCGAGCTGGCAGGGCTAGTGACCAAAATCGCACTGTGGAAGGATCGCTTCGCCGCCCCACCCGGCGAAGAAGACCCCGCCCTTCTGGCCTATCCCTTCCTCGGCCCAGCCTTCGAATTCACCGAAAAAGTGCCGGGCGCCGCGCCCATCCTGGGCAATATCCACGTGTTCAACCACGGCGCCGTCCCCAGCCTCGGCCCGGTCTGCAATGGCATAACCGGCCTCAAATCCGGCGTGCCCAAGATCGTCGCAGGAATTTCCCGCGGCCTGTTCCTGGCCGACGCCCAGGAGCACTACCGCGCCCTCGATCGCTACGACAAAGTCCATTTCGCCCCAGCCAGCGCGGCCGCCTCATGAGCACAACGCTATTTTCCGATGTGATGCTACCCAGCGGCGATCGCGCCGACGTGTTGGTCAGCGGCGGTCGCATCGCCAGAATTGCCGGGCCGAACACGCTAACCGCGGACACAGCGGAATTGGTGCCGGGCGCCGGGCTATTGCTGGCGCCCTCCTTTGTCGAGGGACATATCCATCTCGACAAGACGCTGCTGGGCCTGCCCTTCATCTCGCATCTGCCCGGCGATAGCGTCGGCGAGCGGATCGAGCGCGAAAAGCAGCTGCGCCGCTCGGTCACGCTGCCTGTGCTCGAACGCGGCGCAAAACTGATCGAACAGATCGTGCCCTTCGGCACGGGTCTGGTGCGCAGCCATGTCGACATCGACACCGAAATCGGCCTCGCCCATCTCGAGCAATTGCTCGCCCTGCGCGAGCGCTATGCCAGACTGATCGATCTGCAGATCGTGGCCTTTCCGCAAAGCGGCATCGTGCGCGACCCCGGCACGGCCGACCTGCTCGACGCAGCGCTGAGCAATGGCGCGAACCTGATTGGCGGCCTCGATCCAGCCGGGATTGATGGCGATATCAGCGGCCATCTCGACGTGGTGTTTAGCCTGGCCGAAAAACACGACGCCGGCATCGATATCCACCTGCACGATGGCGGCCTGCTGGGCCTGTTCGAGCTGACCGATATCGCCGCACGAACCAAAGCCGCCGGATTGGGCGGCCGCGTCGCGGTCAGCCACGCCTTCTGCCTGGGCGAACCGCTCGACATCGGCCCAACGCTCGAGGCTCTGGCCGAGGCGGGCGTGGCGATCATGACCAATGGCCCGGGCCCGGTGCCCATGCCGCCGGTCAAGCGCCTGCATGCAGCCGGCGTCACCATATTTGCCGGATCGGACAATATCCGCGACGCCTGGGCGCCCTATGGCAATGGCGACATGCTGGAACGCGCCATGCTGATCGGCTACCGGCAGGGCCTCTTGGCCGATGCCGATATTGCCCTGACCTTCGACATGGCGACCCATCACGCCGCCCACGCCCTTGGCGTCACAAAATATGGCATTGCCGAAGGGCAGCCCGCCGATCTCGTCTTGATTTCAGCCGGATCAACCGCCGAGGCAGTCGCCACGCGGCCAGCACGCCGCATGGTGATGAAGGCGGGCCTGGTGGTCGCCGCCCATGGCGTACTGGTGGGCCGGTGAGAGGCCTGGCCCGCTCCAAAACGGGCATGGTGACCAGCCCGCATGTCCTCGCCAGTCAAGCCGGCGCCAGGGTCCTCGCAGCCGGTGGCACAGCCATCGACGCAGCGATCGCCATGGCCGCTGTTCTCAGCGTGGTCTACCCACACTTCTGCGGGTTAGGCGGCGACGCGGTCTGGATCATCGCTGATCGTTCCGGCCGCCGCACCTGCCTGATGGGGATCGGCGCGGCCGCAACAAACTATCCCGGTTTCGCCGGCCAACCCATCCCCACCCGTGGCCCATTGGCCGCGCTGACCAGCGCCTGCGCTGTGCACTCTTGGGGCACCGCCCTGGACTATTCGGCCGAACATTGGGGCGGCTCAGGGCAACTTCCCGACCTATTGGCCGACGCCATCAGCCTTGCCGAAAACGGCTTCGCCCTCAGCCCATCACAAGCCTTCTGGCTCAATTTCCGCGCCGGCGACTATGCCAATTGGCCCGGCTTCGCCGCAATCTTCGCGCCGGCCGGCCGGATGCCCCGCGCGGGAGAACGCTTCGCCCAGCCGCAACTGGCCACAACCCTGCGCGAACTGGCCCGCGACGGCATTGCCGGCTTTTACGAGGGGCCATTGGCCACCCGAATTGCCGCGGGACTGGCCGAGGCCGGTTCCCCCCTGACATCAGCCGATCTGGCAGCAACACGCACCCAAATCGCCGCACCGATCAGCCTCAACTACCGCGGCTTTGAGCTGCTAGCCCCGCCCCCGCCCACGCAAGGCGTGACCACGCTGGCGATCATGGGCGTGCTCGAGCGTTTCAATCTGTCCGAAATGCAGCTGAGCAGCGCGGCCCACTACCATCTGCTGGTCGAGGCCGTGAAACAGGCCTTCCTCGACCGCAAGGGCATTGCCGACCCAGACTTTGTCGCCCAACCGGTAGACCATTGGCTTTCAGGCGGCACTCTCGCTGACAAAGCAGCCGCAATCGATCCCGACTGCGCCCTGGACTGGCCCGAGCCCTACCAAAGCGCCGACACGGTCTATTTCGGCGCGACCGACGCGCAAGGCGGCAGTGTCAGCGTGCTCCAGAGCACCTATTTCGACTGGGGCAGCGGCGTAGTTGCCGGCGACACCGGCATCATCTGGCAGAACCGCGGGGCGGCATTCTCTACCACAGCCGGGCATCCCAACGTGATCGCGCCCGGCAAGCGGCCCTTCTATACGCTCAATCCCGGCATGGCGCTGAAAGACAACCAACCCGCCCTGCTCTATGGCACGCAAGGCGCCGACGGCCAGCCGCAGACACTGTCCGTGGTCCTAAGCGGGCTGATCGATTTCGGCCTCGACCCCGCCCAGGCGCTGGCCCTGCCGCGCTTCCTGCTGGGCAAGACCTTTTCCGACACCAGCGACAATCTCAAACTCGAAGAAGCCGTAGGCGCCCCCGTAATGGCCGACCTCGCACGCCGCGCCCATCGCCTGAGCCCCCTCCCCGCGCTGAGCCCCCTGGCCGGACAGGCCGGCGTGATCGCCATCAACGAACATGGCCTCCTCGGCGCGCATGATCCGCGCGGCGACGGCACGGCTATTGGCCTCTGACCGCCATGCAATCCCCTCCCTTCAGGATATCCCGCCGATGACCACACCCAGCATTGTTATCGGCCTCGATATCGGCACGACCTCCACCATGGCCATCGCCGCACGCCTGCCCGGCGAAGTGCTCGCCGTCGCCAGCCGGCCGGTGACCCTGTCGTCGCCCCATGCCGGCTGGGCCGAGGAAGACCCCGAACAATGGTGGACCAATACCATTGAAGTACTGCGCGAAGTCACCAGCACGGTGCCGGCCAATGAGATCGCCGGCATCTGCGTCACCGGCATGTTGCCCGCAGTGATCCTGCTCGATGCCGATGGCAATCTGCTGCGCCCCTCGATCCAGCAAAGCGACGGCCGCTGTTCAACCGAGGTTGAAGAGCTCCGCCAACAGGTCGGCGAAACAGCGTTCCTGCAGCGCACCGGCAATGGCATCAACCAGCAATTGGTCGCCGCCAAACTGCGCTGGATCGCCCGGCATGAGCCCGCAGTCTTTACCCGGATCGCCACCGTGTTCGGCTCCTACGACTATATCAACTGGCGGCTGAGCGGCGTGCGCGCGGTAGAACAAAACTGGGCGCTAGAGGCAGGTTTCACCGATCTGGCAAGCGGCCTGATCGCCGACGATCTGGTGGCTCTGGCGAGCATCGAGCGCTCCGCCGTGCCGCCACGAACAGTGTCGAATGAGCAGATGGGGACGGTCTCGGCCGCGGCCGCCAAGGCGACGGGATTGCCAATGGGCCTGCCCGTATTCGGCGGCGCGGCGGACCACATCGTTTCCGCCCTTGGCGCCGGGATCACGCAGGCGGGCGATGTGCTGCTCAAATTCGGCGGTGCTGGCGATATCGTCGTGGCCACCGACCGCGCCCTGCCCGATGCCCGACTCTATCTCGACTATCACCTCGTGCCCGGCCTTCTGGCCCCCAATGGCTGCATGGCCTCGTCCGGCTCGGCGCTGAACTGGCTGGGCGGATTGATCGGCCAAAACGCCGAAGGCGAACGCCCGCACAAAGACCTCGACACCCTCGCCGCCGCCGTCCCGGCCGGCTCCGATGGACTGATCTGCCTGCCCTATTTCCTGGGCGAGAAGACCCCGATCCACGATCCGCTGGCGCGCGGCAGTTTTGTCGGCCTCAGCCTGTCGCATGGGCGCGGCCATATCTGGCGGGCGCTGCTCGAGGCGGTGGCCTTCGGCTTCCGCCATCATGTCGATGTACTGGCCGATATCGGCCATGCGCCGCGCCGCTTCATGGCCTCGGATGGTGGCACCAATAGCCGCGTCTGGATGCAGATCATGGCCGATGTGCTGGGCGAGCCCGTACAATTGCTGGACAATCACTATGGCTCGGCACTCGGCGCGGCTTTCGTCGCGGCCATAGGCTGCGGGCTGGCAAAAGACTGGTCGGAAGTGTCGGCACTGTCCCGCATGGGCGACCTGATCATGCCCAACCCAGCCAATCACGCCGTCTACGATCATTCCTATGCCCGCTATCGCGACCTCTATGAGCGGCTGAAGCCATATTTTCAGGCGGAAGCGGCGGCATGAATTTCGATTTCGTTCTACGCGATTGCCATATCGCGCCGGGCCAGCCGCTGCTCGATATCGGCGTCGCAGCCGGCAAGATCGCCGCCATGGCGCCGGGCCTGCCGCATGAGGGGCCAAGCGAGTCGGCCGGCAGGCGCTATGTGTCGGCGGGACTAGTCGAAACCCATATCCATCTCGACAAAGCCGGCATTCTCGGCCGCTGCCCGATCTGCGAGGGCACGCTAACCGAGGCCGTGGCGCTGACCGCTGCTGCCAAAGCCGGGTTCACCGAAGACGATGTCTACGCCCGGGCGCGTGTCGTGCTCGAACAGGCGATCGGCCACGGCACGACACGGCTGCGAACCTTCGTCGAGGTCGATCCGCGCGCCGGCACCCGATCCTTCCGCGCCCTGCGTCGCCTCAAGGCCGACTATGCCCACCTGATCGATATCGAAATCTGCGCTTTCGCCCAGGAGGGCCTGACGCAGGAGATGGAAACGCTGGCCATGCTCGACATGGCCTGCCGCGAGGGTGCGGATCTGGTCGGGGGTTGCCCCTACACCGATCCCGATCCGGCGCGGCATATCGAGCTGATTTTCGATCTGGCCGAACAGCACGGCATGCGGGTCGATTTTCACATCGATTTCGACCTCTCGCCCGAGCGCAGCAACCTGTCGGCGGTGATAGCCGAAACGCGCAAGCGTGGCTTTGCGGGCAAGGTATCCCTGGGCCACGTCACGCAATTATCCGCAATTCCGGCCGAACAACGCGACGCAATCGCCGATGCGCTGGCAGCGGCCGGTATCGCCGTAACGGTACTCCCCGCGACCGATTTGTTCCTCCTGGGCCGGGATCGCGATCATCTGGTGCCACGGGGCCTGACACCGGCGCATCTGCTCGCCCGGCGCGGCGTCGTCACATCGCTGGCGACCAATAATGTGCTTAATCCCTTCACCCCCTTTGGCGATGCCTCGCTGATCCGCATGGCCAATTTCTACGCCAATGTCGCGCAGGTGACCCGGGGCGATGACATGGATCAGGTCGTGCGGATGATCACCAGCGACGCGGCCAGAATGCTTGGCGGCACCTATGGACTGACCATCGGCGCACCAGCCGACATGGTGATATTCGATGCGCCCGATGCGGTCTCGGCAGTGCGCCAAATTGCCCCCGCCCTGGCAGGATGGAAGCGCGGCCGGCCAAGCTTCCGGCGAGCGGCGGTGGAAGTTTACCGCTAGTCGATCAACCCCATGCGCCGCGCCGCCAGAACGCGATAGAGCGGGTCGCCGGTAAAGCGGAATTCCTCGAGAGCCGAGAAGACCAGGCTATGGTCGTGCTCGTCATTGGACGCCACGGCCGCTGCACCAATGACGCTATCCGGCGGCGTGGGCAACTGGCGTTGCTCGGCCAGCCATTGCGCATCAGGCAGCGGCGGCATGCCAATCTTGGGATAGAGCGAAAGCACCACCTCCCAAAAATGCACGACGAGCGCGGGCGCATCCACCACATGCGGGCTGACCAGCCGCAGCCAATGGCTGCCGGTGACCGCATGCAGCGCCTCAAAACTCATCGTCCCGGCATAAAGCACCAGCGAGGCCGACCGCACCTTGGTCAGCACATCCGCAGCCGGAACCAGCCGCCCCAACCGCTGCTGAAACGCCGGAATCTCGCCCATCGCTTCGATCCATTTCCACAACAGCGTGGAGGTGACCGTGACATTGGCAAAGCTCGGCTGGCCCACCATGCCCAGCACCAATTCAGCTGGCTCGGTGACGTCAGGCACGCGTTTGGGCACGGCGGGAAAGGCCAGATAAGTGGCGGCCCAATAGCCCAGCGCAATGCCGATTTCGGCCTCGTCGCGGCGCAGCACGGCATAGGCCAGCCGCATCAGCCCGTGCGTGGCGCTGGCGGCGACGCCAGCGGCGAGTTCGGGCATATAGCGCGCAATGGTCTCGCTGCCCCCCAGCTCGCTCACCCGCTGGGTAAAGAAATCCCTTAGATCAGTTTCGCGCTCACGATGGCCGAGATACCCCCGCCAATTCGCCTCGCTCAACGGCGCAATCGCGGGCGGCGGAAACGGCACGGCATGAGCGGCAATATAATGCGCGGCATATTCGGAAAGCCGCTCCGGACTAGCGCCAAGCCGCGTTATCGCCTCAAGCACCATGGGCAGGTGATTGGCGAGCGCGACGGGAAATTCGCCACTGCGCTGGCCGACCTCGGCAATCAGCCGCCGCACATGTGTGCTAGCTCTAGGATGCCAGACTATCCCCGCCTCATTGTCCATCGTCGCCATCATTTCCCTAGTCCATCCGCACGCCGCCGGTGACATTAATGCCCTGCCCGGTCATGAAACGCGCCCCGTCGGAGGCAAGAAACCGGACCACCACCGCCACGTCTTCGGGCTCTTCGATCCGCCCCATCGGGGTCTGGGCAACATAGTCCGCCCGCACCGCTTCGGGCGTCATGCCGCGCAATTCGCCTTCCCAGACGATTTCGCGCTCCTGCATGCCGGTGCGCACGAAGCCCGGGCACACCGCATTGATGCGGATATTCTGCGGCGCCAGCTCGCGCGCCAAAGCCTGCGTCCAGCCAAGCACGGCAAATTTGCTGGCCGAATAATGCGCCAAAAGCGGCGCGCCGACCTTGCCGGCCAGCGAGGCGGTATTGACGATAATGCCCGCTTTCCCCTCGGCCACGAAATAGCGGCAGGCAATCTGGTTGGTCAGGAAGATGCCCTTGGCGTTGACATCCATGTTGAAATCCCAATCGGCATCGGTCAGGTCAACCGAGCGCTGCATGCTCGAAACACCCGCATTCGCGCAGACAATATCGACCCCACCAGCCTGGGCCAACACAGCATCAAAGGCGGCCTGCACGGACTCGCGGCTGCGTACGTCGATCACGCCGGAAAAGGCATTGTCGCCCAATTGCTGCGCCAGCGCCGCGGCCCTGCCGGCATCGAGATCCAATATGCTCACCTTGGCGCCCGCCTCGTGAAAAGTCCGCACGATTGCGGCCCCGATACCCGATGCGCCACCCGTCACGAGGACGGACTTTCCTGCAAACTCCGACATGAATCTCACTATTGCCTACGCTGCGCCATCCGCGTCATTGCGAACACTCTTGCATTTTCTAACATTATATAACAAAAAACAACCTTCAATAACGCAATTCTCTGTGCTACGCCAAACATGCGAATGGGAAACCGCCTGAACAGGCATAGCGGGATAGAGGAATGACAAGAGACACATCGGAACAGGCAGAAGGCCAGCGCCCGGAGGACAATCCCAACCGGTCCGAACGCATACCGGCCGCCCTGCGGCAGGCGCGCATCATGGCCTCGTTCGAGCGCAACGGCTTTGTATCAATTGCCGGGCTGTCCGAGGAATTGGGCGTGTCCGGCATGACGGTGCGCCGCGATCTGGACCTGCTCGACAAGCGCGGCGTGCTGGCGCGCACCCATGGCGGCGCCGTGGCGCCCGGCCCGCATGCGCCGACCAGCTTTGACGAGGACGAGCCGGCATTCGATCAGCGCATGCGCCGGCAGACCCAGCAGAAATCCTCGATTGCTGCGGCCGCTGCCAAACTGGTGGGCCCCAACGAATCACTGGGGCTCGATGTGGGCACCTCCATTCTGGCACTGGCCAGCGAATTGGCGCCGCGCCGTGACCTGCGCGTCTTCACCAATAATCTGCGCGTCGGCATGCAAATGGCCAACGGCAATGGCTCGGTCTACATCCTGGGCGGACAGATCCGCGTGCCCGAATTTTCGGTCATCGGCCCCCAGGCCATCGAAAATCTCAAGAGCCATTTCCTCGACCGCGTCTTCATCGGCGTGTCGGGGCTCGATGCCAACGGGCTCTACGATTATTCGCCCGAGGATACCGAGGTGAAGCGCGCCTTCATCGGCAATGCGGGCAGCGTGGTGGTGCTGTGTGATTCATCCAAATTCGGCCGCCGGGCGCTGTCGCGCATCGTGCCGCTGGACAAGGTGCATATCCTGGTCACCGACGCGCCGCCGCCGCCCGATATCGCCGAGGCCCTGGCCAATACCAATACCCAAGTCATCGTCGCGTCGTGAGGCCCAAGGTTTTCTGGCGCGATCCCTGCAATCAAAACTAGCCGGAGCTGCTAAATATGAGTTTGTTTGATCGTCGCCAGAAAACCGTTATCGCCATGGCGCATATCGGCGCCCTGCCCGGCAGCCCGCTTTACGATGCCGATGGCGGCGTCGACAAACTGATCGAGGGCGTCATTGCCGATATCGACAAGCTGCAGGCGGGCGGTGTCGATGCCATCATGTTCGGCAATGAAAATGACCGCCCTTATGAGCTGACCGGCTCCATCGAAGCCATCGCGGCAATGACCGCGGTGGTTCAGGCGGTCAAGCCTATGCTGAGCGTGCCCTTCGGCGTCAATTTCCTTTGGGACCCCTATGCCACCGTGGCCATTGCCGCGGCGACCGGAGCCACCTTCGCCCGCGAAATCTTCACCGGGCTTTTTGCCTCCGATATGGGCCTGTGGGAGCCAAACGCCGCCAAATCCCTGCGCCTGCGCCGCCAGCTGGGCCGCAACGATCTCAAGCTGATGTTCAACATCAATGCCGAATTTGCCGACTCGCTTGACCGGCGGCCGATCGAGCTGCGCGCCAAGAGCGCGGTGTTTTCCTCGCTGGCCGATGTGCTGCTGGTTTCCGGCCCGATCACTGGCCAGCCGGCCGAAACCTCCAACCTGCGCAGCGTGCGCGACGCCATGCCCGACACCCCGCTCTTTGCCAATACCGGGGTCAATATCGACAATGTCACCGAGATCATGTCCATCGCCGATGGCTGCGTGATCGGCACCCATTTCAAGGTCGATGGCGACACCTGGAAAGCCGTCGACGCCGCCCGCGTCTCCCGCTTCATGGACAAACTCCGCACCCTCCCCAGCGCCGCTTGATCGCTTCATAGCCCAGTCAAACCGACCACCTCCGGCTGGCCGCAAGGGCGGCCGGATGCTTGCTTATGGCTGCTTGCTCACACCACCCACAGCGTCATTCCGGCGCAGGCCGGAATCCATGCTGTGAAACATCCGGCAACGCCAATGACTGCGGGATCATACGGACATGGATTCCGGCCTGCGCCGGAATAACACCGCATTCTTGAACGCGCCCAGAGCAAATACCGCACCATCCTGCCCATAATTTAGCCAAAATCCAAATCTGCTGCGTAAACATACGAAAGCGTTTGACGCGCAATTGCGTTTGTATATGTTTTCTTTTGTCGCTTTCACCACGTTTGGCGACACAACCTCTCGTAAGAACACATCCAGGCTAGTGAATGACCTTGCCCTCGCATTGGTGGTGGGACCTGACCACGCGCGACTTTGCCCAGCGCGACATGTCCAATGTCGTCGCCATCCAACCCATCGCCGCCGTCGAGCAGCATGGCCCCCACCTACCCGTCCGGGTCGACGCGGCGATTAATGCAGGCATCGTCGAGCGCGCCGTTGAACTAATGCCCGCCGACATGCCGGCGCTGGTCCTGCCCATGCTGCCCGTGGGCAAATCCAACGAGCATCACGCCTATCCCGGCACGCTGAGCCTGTCCTACGAGACACTGGCGCGGGCCTGGTATGAAATCGGGGAATCCGTGCATAGGGCCGGCGTCCGCAAGATCATTTTCTTCAATTCCCATGGCGGGCAACCGCAGGTGATGGAAATCGTCTGCCGCGAATTGCGGGTGAAGCTGGGCATGTTCGCCGTGGCGACCTCCTGGTTCAACATCACCGAACAGGCGGACCTCTTTTCCGACCGCGAGCGGCTGCATGGCATTCACGGCGGGGAGGTCGAAACGTCAGTCATGCTGCATCTGCATCCCGAGCTCGTGGCAATGCAGCACGCCGAGGATTTCGTCCCGCTTTCCATGCAGATGGAACAGGAATTCGCCTATCTGCGGCCCGATGGCGCGGTGGGTTTCGGCTGGCAATCCCAGGACCTGCACCCATCCGGCGTCAGCGGCAATGCGGCCATTTCCGATGCCGAGCGCGGCGCCATGGCGGTGGAGCGGGCGGCCCAGGCGCTGGTGCAAGTGGTCAGCGAAGTCCTCGCCTTCCCCCTCGCGCGGCTCACACAAGCCACTGCCTTCAGCGGCTAGACACCAGAGCTTTCGGAGACTTGCCTTCATGTCCAAGCCGTTCCTCGTGCTCGACAATCTCATGGCGACCTACAATGGCACGGTCGCGGCCAAGGACATTACGCTCGAGATCGCGCAGGGCGAGTTGGTGGCGCTGCTCGGCCCTTCCGGCTGCGGCAAGAGCACGACCCTGCGCATGATTGCCGGCTTCGTCCCGCCCACCAGCGGCCGCGTCTTCATCGGCGATGTGGACGCCACCAACCTGCCTGCGCATCGGCGCAATATCGGCATGGTGTTCCAGTCCTACGCCCTCTTCCCCCATCTCAATGTGCTCGAAAATGTCGCCTTCGGCCTGCGCATGCGCAGTGTGTCCCGCCCCCTGCGACAGGAGAAGGCGGCGGCAGCTTTAGCGCTGGTCGGCCTCGAAAAGCTCGCCGACCGCTATCCCAGCCAGCTTTCGGGCGGCCAGCAACAGCGCGTCGCCCTGGCGCGGGCGCTGGTGATCGAGCCCTCGGTGCTACTGCTCGATGAGCCGCTCTCCAATCTCGACGCCCATCTGCGGGCCGAAATGCGCCTCGAAATCCGGGCGCTGCAACAGCGCCTTTCCATCACCACGGTCTTTGTCACCCACGATCAGTCCGAAGCCCTCGCCATGGCCGACCGCGTCGTGGTGATGAATGCCGGCAGCATTGTCGAAGTGGGCACACCGCGCGAAGTCTGCGATGCACCGCGCCATGAATTCACCGCCGCCTTTCTCGGCGAACGGGCCGTAGTCAGCGGCCAGGTCATGCATGGCGTTTTCCACGGCCAGGGCCTGACCTGCTCAGGCGCCCCCGATGGCGCCACCAAAGCCGTGCTTCGCGCCTCCCGGCTGCGCTTCGAGGCAAGCGCCGGCCCCGCTTTGGCCGATGGCCGCGTCTCGGCCTCGGCCTTTCTGGGCGACGCCATCGAGACCGATGTGGACACCCCAGCCGGACGCATCCGCGTCATCACCCCTTCCGACACGCCGGTGCCGCCCGTTGGCAGCCAATGCCGGATTCATGCGCTGCCGGGCAGCGTAACCTTCATCTGAGCCAAGGAGACCATTATGAGCATGAACCGCCGTACATTCGGCAAGCTGGTGCTGGGCGCCGGCGTGCTGGCACCCTTCCATTTCGTCAGGCCCGCCCTTGCCCAGCCTGCCCCCGGCGATGAGCTCGTCGTGGGCATCTGGGGCGGCGTGCAGGAGCGCATCGTGCGCGAATATGTCGAAAAGCCGCTGGTCGAAAAATATGGTTGCACCGTCAGCTATGTGCTGGGCGGCACCGGCGAGCGCCGGGCCCGCGCCTATGCCGAGCGCGGCCGCCCCAGCTTTGACGTGCTCTATCTCAACATTTTCGAAAGCCGCCAGGCCGTGGCCGATGGCGTGACGCAGGCCCCCACCGACGCGGTGCCGCAATTTGAAAACCTCTATGACATGGCCAAATTGGGCGGTTATGGTGTGGCGCTCAATCCGGTCACCATTGCCTATAAGGGCTCCAAGGCTTCCGCCCCCATCACCTCGTGGAAGGATATCTGGAAGGACGAATGGAAAGGCCGCATCGCCTGGCCGACCTATCCCGGCGCCGAAGGCACGGCGGGCCTGCTGATGACCTCGCTGGCCTGGGGTGGCGACGAGAAAAACCTCGACCTCGCCTTCCAGAAAATCCAGGAACTCAAGCCCTTCGCCGCCTTGCAGACCAGCGCCGACCAGGCCTTCCAGATGTTCGATCAGGACATTGCCGATCTCACCATCGAGTTCGGCTCGCTCTCGCGCAAGCAGTCGGACACGGTCAATTCCGACATCGTCATCGCCGACCCCACCGAAGGCCTCTGCCCGGCCATGAACGTCGCCTGCATCACCGAAGGCGCCCGCAATCAGGTGCTGGCCGAGGAATGGATCAATCTCCATCTCAGCGAAGCCTGCATGCAGGCCTATATGCGCGAGGCCTATTACTCGCCCACCGTCAAGAATGTCGCCATTCCCGACGACTTCAAGGACAAGCTGCTGACGCCCGAACAGATCGGCCGCATGCCCGCTTTCGATTGGGAATATGTCGCCCAGCAGCAAACCGCCTGGTCCAGCCGCTTCAATCGCGAGATCGCCGGCTGATGCTCGCACGCTGGAAAGGACAGATCCTCGCGACCCCGGTTACCTTGTGGCTGCTGCTGGCCTTTGCCGCCCCCTTGGCGGTGGTGGTGCTGCTCTCGCTGCATGAATATGCCGATCCGTTCGGTCCGCTGTTCCTTCCACCCAGCCTTGCCCAGTTCCAATTGGTGCTGGGCGATGGCTTTTATGTCCGCGTACTGGTGGAAACCCTGTTGTTGGGGGCAGGCGTTACGCTGCTCTCGGCCATTCTGGGGTTTCCGCTGGCGCTCTGGCTGGTCCGGGTGCCCTCCAAATGGCGGGCTCTGGCCTTCATGGTCATTCTCATTCCGCTGCTGACCAATGTCGTCGTGCGCTCGCTGGGCGTCGTGCTGCTATTGGCCCCCGATGGGCTGATCAATGGCGTGCTGGGCCTCGTCGGCATCGGCCCGTTCAATGGCATGCTCTACAACCACGTCGCGGTCGCCATCGCGCTGGCGCAAGTGTTCATGCCCTTTATCGTGCTGGCGCTCTACGATGTGCTGCAAGGCACTTCCCCCCGCGTCTACGAAGCCGCAACCAGCCTTGGCGCCTCGCCCACCATGGCCTTCTGGACCGTACGGTTCCCTCTCGCCTTTCCCGGCTTGCGGGCCGGCATCATCGTGGTGTTCCTCATGGCCACCACGGCCTATGTCTCTGCCAAATTGCTGGGCGGCGGGCGCGTCTGGACCACCGGCATGCTGGTGTGGCAGGAAGCCATTTCCAATCTCAACTCCCCCACCGCTTCGGCGCTGGCCCTGCTGATGACCTTTGCCAGCCTCGCCTTCGCAGCCCTGGTGGGCTGGGGCTTTGCCAAGCTGATGCCCTGGCAATCGCTCAAGCCGCGCGGCCCGACGCTGACCCTGCCCGTCTGGGCCATGCGCCTGCTCGATCTGATCGCGCCGATCGTGTCGCGCCTGCTCGTGGCCTGCGCGCTGGGTCTGCTGATCCTCCCGCTGATCCTGGTCTGCATCCAGAGCGTCAACAATGTACCCCAGGGCACGTCGGCCGCCTGGAAGGGCTTTACCCTACGCTGGTACGAACTGGTCTTCACCCAAGGCGGCTATACCGAAAGCTTTGTGGTTTCGGTGCAATTGGCCCTCGCGGCGACCGGTTTTGCCCTCGCCATCTCGCTGCCCGCCGCCTTCGCACTGACCCGCTTCCGCTTCCCCGGAATTTCGGCGCTATCCATGTTCTGGACCCTGCCTTTGTCGCTGCCCGGCGTCGCCATCGGCATCGGCATGCTGCGCCTGCTGCAATTGTTCTACACCGTGCCGACCTTTGTCGGCCTGATGGCCCTGCATGTCGTGCTGGTCATCCCCTTCAGCATCAGCCTGCTGGTTGCCTCGGTGCAGCAACTCGACCGCGCCCAGGAAGAAGCCGCTCAAAGCCTGGGCGCCGATGGCATCAGGCGCTTCGTGCTCATCGTCATCCCCGGGCTCATGCCGGGCCTCGTGGCCTCGGGCATCATGGCCTTCCTGATGAGCTTTGGCGAAGTCACCGTCACCAGCTTCCTCACCAATGCCCGCACCACCACCCTGCCAGTCCGCATCTATGCCGAAGCAACCTTCGTGCTCGAGCCCACCGTCTATGCGGTATCGGCCAGCATGATGCTGGTAACGCTCCTGGCGCTGGTGGTGATGAACCGCGTCTTCAGCGTCGATCGCCTGCATGTGCGCTGACGCCCGCTATTCGTAATAGATGCCGATACGGCGCTCCCCGATCAGCTCGACGCGGACCGGGGTCTGGTAGATTGCGGTGAGCACATCGCTGGTGATGATGGTTTCCGGCGGGCCTTCATGGGCGATCCTACCGTCCTTCATGCAGACGATGTGGTCCGAATAGACCGAGGCGAAATTGATATCGTGCAGCACCACCACGATGGTCTTCTTCAACTCGCGAGCGGCGCGGCGCAGCTGCTGCATCATGCTGACGGCATGCTTCAAATCGAGATTGTTGAGCGGCTCATCGAGCAACACATAATCGGTGTCCTGGCAGAGCACCATGGCAACGAAGGCGCGCTGGCGCTGGCCGCCCGACAGCTCGTCGAGGAAGCGGTCGGAAAGTTCGGTGAGATTGAGATAGCCGATAGCCGCGTCGATATGGGTCCTGTCCTCATGCGTCAGCCGGCCTTTGGTGTATGGATAGCGGCCGAAACTCACCAGGTCGCGCACAGTGAGGCGCGCGGTCATGTGATTGTCCTGCCTCAGGATCGAGAGCCTGCGCGCCAGCACGTCGCTCGCAGTGGTGATGACATCGAGCCCATCCACCGTCACGGTACCCCGATCCATGCTCATCAGTCGGCTGATCATCGAGAGAAGCGTCGATTTGCCGGCCCCGTTCGGTCCGATGATCGAGGTGATGCCGCTCCTGGGTAAGGTGAGCGAGACGCCGTCGACGACGCTGGTGTTGCCGTATTTTTTGGTGACCTCATCGGCGACGATCATCGTGCGGCCCTTCGCAGAACGAGAATGATGAAAACGATGCCACCCAGGAACTCGATGATGATCGAGAGCGCGGTGTCGAAGGCGAAGATGCGTTCCAGAATGGTCTGGCCACCGACAAGGCACGTGATAGCCAGCAGCGCCGCCGTCGGCAGCACATAGCGGTGGCGGCTATTGCCGACCAGCGAGTGGGCCAGTGTCGCGACCAGCAAGCCGAAAAAGGTGATCGGCCCGACCAGCGCCGTCGACACGGCAACCAGCACGGAAACCAGCATCAGGATGATGACCACCGTGCGCCGGTAATCGATCCCAAGGTTGATGGCATGGGACCGGCCCAGCGCCAGCACATCGAAAGTGTGTGCCAGCCGCATTGCGACCAGGCTCGCCAGCAGCACTATGCCGCTGGCAATGAACAGCAGCGTGGTATCGACAGTAGCAAAGCTCGCAAAGAAGGAATCCTGCAACACCTGGAAGGCGTTCGGATCGAGCATCCTTTGCATGAACTGGCTGAGGCTGCGGAACAGGATGCCGAAGACAATGCCAACCAGCACCAACAGGGTCAGATTGCGCTCCTCGCCCAGAAACAGCCAGCGGAACAGCAGGCCGGAGAACACCAGCATGACGACGATCTCGATGCCGAACCGCAATTGCGGATCAATGCCGGTCAGCGCACCGACCCCGAGAAAGAACACCGTCGCCGTGGTCAGCAACACATAGAGCGCATCAAACCCCATGATTGAGGGGGTGAGGATGCGATTATTGGTGACGGTCTGGAACAGCACCGTCGATATCGCCACCGAATAGGCGACAAGGCACAACGCCAGCAGCTTCCGCCCGCGGAAGGGAATGACAAAGCTCCAGCTGCCCTTGGCGCCGAGCACCATGAAGCAAACAATCGAGATCAGGGTCAGCGCGCCAAGGACCAGCAGCACGAAGGCCGGACGGGACAGCCCGCCGATACGGCGCAGACTAGGCGCGGGAACGGGAGTGGTGGCGGATTCAGGCATGGCGGCGTGTCCTCAACAGCAGATAGAGGAACACCGCGCTACCGATGACGCCGACCACGACGCTGATCGGGATTTCATAGGGAAACCGTATGATGCGGCCAAGGATGTCACAGGCCAGCACGAAGCCCGCCCCCATCACCACGACCCAGGGCACCGTTCGGCGCATATTGTCGCCAACCATCAGGCTCACGAGATTGGGAATGATCAGCCCGAGAAAGGGGATCGAGCCGGCGGTGACCAGCACGGTGGCGCTGACCAGCGAGACGATCACCAGCCCCAATACCATGACCCGCTGGTAGTTGAGGCCAAGATTGGTGGTGAAGTCCCGCCCCATGCCGGCGACGGTAAAGCGATCGGCCGCGATATAGGCGAGGATGGCGCAGCCAAACCCGATCCACAGCAGCTCGTAACGCCCGCGCAGAATGCCCGAGAAATCACCCATGTTCCAGGCGAGCAAAGACGGCAACAGCTCGAAGCGGTAGGCGATGAAGCTGGCCACAGCGCCAACGATGCCGCCCAGCATGATGCCGACCAGCGGCACCAGCATTACGTCACGCAACGGCACAGCGCGCAGGATGCGCAGGAACAGGGCCGTGCCGGCGAGCGCAAATCCCGCTGCAATCAGCATTTTGCCCATCAACGGCCAGCCGGGCACGACAAGGGTGGCCACAAGAAAGCCCAGGCCCGCCGACTCGGTTGTGCCGGCAGTCGAGGGCTCGACGAACCGGTTGCGTACGATCATCTGCATGACCAGACCCGCCACCGCCATGGCGCTGCCCGACAGGATAATCGCAAGGGTCCGCGGAATGCGGCTGATCAGTAGCACCTGCATCGGCCGGTCTTCCGGGCTGGCCGACAGCAAGCCCGGCAGCGAGATATTACTCACGCCGATGAAGAGGCTCACGATAGCGAGCGCGATCGTCACCGCGATGGCGAGGCTGAGCATGCGCACCGGCCGGCCTTCCATGTTGTGCACCGCCCGGCCCGCTATGCGCCGGCCGGGCGGAACAGGGGAATTAGCCGTTGAGGCCGGCGAGCACTTGATCGAGCATCAGCATCACGCCGGTATAGCCGTGCATGGTGATATAGGCGGCCTGGGGATCGAGATATATGATGTGGCCGGCCTGCGCGGCCTTGGTCTGGTTGATCAATTCGTTGTCGAGCAGCGCTGCCGCGGCGCCGCTCGATTCCCCAGTACCCGCATCACGGTCGACCACGAATAGCCAATCCGGATTGGTCTCGAGCACGAATTCAAACGACACGCCGTCGCCACCATGGTCGCCATCCTCGACATCGGGCATGGCCGAGGGAATGCCGAGCTGATTGTGGATCCAGGCGACGCGGCTATCGGGTCCATAGACGCCCAGATTGCCGGCATTGGTCACCAGCACCAGCGCATTGCCCTTGCCTTCAGCGGCAGCCTTCACCTCGGCAACCTTGGCATCGAGCGCTTCATTGAGTTCTGCGGCCTTGTCCTGCAGCCCGAAGATTTCACCAAGCTTGGTGAGGTTGCCCTCGATACCGCCGATAATGTCGGCATTGTCCGCCAGCGACATGTCGATCGTGGGCAGGATGTCTTTTGCCGTGCCATAGGCCTCGGCCGAACGGGCCGCAACGAAATACACGTCCGCGTCGGCGGCAGCGATCCCTTCGAAATCAGGCTCGAACAGCGAACCAATCCGCAGCGCGTCGGCAGGGACAGCCTCCTGCAGGTAACGCGGAGCGTTCGAAGCGGGCACGCCGGCAGCAACCACGCCCAAGGCGTGCAGATTATCGAAGGTCGCCCAATCCTGCACCAATACCTTGGTGGGAACACCCGACAAGCGGGTTTCGCCCTGGGCGTGCGCAACCACAATGTCCTGGCCAACGGCCGCCGATGTCGCGAGCACGGTGGCGGCGAGGGCGGCGAGCAAAACTGATTTCATGAGCCGTTCTCCTGTTGAATGAGAAGGCTCTACCTAATATGACAATGCTTATCAATTTTAAAACCCGCGACATTTGGGCTCAAGCGCGGATGGTCCAGCGGCGGGCATCCACCCGCCGTTGGAAGTCGTTTTACTGGGCGGGCGCAGCCGGCTCCAACTGGGCGGCAATGAACTTGAAATTGCTCCACCACCACCACGGACCTTCGTAGTAATTGTCCGCGGCAGGATAATTGGTCCAATAAGTCTCGTTGACCGGCACGAACTTGGAAGTGCCGAACATCTCGATCACCGGCAGGCCTTCCACCAGCTCCTTGAGAATTTCCGTGCCGGTCTCGACGATCTTGGGATCATCGGCCGGCATGGCACGAAGCCCGTCGATCAGTGTGCTCAGCTCCTCATCGACATAGCGGCCCTGGTTGGAGGATGTCGGCACGCCGTTATCGCGGACATAATCCTTGTGCCAGCCTTCCATCCGCACGAACAGGTCGGGCGTGATGGCGCAGGACGAGCCCCAATAGGAGCCAACCTCATAATCGCCGGTGTTCTCCGCGGTGAAGAACGCGCCAGCCTGCATCTGCTGCACCTGGGCCGGAATGCCGAACTGGGTCCACTCATTGGCGACCGCAAACGCGAGACGCTGTGACTCAATCTCGAAATCGGCGGGCGCCAGGATGTTGATGGTGAACGGGGTACCATCGGGCTTCATCCACTGGTTGCCATTCTTGGTAAAGCCGGCCTCCTCGAGCATTTTGGTGGCCTGCGCCGGATCGTGCTTCCACCAGCCGACCCCCAGCAGTTCGCGCAGTGCCGCGGGGTCTCCGGGAATATTCTCCACCCCCTCCGAGCGCAGCCGCTCGCCCAGACGCAGGGCATAGTCGGCATCGAACGGCTTGTAGCCGTCTTCCAGCGTGAACTCGCTGAGCCATTGGCTCATCGGCTGATGGTAGGTGTCCATGAGCACGGTGGTCGGCGGAATGGCGAGCGGAGACGCCCGCAGCATGCCCGAGAACGTGGCGATGCTGGCCTGCTCGAGATTGATCGCCAATGCCAGCGCCCAACGGGTCTTGGCATCGTCATATGGCGCCTTGGATGTATTAAAATGCATCCCGCGCTCGCATGGGTCATCCAGATTGGCATAGGGGAAATCGGTGAACCAGGCGCGCACCTTGTCGTTTTGCCCGCGCAGGATATCCAAGCTTTCCGGTGAAATGTCAGTCAGAATGTCGATATCATTGGCGGCCATGGCCAGCACGCGGCGCTCTTCCGTGCCGAAGCTGCGGAACAGCACATATTGCGCCTTGGGCTCGCCGATGATCTGCCCGACATCGGAATTCTGCCAGTCCTCGCGCTTCTCCCACAGGAACCAGGTTCCATTGGGGTCGTGGTCCTTATATTTGTAGGCACTGATGGAAACCGGCGGGAAATTCTGGAATGTCGCCGGGTCCTGCTTCTCCCAGATGTGCTTGGGCACGACATGGAAGGAGTTCCCATAGATCACCGAACCCAACACCACCGACAGGCGCGGGGTTGGCCGCGTGGTGGTGATCTCGACGCTGTTGTCGTCCACCTTGGTGATCGATGCGATCTGGTCGCTATAGGCGGCGCTATAGGCGAGCGCCGACGTATTGCGGATCATCTGGTCGGTGAACACCACGTCGTCGGCCGAGAACGGCTGGCCGTCGCTCCAGGTCAGGCCCTGGCGCAGCTTCACCTGGAACACGGTGAAGTCCTCATTGGGCACCGGCATTTCGGCGGCGAGGTCGGGAATCTGCGTCCCCTTGGCGGTGTCGATATCATAGAGCTGCGCACCGGCCAGCTGGTGATAACCCTGATTGATGGTCACGCCCTGCTGGTACATGTTCATGTTGGTCGGGTTGCCAACGCGGGCATTGAGCATGTCCACGACGAGCGTCTGTTCGCGCGGCGTGCCCACATCGGTCATCTGCTGCGCCCAGGCCGGCAGGGCCGAACTGGTGAGCATGGTGCCGCCGAGGGCCACCGCGAGTCCGAGGGCGAATAGTCTGCTTCTGGCGCCGTTGCGTAGGGAATTTTTCAACAAGATCTCCTCCTCTTGCTTGGTTAAGCGTGACGGTCAGTTTGGTGCATTGGCGCACCTGCCTGCCCGGTCGGGTTGGTTCGATATTTGGCGTCGATAGCAGCGAACTCGCCCCAGCGTTCCTCGACGGTTGGGATCGCGGCCATCAATTCGCGGGTATAATTATGCGTGGGATGGTCCAGGATGTCGGTCGGCACGCCGCTCTCCACCACCCGGCCGGCATTCATGATCGAGACCTGGTCGGACAGGTAATAGGCGGTCGAGAGGTCGTGCGTGATGTAGATGAAAGACACGCCCTGCTCTTCCACGATCTGGCGGAACAGGTTGACAATGCTCATGCGCAGCGACGCGTCGACCATGGACACCGGCTCGTCCGCAACGATCAGCTTTGGCCGCGGAATAAGGGCGCGTGCCACACTGATGCGCTGCAGCTCGCCGCCGGAAAACTGGCGGATATACTTGCCACGAATGCGCTCGAGGCTCAGCCCGACCGAACGCAGCGCACGGTCGCAAACCTGGTCCACCTCGGCGCTGCTATGGGCGATTTTAAGGTTGATCGCCGTCCTGCGCAGATAGTCCTCGATCGGCAGATAGGCACTGAATGCCTCGAAGGGGTTCTGGAAGATCGGCTGGACCAGCCGGCGAAATTCGAGGTCGTCGATGCGATCCTTGTGCCTTCCGGTCAACGGGCGGCCAAGCAGGCGAATGCTGCCCGCGCTGGGCTCGACCAGCCGCAGCACCATGCGGGCCAGCGTCGTCTTGCCCGAGCCGGACTCCCCCACGATGGAGAAGACCTGCGGCACCGCCGGCATGGAGAAGGACACATTGTCCACCGCCTTGAACCCACTGCCCGAGAACAGCCCGCCCTTGCGGTATTCCCGGCTGACGCCATCCACTTCGAGAATGGGAACGCCGCTCATGCGTGCTCTCCCACCATATCGGCCGAGCGCTTGCCATGCAGGCGCGGTAGCGAGGCGATGAGGTTCCTGGTGTAATCGTGCTGCGGATTGGCAAAGATCTCGGCCGTTGGCCCGGCCTCCACGATCTTGCCCTTGTACATGATCGCCAGCCGATCGGTGATCTGGTAATGCACGCCCATGTCATGGGAGACCAGCACCAGGCTATTGCGCTGGCGCCGCTGGATTTCGACCATCATCAGCAGGATCTTCTTTTGCACCACAACGTCGAGCGCCGTGGTGGGCTCGTCGGCAAGGATGAGGCGGGGATTGACGAAGGCGGCGATGGCTACCAGCACCCGCTGGCGCATGCCGCCGGAAAGCTGGTGCGGATAGGCATTGAGCACATTTTCCTCAAGCCCGAAGCCGGCCAGGAAATCCACGATCCGCTGCCTGAGCGCTCTGCGGCCACCCTGCCGCTCGCGATCGGGCAGCCCGTCGATCACCTGTTTCTCGATTTTCATCAGCGGGTTGAGCACGCTCATCGAACCCTGCGGGATATAGCTGATCTGGTCCCACCAGAGCTTGCCGAATTCACTCGAGGGCGCGTCGATCACCTGCCCGGTCCGCGCATCCTCGAAGCGTCCGCGAACGGTGCCGCTCTTGATCCGCAGTCCGGTAGAAAAGTCGCCATACACGGCCCGCATGAGCGTCGACTTGCCCGAACCGGATTCCCCGGCGATGCCCAGGATTTCGTTGTCATTGATGGTGAGGCTCACCCCGTCCACAGCGGTGACGAAACCGGACGTGCCGTAACCCACCGTGACATTGTCTATGCTGATCATACGCTCATCCTCCGGGTCGCGGACTGCATGGACAGGCCCGAGGACACGAGGAAAAGGCCGATGAACAAGAGGACGATGGACACCACGGGCGACCCGACCCAGACAAACTTGCCTGCCAGCAGCGCCTGATAGTTGATGGCCCAATAGATCATGGTGCCCAGCGTCGCCTGCTGGGCGCTGGAGAGCCCGATCACCGCGACGGCGCTTTCGGTTGAGATACCCACCAGCACGGTGTTGATGAAATTGGCCGCGGACCACCCCGCAATATAGGGGAAGATGTGGCGCACCAGGATGCGGACACTGGATTCCCCACTGAACCAGGCGACGTTGATGAACTCGCGCTCGCGCATTGTCAGCGCCACGGCCCGCACCTGCCGTGCCGGATACGGCCAGTTGAAGAGCACCAGGATGAGCCCGATGATCGGCAGCGCCAATTGCCCGCCGAACAGCGCCGCCATCAGGATCAGGATCGGCAGCGAGGGAATGCACAACAAGGCATCCATGAAGAACGACAGCACCTTGTCGAGCCAGCCGCCGGCATAACCGGCGGCCAGGCCGAGAAACACGCCGATGACGGTGGAAAGCCCGGCCACGATCAGCCCCAGCAGCAGCGAATTGCGCAGCGCATGGGTCAAAAGCCAGAACACGTCCTGTCCAAGGCTCGTGGTGCCCAGCAGATATTCGGCGCTGGGGTTCTGGTTGCGGGGCGCCGTGTACCAGACCAGGGGGTCCGATGGTGCGAACCAGGGCAATATCACGCCCATGACCACGAACACGGCGACAAGAAAGAGGCCGAGATACAGTCGAAATGGCGCATGGGTGAAAAAGCTGCGCATGGTCTATCTGTGCCTGATACGGGGATCGATGAGCGGGTAGATCAGGTCGATCACCATGGTCGCCGTGGCAACCGCGATGACCGAAAGGCTGATCGTGCCCATCAGGAGGTTGAAGTCGCCCTGCAGCACTGCCGAATAGATCAGCAGGCCCAGGCCCGGATAATCGAACAGGATCTCGGTGATCAGCGATCCGTTGAACATCAGCCCGATCTGCAGCGCCAGGAACGTGATCTGCGGCAGGATGGCATTGGGCAGCACATAGCGGGTGAGAATGCGCCCGTCGCTGAGCCCCTTGAGCCGGGCATAGCGCACGAATTCTTCTTCCCGCAGCGCTGTGGTCTGCGCCTTCACCGAGATCACCCACCAGCCAAACACCACGATGACGATGGACATGGCAGGCAGGAAGGAGTTCCAGGCAATGCTGGCGATCAGGTCCCAACTCCACGGCGCCCCGCGAATGGTGGTGGTCAGCGGAAAGATCTTCCACACATAGGAAAACAGGATCGAGAGCACGAGCGCCAGGATGTAGTAGGGGATCGGATAGAGGCAGATCGCAATGCCTTCCATCACCCGCGAACTGTTGCTGGTCGGGCGCCAGCCCGAGAGCAGCCCAACGAAATTCCCCAGCACCCACGCGATCAGCGTGGAGACTAGCAGCAGCCCGAAAGTCCAGGGCAGCGCGTTCCAGATCAGTTCCATCACCGGGGTCGGATACATCGATAGCGACGGTCCGAAATCGGCGGTGAAGACGATGCGCTTGATGAAGGCCCAATACTGTTCCAGCAGCGAGCCATTGAGCCCGAACGTGTCGGCAAGCGACTGGCGCAGCATGTCCACCTGCGCGGCGTCCATATAAGCGCCTTGGGAGGCGACCTTGGCCAGCATGGCTTCGACCGGATCGGTGGGCCCAAGCCGCGGCACGAAGAACAGCACGGTGAGCGCGAAAACGATCACCAATACATAGACCACGAGCCGCCCGGCAATGTAGCGGAGAAGGTTCATGGCCTAGATGACTTCGAGATAGTCGCGGTCGGGCAGCTGCGAGAATGGCGCGGTGGGCAACACCTGGTACCAGAAGGCGACCGAGGCGATGTCGTCCTGCAGCGGCAGGTAGCGCCGCTCCTTCTTCTCGGTGCGCCAGCCTAGTGCCTGCATGGTGACCCGCAGGTCGGTGTCGAAGCGGATCGGATCATGGATATGCCAGCGATACATGCCGAAGCGCATCTGGCTCTGGTAGACGCCATCGGGCCGCAGCACCTGCGGCAGCCCGGCATAGGGCGTGGTGAATTCGCGGTAGGCGCTCTCCATGGTCTCATCGACCACGCCGCCGTCGAAATTATAGGCGCCGCAGAAATAATCCTCGGTACCGGTGCCGCAAATGGTGGGGAATTGCTTGTCCCCGTCCATGAAGAATTTGATCTCGCCTTCGCCCCACCAGCCCGAATTATTGGTGCCCCAGGCTATGTAGGTGCCCACATAATGGCCCTTGCCCTGCACGCCATCGAGAATGGTGTAGTCCTGCTTGAACGGCAGCGGATTGGTGCGGCGGAACTGCGCATGAAAATAGGCGGCGTCCCCAGGCACCTCGGTCAGCGCATAATTCACCTGGTAATAGATGATGCCATGCTCGTCAGGATCGCGGTTTTCGATCGTGATGCGGGCGCGCTGGCGGAACGGCATCTGCCAGTAGCAATTGAAGGCGCGGCCCGGATTGACGCAGACCGCCAGCGACGTCACCTGGGCGAAGCGGTTCCAGCCCGAGCAGAAGAAGTCGCCCACCGGCGCCTCGACGGAGGGATGCTCCTGGTCGTCCCAGTAGATGCGCAGAATAAGGTCGCGCCAGCGCAGATTTGCCGTGGTCAGCCAGATCTGCTGGATGGCGCCCGGACCTTCGATATCGGCAAGCAGCCGGGTTTCACCGGGCTCGATACGGATGGATGGCGAAACCTTCCAGCCCTGCCCCAGGCCACGCGCGCAGCTGGCGCCGGTGCCCTCCGTCGCCATGCCGCCGCGGCCCTTCTCCCCGGTGAAGTTCTCGGGAGAGATCGAGCGGGTCCTGGCATCCGATAGGCGGTAGAGATTGCCGAGATTGAGGTCGAGGCCGGAAAAAGGTGCGTTCATGAATTTGCCAGAGTGAATGAGGTCAAAGCGGGGACGGACACGGGCCAGCCAAGCGCTGGCACATGGGTGAAAGGACGGCGCCACCGACGCTCGCAAAAACGTCGGGAGAGGCTGCCACTCGTGAATGATTAAGCTCGCGGAACCGCGGCTAAGCGCTGTCGAATAGGCTCATGCATCGTTCTCCCTGAAGGCGATTCGGCACTGCACTCATGTCAGTTTGGCCATCTGCCGCCGGGAATTGTTTCCCGACGAGCAAACCGTAGCACCAAAAAATCGGTTTGCAAATGCATTCACAAACCGATTTGCAAACTGCCCGCTTGGATGCTAGCGAATTAACCCATGACAACGATCTCCAAGGTTGCCGAACGCGCCGGCGTGTCCCGGACCACCGTGTCGCATGTGCTCAATCATGCCGACCGCGTGTCCCCGCATCTGCGCGAGCGCGTGATGCAGGCCGTGGCGGAGCTGGGCTATTTCCCAAATCCGCAGGCGCAGAGCCTGCGGACCGGCCGCACCAATATGGTCGCCATGCTCATCCCCGACATCCGCAACCCCTTCTATCCGGAGCTGGTCAAAACCGTGCAGACCGACCTGGAGGCGGTCGGCCTGGACACCCTGATCTTCAACACCGATGTCCCCGGCGGCCATAGCCAGGAGCATGTCTACGAATATCTCAGGCAAATTCGCAACAAGCGGGTCGATGGCCTGATCATCGGCGACTTTGCCCTCCACGGCATGCACGACGCCCTGTTGAGCATCGACATCCCCACGGTCTTTATCGGCAAGCTCCCCAACCAGGCCGTCGATAGCCTGCGGGTCGACGATGAGAGCGCATGCTACGACATGGGCAAGTATCTGGCAGAACGCGGTCACCGCCGCGTTGCGCAGATCACCGGCCCGCATTTCTTCAGCGAGGCGATGGACCGCGCCCGCGGTCTGCGCAATGGCCTACTCGATAGCGGGCTAGCGCCGGATGACATCCTGGAATGGGAAGGGACATTCCTGGCGCCATCCGGAATTGAAGGCATCGACTGGCTGCTAGAGACGCATAAGCAGGCCATGCCCACGGCACTATTCTTCGGCAACCACCTGATGACGCTCGGCGGCATCGCCCGCCTGTTCGACCACGGCATCCGCATCCCGGAAGACCTTGCCGTCGCCGTCTACGGCGACCAGCCACAGATGAACTATATCCGCCCGCACCTGACCCGCGCCGGGGTGCAACCGGCCCTGCAAGCCAACATGGCCACGCAGATGCTGCTCGAACGCCTCAACGGCACCTATAGCGGTCCTCCCCGCACCAAAGTGCTGACCGGTAGTCTTCAGAAAATGGACAGCGCCTAGCGGGGAGGAGCGGCACGCAGGTGAAATGCCTATTCACCGCCTCCGATAAATCCCAGCGCAATCTCGGCCAGCTGCGGCGAGATCATCGTGTAATGCGTCAGCCCGGGAATGATCGCCAGCCGGTTCTGGTTCATCCCCGAGCCATCCCAGCCCGCATCATGCTGGCCGCCACCCAATAGCTCGAAGAACTGAGCCATGTGGCTGGTCTTTATGGCGTCCCAATCACTATAAACCAGCATGGTCGGCATTTTGAGACTGCCAATCTCGGCGGAATAGTCAAAACCCCCGCGCATCATGTCGCCCACCTTGTCGAGCAGAATCGGGAAATGTTGCTCCGCATCGGGCTGTTCAGCGGCATAGGCATTGTAGAGCGGCGAGCCCACCATGCCGGCCGCCATCTCGCCGGTCATGGCGCGCATGCCTTCGGCATTATAGCTGTGCCAACCTTCGAACGCATAGGGCGCGGACACAACGATCAGCTTGCCGACCAGCTCGGGCCGATCGAGCGCCAGCCGCAGCGCGGTCGTCGCCCCCAGCGAATAGCCAAGCACGGCCGGATGATCCAATTTCAGATATTCGATCACGCCGGCAACGTCGGCGGCCATAGCCTCAAAGCTCATCGGCCGCTCGAACGGCGCTGTATGGCCATGCCCCTGCAGGTCGATGCCGATGACCTGGTGGTTCTCGGTCAGAGTCCCAATGATCGGCGCGAAACTGCTGGCCGACATCAGCCCGCCATGCAGCAGGACGATGGGCGTACCCTGCCCGTGCACCTCATAATAAATCTCGACGCCATTGACCGGCGCATAGCCTGATTGAACGGGAGTGGGCATGGTGGGAGTCTCCTCTGAGGTTTGAGCAAGGGCTGGATTGACGGCGGCGAATGCCGTCAGCGCGACAAGTGAGCGAAACAAGCGTGCGAACATGGTTTTCTCCATTCGAGCACGGGAGCCAGGCCACAATGGCCGGCTTTGACCACACGACGAGCAAACCAGCCGCAAATCGACATGCCCCGCCGTTTTTCCCGCCCGCCTGTGCTAGCCTCGTCCAAGAGCGGGTTTTTCGACACCGCCCAATAAAACAAGCAATTGCTTTTTTAATTTGCCAGATATAACAAGAACCAACTTGTTTATTCCAGGGAGGCTTATATGTCTGAAACTTCCAGCAGCGGCAGCTGGGCGGAGATCTTTGCGCCGCGCTATGCCACGGTCACGCTGATTCTGTGCCTTGGCGTTGCGCTCTTCGCCTTCAACGCCTTTCTCGCTGGCACGGCGCTGCCCACCGCAGTGTTGCATCTGGGCGGCATCGAACTGATTTCCTGGGCGCTGACGCTCTATCTGGTCTTTGCCATCATGGGTGGCGCCGGCGCCGCGCTGATCAAGCAACGCCTCGGCTCGCGCACCGCCTTGCTGGCCCCCAGCGCCGTGTTCCTCGTCGGCACGCTGATCGCTTCCAATGCCTCCACCATGACCGAAGTGCTGATCGGCCGCTCGTTCCAGGGCCTGGGCGAGGGCATCGTCGCGGCAATCTGTTTTGCGCTGATCCCCGAACTCTTCCCCTCCCGCCTCGTGCCCAAAGTGTTCGGCACCCAGGCCTCGGTCTGGGCCGTGGCCGCCTTTGGCGGACCGCTCGGCGCCGGGCTCTTGACCGAACTGGTCTCCTGGCGCGCCGCCTTCCTGGTCAATGTGCCGCTGGTGCTGATCTTTGCCGTGATGGTCATGTTCGTCGTACCCGGCAAATCCAGGGATGCCGATACCCAAAGCCCCGGCTTTCCCGGCATTCGCCTGCTCACCATTGGCGGCGGGATCATGCTGGTTGCCCTGGCCAGCATCGCCCCGCCGCTGCACGCAACGGCATTGCTGGTCGGCGCCGCATTGCTGCTCGCTGGCTCGGTCCTGCTCGATCGGCGCAGCCGCGTCCGCCTGATGCCGACGGGCGCCTTCTGGCCCAATTCGGTCATCGGCAGCGGCTTCTGGGTCGTGCTGCTCATGCCCATCGCCGGCGCCTCCGCGGCCGTCTATCTGGTGCTGCTGGTGCAGCAACTCTGGGGCTATGGCCCCACCCTGGCCGGCGCCATCGGTGCGGTCATGGCCGTGGCCTGGAGTCTCTCCGCCATCACCGTGGCCAATGTGCGCGAGCGCGAGACGCGCAAAGTGCTGATCCGCACCGGCCCTGCCCTCATCACGCTTGGCCTCCTGGGCGTGCTGGTTGGCCTGCTCACAAGCCAGATCGCGATCGTCCTGATCGCACAATTGGCGATCGGCGCGGGATTTGGCATCTGCAACGGCTATCTCAATCTGACGCTGATGGAATCGGCCACCGATGCCGACCGCGACCGCACCTCGGCCCTGCTGCCCACCACCCAATCGGCCGGCAATGCCATCGGCGCGGCTCTGGCCGGCGTGGCCGCCAATTCGGCCGGCTTTGCCACCGCCGTCACCGCCGACCAGATTCACCACGCCATCGTCCCGGTCTTCGTGCTCGGAGCGGCGGTGGCGGCCTTGTCCTTCGTCGCCGCCCTCCGCATGACCGGGCTGGTCGGCCGGCAGACCACGCAATCCAGCTTCGCCACGGCTCGCTAGGCGAGCCCGATCCAGTCCCCTCCCCCCTTGAGGGGCAGTGTTTCACTCCGGACGCGTTCAAGAATGCGGTGTCATTCCCGCGAAAGCGGGAACCTCCGTTCTGGGATGCGAGCCCAAGTAAACAGAGGTTCCCGCTTTCGCGGGAATGACATCGTGAGTGGTGCGAGTTCAAGATGAGCCCTCCCCCTCGAGGGGGAGAGCGGCAGACCGCGGCTCACAAACCACCTTGCAGGCCGGACTCAGTGAATGTTCCATCGGCACTTGCCGATGGATACGGGAATGTGCATGCTTGTGGCGGCCGCCTCCCGGCCCTGTTTGACCGCCACGAGCCCCCTATGCCCCAGCTTTTCTCGCCTGCCAGCCTGCGCGGCGTCACCCTGCGCAACCGCACCGTCGTCGCCCCCATGTGCCAATATTCGGCCAAGGATGGCTTTGCCACCGATTGGCACCTGGTGCATCTGGGACGCTTTGCCATTGGCGGCTTCGGGCTGGTGATCCTGGAAGCGACTGGCGTCGTGCCGGAAGGCCGTATCTCCTATGGCGATCTGGGCCTGTGGAAGGACGAACACATTCCCGCCCTCGCCCGCATCGTGCAATTCATCCAGAGCCAGGGCGCAGCGGCGGGCATTCAACTGGCCCATGCCGGCCGCAAGGCCTCGACACCCGTGCCGTGGCGCAACGGCTTTGACGAAACTGAGGCGGAAAAGCACGCCATCGGTTTCGAGAGCTGGACCCCGGTGGGCCCCAGCCCGCTCATCCATGCCGAAAATCGCAATTTCACCAAGCCCACCGAATTGGACGAAGCGGGCATCGCCCATATCGTCGAGGCCTTCGCGGCGGCGGCAGTGCGCGCCAACCAGGCCGGCTTCGACACGGTCGAAATCCACGCGGCGCATGGCTATCTGCTCAATCAATTCCTCTCCCCGCTCGCCAATAAGCGCACCGATCGCTATGGCGGCAGCCGGGAAAACCGCATGCGGCTGGTGCTCGAAGTGGCCGAGACTGTGCGCGCCGTCTGGCCCATGGACAAGCCCTTGCTGGTGCGCCTGTCGGTGAGCGATCATCACCCCGATGGCTGGCAGACCGAAGACAGCGTCGTGCTGGCGCGCGAACTCAAGGCGCTGGGCGTCGACGCCATCGATTGCTCGAGCGGCGGCTTTGATGGCGCCTCGATCAAGACCGGCCCCGCCTATCAGGTGCCGCTGGCCAAGGCCGTGCGCGACGGCGCCGACATTCCCGTCATGGCCGTCGGCCTGCTCGGCGGCGACCCCAAGGCCGATGACGCATTGATCGCCAAGGGCCACACCGATTTCATCGCCCTGGCGCGCGGCGCGCTCGATGATCCCAATTGGCCCCAGCATGCCCAGCAGAAGCTTGGCATCACCGATTATGATCTATGGCCCAACCAGACCAAGCGCGTGAAGGAATGGCAGCGCGTGATGAGCGCTATTGCCGAATAGCAACGCAGCCAACCTAAATTCGCCGTTTTTTCCCCGCTCCCTTGGCGGGCGCGGGGATAATCACCAGATGCATGGTGAGACACGGGAGAAGTGCCGGATGGATACCAAAGCTGCGATCATTGCTTTGCTGAGCGTTTGGGGCGTTGGCGCGGCAAGTTTGCCCGCCGCAGGCCAGGATGCCCAGGACGTCGAAGACGCCACCGACGATGCCGGGGAAACCGCCAACCCGCTGCTCAACAAGGTCTGGGTCCGCACCGATGACGATCCCTCGCGCCCCGGCCCGATGCAGATTTTCCTCGAAGACGGCACGCTGGTCTCCGACAGCTGCTGGGAAACCTATCGACTCTCCAAATGGCAGCAGGTGTCCGACACCGCCATCAGCTGGGACGAGGACGGCATGACCATCAATGCCGATATTTCCAGCGTCACCGCCACCGAACTGGTACTCAGCCTCAAGCTGGGCAGCGACGTACAGGAACAGCATTTCACGCTGGCCAGCGTGCCCTATGTGTGCCCGGACGTGGTGAAGTAGCTAGCCGCGCGGCGGTGCCTTCAGTTCCAGTTTCTTGATCGGCGAGAGCAGCGCCCCCGCGACAATTGCTGCCAGCAATTGCGGGGCCGGCGGGATTTTCGCCAGCACCGACACGAATAGGTCGCGGATCACCGGCAGCACGCGGCTATCGGATTGATAGAACGGCGTGAACATGGCGCTGAGCGCCTGATAAAGCCTGACATGGCCGCGCCGCAGCTTGGCGTAATGCGCCAGCGCCTTGCCCAGATCATCGGGATGCTCACGCAGCGCCAGGTGTAGCGCGCGGGCGTCGAGCAGCGCCATATTGGCGCCCTGCCCCAATTGCGGGCTGGCCGAATGGGCGCTGTCGCCGACAAAGGCCAGCGCCTCACCAACCGGCACCGTCATGGTGTGGTGGGCATAGCGCGCCAGGGTCATATCGGCAAAATCGTCCACAGCATCGAGATGGACTTGCACGCCCGGCCAGTGGCTGAGCACCTCCGCCTTCCAGGCGGCCAAGCCGTTTTGACGGATCGCTTCGTAGTCGTCTGGCTTGAGACTCCAGAAGAAAGCCGCCAGTGGCGGGCCATCAGCACTCGAACGCCCGATGGGCAAGACGCCGATCATGACGCTGGCCGCCCGGTAGCGCTGCGTCAGCGCCGTCGCCTCAAACCCTTGCTCATGCCAAGGGACAGTGCCCCAGATGGCGCCAAATGGCAGGCTGCGCGATTTGCCCTGCCCGGCGGAATGGAGCTTCAAAGGAGAGCCGCCACCCAGACAGTCGATCACCAGATCGAATGGCTCGGTACGCTGCTCCTCGGCCAGGATAACCGCGCGGCGTCCATCGGATAGATCGCTCAGGCCAGCAACGGCATGGCCGGTGCGGATGGGAATCCCCGCCGCCAGCACGGCGTCATGCAGCACGCTGAACAGCGCTGCGCGGTGAATACCAAGCCCGCGCCCAATACCCGGCAGGCTATTGTAGCGCACGTCGAGCACCACCCGGCCGGTGCGGGCGTCGGTGCCATGCAAGCGCTCGATGGGTGCGCCGAGCGCCTCTATGGCGTCCAGCAATCCGAGATCGTGCAATACGGCCTGGCCCGTGGGCTGCAGGATAAGCCCCGAGCCCAGCGGCTTGGGCGCGTCGAACCGCTCGAGGATGACCGGTCTGTGTCCTAACCGCCGCATATAAAGCGCAGTGGCGAGGCCAGCCGGCCCCGCGCCACAAATGGCGATATCCAGAGACGTCAACTACAGCACGACCTGCGTACCGATTTCCACGACGCGGCCGGTGGGGATATGGAAATATTCTGTCGCGTCGCTGGCATTGCGCGCCAGCCGGGTGAACAACCGATCCTGCAGATTGCGGATCAGGCCATTCTTCAGCCCGGGCTTCAGCGAGCGGCGGGACAAGAAGAAGGACGTCGACATGATGTCGAACTTCCAGCCCAGCTTGCGGGCCAATACCAGTGCCTTGGGAATATTAGGCGTTTCCATATAGCCGAAGGTGACGACGACGCGGCTGAACAGCTCATTATAGGCGTCGATGGTCACTTTCTCGTCGTCAGGCACGCGCGGCGAGGCCGAGGTGCGCACGGTGAGGATGACGTTCTGCTCGTGCAGCACCTTGTAGTGCTTGAGGCTGTGCAGCAGCGCCGTCGGCGCGCCTTCGATATCGCTGGTGAGAAACACCGCCGTACCCGGCACGGTATTGGGCTTCTTCTTGGAGAGATTGTCGACCAAAAACTGCAACGGCACTTCGTCGCGTCGGGTCTTTTCCGACAGGCGGCGCCGACCGGCCATCCAGCTCCACATCACGACGGCGACCAACGCGGCAACCACCGCCGGCACCCAGCCGCCCTGGAACAGCTTGGAGGCATTGGCAACGAAGAAAGCGCCATCGAGCATGGCAAAGAACACGCCAAAGCCGATCACCGCCAGCGGGTGCCACTTCCAGTTGCGCCACATCACCACCACTAGCAGCATCAGCGTCACGATCATCACGCCCGACACGGCAATGCCATAGGCATGCGACAAGGCGGCCGAGCTGCGGAACGCCACCACCAGCAGCAGCACGCCGACCATCAGCATGGCATTAATCTGCGGCATGTAGATCTGCCCGCTCTGGGTTTCGGAAGTGTGCTCCACCACCATGCGCGGCAGCATGTTGAGCGCGATGGCCTGCTGGGCCAGGCTAAACATGCCCGAAATCACAGCTTGGCTGGCGATGATGGTGGCCGCCGTGGCCAGTGCCACAAAGGGCACCAGCGCCCATTCGGGCTGCATTTCAAAGAACGGGCTCTCGACATTTTCGACGCCGACACGGAGCACGAAGGCCCCCTGCCCGAAATAGTTCAGCAGCAGGCACGGAAACACCATGCCGAACCAGGCGATGACGATCGGCTTGCGGCCGAAATGGCCGAGGTCGACATAAAGCGCCTCGGCACCCGTAACGGCCAGGAAAATCGCGCCGATGACCACAAAGGAAATGCCGATATGGGTGGCGAGGAATTCGAGGCCCAAAAACGGATTGATCGCCCACAGCACCACAGGATAATCCACGATATGGACCAGCCCCGATATGCCCAGCGTCAGGAACCAGATCGCGGTGACCGGCCCAAAAACAATCGACACCTTGGCCGTGCCGAACCGCTGGACCATAAAGATGCCGATGATGATGACGATGGTGATCGGCACCACGAAGCGCGTCAGGTCAGGCGCCACCACTTCCAGGCCCTCGACGGCTGACAGCACCGACATGGCCGGCGTAATAATGGCGTCGCCGAAAAACAGCGCCGCCCCCACGACCCCGAGCCCGGTAATCCAGGCCGGTGGATTGGTGAAGGTCTTGCGCGCCAGGGCGATCAGCGACAGCGTGCCGCCTTCCCCGTTATTGTCGGCGCGGGTAACGAAGAAGATGTATTTGACCGCCACGGTCAGGGTCAGCGCCCAGACGATCAGCGACAGCAGGCCCAGGATTTCGGTGGCGCTCGAGGCGGCGCCGGGGCGGATATGCATGGCCTCGCGGAAAGCATAGATCGGGCTCGTGCCGATATCCCCATAAACCACGCCGAGCGCCCCCAGAACGAGGACGGGCAGGTGCTTGTCAGGATGGGAATGTACGGCGCCGCTCGCATCGACTCCGGCGGTGTCGCCGGCAGCGTTCGTCTGCGTCATGAACCTTGTGCTCTCTTGATCAGGGCGGGCGCCGCTATACACCCGCCGCCAGTCACACACAACACCATGTCGCCACATTGGTTTCAATGCAACAGGGGCCGTCCCTTCTGGAACGGCCCCTGCTGGTAAACGAAGGTTTGGAGGTCTTCGTAAGGCTATTCGGCGGCCTGGGCGACAGCAGCGTCTTCGTCACGCGCGGCCTTGGTTGCCTTGGCCCACCAGGTCAGCTGGTTCAGCATGTCATTGGCGGAGTTGCCGATCGAGGCTTCGAGGTCAGCGATGGTCTTGGTGCCACCAAAACCGGGATGCACGGCAGCAAAGTCGGCACCACCGATATGCACGGCCGAACGGGTCGGAACCATCTGCAGCTCGACGCCGATATTGCGCAGGTGCTCGACGGCGCGCGCGCCACCAACCGAACCATAGCCCACAGCGCCGAACGGCTTCTTGTTCCAGTTCACATAGGCCTGGTCGAGAGCGTTCTTCAGGGCGCCGGTGATCGAGCGATTATATTCAGCGGTGACGAAAATATAGCCGTCGAATTCGCTGATCTTGTTCTGCCAACGAACGGCTTCCGGATTGGCCGAAGGCATCCAGGCATTGGAAGCCATTTCGTCAAAGAACGGCAGGTCGAAGTCGCGCAGGTCGACGATTTCAGCCTGCAATTCGGGGCGCTCGTTGACCTTGTCGGCGATCCACTTGGCAGGCAGTTCACCAAAGCGGGTCGGGCGGGTGGACGAGATAATGACGGCAATCTTGAGTTTGGACATTGGAGCCCTCCTTGGTAACAAATCGTAACTGAGGCGATATATGTGCCTTTAACGAAAGCTGGCAAGGAGGCACTATTTGGTGGTGCGGGGACATTGATTGTCCTTAGGCACATTTATGTAAGCATTGGTGTGAGCTGGATTTTTTATGGTTAGGACACCGAATCTGCCCTAATCAAGCCGCGCCGTCAGCTTATCCCTGACGCACTGTTCGACCTGCTATGACAGTGGTGCAGGACTAGGCGGCGATGAGGGGCGCCGGCAGTGCCGGCCCCCCAAGCTTATTCGGCGGCTGCCGCCAGCGGCGCGCGCGACCGCTTGATGGTTAGGCGCGTCAGCGCGAAGGCGACGATGGCACAGGCCGCAATGCCCAGCACCATGGGCCGTGCCGTGCCATCAAAGAAGCTGCCGACAATGCCCATCACCACCGCAGCCGTCACCAATTGCAGCGTGCCCATCAGCGCCGACGCCGTACCGGCAATGGCGCCATGCTCTTCGAGCGCCAGCACTGCAGTGGTCGGGATCACCAGGCCCAGGAAGCCATAGCCGACGAACAGCAGCGCGGCGAGCACGTCGAGCCGATCAACGCCCAAGGCAAAGACCGCGGCCAGTGCCACCATCACCAGGATGAAGCCATTGACCGCCGTGCGCACCACGGCATTGAGGCCATAGCGGCGGGTCAGCACGCCCGTCAGCTGAGAGACGCCGATGAACGACACCGCATTGATCGAGAACATGATGCTGTATTGCGTCGGGTTCAGCCCATAATGGTCGATCAGGATAAAGGACGAGTTGGCCAGATAAGCCATGAAGCTCGCCATCCCGAAGGCGCCGATCATCGACAAGCCCAGGAAATTACGGTCGCGCAGCAGCACGCCATAGCCCTTGATCGCGCTGCCGACGCTGCTTTCCAGCCGCGCCGAAGCCGGGCGGGTTTCCTTGAGGAAAAACGCCACCAGCAGAATGCCGAGCAGGCCAATGCCGGCCACGGCATAAAAGATCACGCGCCAGTCGCCGAACTGCACGATCAGGCTGCCGCCCAGCGGCGCCAGGATCGGCGACACCGAGAAAACCAGCATCAACAGGCTCTGCAATTGCGCGGCGTCCGCTCCGGTATAGCCATCCCGCACGATGGCGCGCGGCAATGCCATGGCGGCACAGGCGCCAATGCCCTGCACGAAACGAGCCACGACCAGCCATTCGATCGAGGGGGCAAGCGCGCAGGCAATGCCGCCGGCGGTGAACAGCGCCAGGCCGAAATACAGCGGCGGCTTGCGCCCGACCATGTCGCTGACCGGGCCGTAGAACAGCTGGCAGACCGCGATGGCCGCCATGAAAGCCATGAGGCTGGCCTGTACGCCGGCAGTGTCGGCACCAAGGCTGGCGCCGATAGCCGGCAAAGCCGGCAGATACATATCGATGGCGAAGGGACCGATGGCCGACAGCAAGCCGAGCACCAGCGCCGCGCGCAGGATTGTTGGGTTCATTTTCGAATACCTCTCGGCCGCCGCCGAAGCCACGAGCCGCACATTGGGAAAAAGCTGTTCGGCGCGGTGGGGAGGCACGGCAGCCGATGACGCGATATTGGACACAAGTGTAAAATCAGTCAAGCACCGGCGTCAAATATTTTTGACAATGTTGTAAAATTAGGCATTTCGTGTATGGTGAAGCCATGAGTCAGATCGAGCTGCTGCCCACCGAAAGAGCCTTTCCCCGCGCCGTCGCCAAGCGGCAGGCGATTCTGGATGCGGCCAAGCGCGCTTTTGTCCGCGACGGCGTCAGCGCTGCCGGCATTGATGCCATCGCCATCGAAGCCGGCGTCTCCCGACAGACCGTCTACAACCAGATCGGCGACAAGGATCAGCTCTTCATCGCCGTGGTCGAGGACGTCACCGCCCGCTCCAGCGCCTCGCTCATGCAGGTGCTGCACAGCTTTCCCGACAAGCCCGACAATCTCGAACAAGCCCTGACCGATTTCGCCGCGGGCCTGCTGGGCCGCTGCATGTGCGACATCGATGGCCGCGCCCTAGCTTCACTGATGGAGCGCGAAGCCCATCGCTGGCCCCATCTGTTCAGCGCCTGGAAGGAATATGGTCCCGGCAAGGACTGGCCGGTCATCGCCGCAGTCTTCGCCAAGCTCGGCCGCGACGGCTATCTCGACATCGACGACCCTAGCCTGGTCGCGCGCCATTTCATGGCACTGATCAACGCGGACCTCCCCAAGGATCAGGGCATGTGCACCCGCCCCACCGAAGCCGCAGTGCTCAAGGCCGCAAAGGCCGGGGTATCAACGTTCCTGCGGGCGTTTGGAAAGCGATAGCTGTCCCAGTAGAGCTCGCAACGCCCCCAGTAGACCTCATGGTGAGCCTGTCGAACCACGAGGTCGTGGCACGCTTCATTCCCACAACCACTAAGCTCGTCACCCACCCACTGTAGCGGGTCAGCGCGGGGATTGAAGGCCTCCCCTACCCCTCCAACACTTCCCGATACCGCCGCACCGCCTCCGGGAACCCCATCAGCAGCGCATCGGCCGTCAGCCCATGCCCGATCGAGGCTTCATCCACGCCCTTCACTGCGGCCTGAAACGCTGGCAGGTTCTCCAGCGTCAGGTCATGCCCGGCATTGAGCCCCAGCCCTGCCGCATGCGCCGCCGCAGCCGTATCGGCCAGCGCCGCCAGCTCCGCCTCGGCCCGCGCCGGATCATCATAGCACCCGCCATAGAGCCCGGTATAAAGCTCGACCCGATCTGCACCCGTGGCCTTGGCTGCGCTGATCCCCTTGGCGCCTGCATCGGGATCACAGAACAGCGAAATCCGCCGGCCCGGCTGCTTGAGCTTTTGCACCACCGAGGTCAGGAAATTGTTGTTGGCATGGAAATCCCAGCCATGGTCCGACGTCGCCTGCGCCGGATCGTCCGGCACTAGCGTCACCTGCTGCGGGTTGACCAGCTCGATCAGCGCGATGAAATCCTCGCTGGGATAGCCCTCGATGTTGAACTCAGCCTGCGGATATTCATCCCGCAATAACGCCGAAAGATCGAACACATCACTGCGCCGGATATGCCGCTCGTCCGGACGCGGATGCACGGTCACGCCGCTGGCACCCGCATCGAGCACCACCCGGGCCATGCCCACCACGCTCGGCCACGGCAGATCACGCCGGTTGCGAAGCTGGGCGACGGCATTGAGATTGACAGAAAGCAGGGTCATGGCAGGGACTCGAAAAATGCTATCCCTGCCATATACCAGACTGGGCGTGCCGCCCAATCGAACCTTGTGATGACAGCCATCAATAAGCGGCTGCCTACATCCCCTGCGGACCGCGCGAAATCGCCGCCAGCCCGGTCCGCACCACTTCCACCAGCCCAAGCGGCTGCATCAGGGCGATGAAGCTGTCGATCTTGGCCGGCTTGCCGGTGACCTCGAACACGAAGCTCTCGACACTGGCATCCACGATCTGCGCGCGGAAGGCGTCGGCCAGGCGCAGCGTTTCGGCGCGATGATCGCCCGAACCCGCCACCTTGATCAGCGCCAGCTCGCGCTCCAGCGAAGCGCCCTCGGCCGTCAGGTCATGCACCTTGTGCACTGGCACAAGGCGCTCGAGTTGCAGCTTGATCTGGGTCAGCGTCTTGGGCGTAGCGATAACGACAACGGTGATGCGACTAAGTCGCCGCCCGTGTTCCGTCTCACTGACGGTCAGGCTTTCGATGTTATAGCCGCGCGCCGAGAACAGGCCGACGACGCGAGCGAGAATGCCCGGCTCGTTATCGACCAGAACCGACAAAGTATGCCGCTCGATCTCCTGGGTTTCCTTGGTCAGGAAATAAGCCGAGCCGGTAGGCTGCAAATGTGCGTTCATTGTTTTGTTCCTCTGGGCTTTGGATCGTTGCACCGCCCCCGCCACCCCCACAGTGTCATTCCCGCGAAAGCGGGAACCTCTGTTTAGTGGCAGAGAAAACGGAGGTTCCCGCTTTCGCGGGAATGACCCAGTGAATGGTCACCGGGCTCCGTGTGCAATCACACCAACTGCCGTCCCTTCTCGTCGATGATGTCCCCGATATTGGCGGTATCAGGCAAAATGATCTCGTTATGCGGCTTGCCCGACGGGATCATCGGCAGGCAGTTTTCGTCCTTCTCGACCAGCACGTCGAACAGCACCGGGCCGTCATAGTCGAGCATTTCGGCGATGGCCGCATCGAGCTCGGCCGGGTTGTCGCAACGAATGCCCTTGCCGCCATAGGCCTCGGCCAGCTTGACGAAATCGGGCAGCGATTCCGAATAGGAATGCGCGTAGCGCGAGCCATGCAGCAGGTCCTGCCACTGGCGAACCATGCCCATGCGCTCATTGTTGAGAATGAAGATCTTGATCGGCAGGCGATACTGCACGGCAGTGCTCATTTCCTGCATGGTCATCTGCACCGATGCTTCGCCGGCAATGTCGATCACCAGCGCATCGGGATGCGCCACCTGCACGCCGACAGCGGCCGGCAGGCCATAGCCCATCGTGCCAAGACCGCCCGAGGTCATCCAGTGATTGGGCTTGTCGAAGTGGAAATGCTGGGCAGCCCACATCTGATGCTGGCCCACTTCGGTGGTGATGAACACCTCCTTGCCCTGCTTCCTGGTCGCTTCATACAGCCGCTCGATGGCGTATTGCGGCTTGATCACCGTCTCGGAATTCTTGTAGCCGAGCGAATCCACCGCGCGCCACTTCTCGATTTGCTTCCACCATGGCGCGATGGCCTCGGTGCGCGGCTGATTGGTCTTGGAGCGCCAGATGCGAACCATCTCGCCCAGCACGCGCTCGCAATCGCCGATGATCGGGATATCGACGCGCACCACCTTGTTGATCGAAGAGGGATCGATATCGACATGGATCTTGCGGCTATTGGGCGAGAAGGCATCGATACGGCCAGTGATCCGGTCGTCGAACCGCGCGCCGATATTGATCATGACGTCGCAGTCATGCATGGCGAGGTTGGCTTCGTAAGTGCCGTGCATGCCCAACATGCCCATCCATTGCGGATTGGAGGCGGGGAATGCACCCAGCCCCATCAGGGTCGAGGTCACGGGAAAGCCGGTGAGTTCAGCCAATTCGCGCAGATGCTTGGAGGCTTCCGGGCCGGCATTGATCACGCCGCCACCGGTATAGAAGATCGGGCGTTCGGCCTTGAGCATCAGATCGACAGCCGCCTCGATGGCGGCGGTGTCGCCATCCATCTGCGGGCGATAGCTCTGGTGGCGCAATGTGTCGAGGTCGGGCATGTAATAGTCGCCCAGCGCAAACTGCACATCCTTGGGAATGTCGATCACCACCGGGCCGGGGCGGCCGGTCGTGGCGATGAGGAAAGCCTCATGCATGATGCGCGGCAGGTCTTCCACGCGCTTCACCAGATAATTGTATTTGGTGCAGGAGCGGGTAATGCCGACCGTGTCGCATTCCTGGAAGGCGTCGCTGCCGATCAGCGTGGTGGGGACCTGGGCGGTGATGCAGATCAGCGGGATGGAATCCATCAGCGCATCGGTCAGACCCGTCACCGCATTGGTCGCGCCGGGGCCCGAAGTCACCAGCACCACGCCGGGCTTGCCGGTCGAGCGGGCATAGCCTTCCGCCATATGGGTCGCGCCCTGCTCGTGCCGCACCAGGATGTGCTGAACCTTGTCCTGCTGGAACATGGCGTCATAGATCGGCAGGGCCGCGCCGCCGGGATAGCCGAAAATGTGCTCGACCCCCTGATCGGTCAGCGCCTGTATCACCATTTCTGCGCCGGTCATCTGTTCGGCCATCGTAAAGTCCTTCCTAAAGTCCACTGCTTGGCCCGATCTCGTAGCGGCAAAAACCGGGCAATAAAAAAGGCCCCGTTCGGGACCTGTTTTCGGCGCACCAGCTATCGCGCGGGATTTTATCCCACGTTGCCGATGCGCCTGCCTACTACGAGAATGAGTGCCCGCACGGGACCTCTCCTTAAAATTACCGGGGCATTGATAGGTGCAAGCCGGCGCAGGTGTCAATAGCGCAGTGGCGAATGGCGAAACACTTAACCCATAACTTAATCGTTGACAGCCTCGATTACCATCACTTAAGGTTCAACTTAACAGTCAACGGAGAGGAACCACAAATGACCGAACGCTCCATCGCCCACGGCACCTTTGTCATCGAGCGCAAATACCCCGCCGATCCCGCCCGCGTCTTCCGCGCCTGGGCCGATCCCGAAATCAAGAAGCGCTGGTTCGCCGCCGGCAATGACACCAAGGTCTTCGAATTCCGCGAGGGCGGCCGCGAATTTGCCGAGGGCGACGGCCCCAATGGCGGCAGCTACAGCTACGACGTGACCTACCAGGACATCGTGGAAAACAACCGCATCGTCTATACCTACCAGATGAGCCTGGGCGGCCAGCGCATCTCCGTCTCGGTCGCCGCCGTCGAACTCTTCGCCGATGGCACCGGCACCCGCCTCACCGTCACGGAACACGGCTGCTTCTTCGATGGCCTCGACACCGTCGACCAGCGCAAGCGGGGCACCGAGTGGCTGATGGGCGAATTGGGCACCGAGCTGGCCCGCCAGCTGGCCAACTAGCCCTCCCCATTTCGGTCGACAAATGCTGCAAACAATTGTCCAAGGTGGGGACCCCATTCTGGACAATGCACCGCAGATGATTTCGGCCAGCCCAACCTCCCTGCCCCGTCGCGCTGCAGCGCCGCGAGCCTTGGCGTGAACCGGGCCCTGCTCATCCTCATCGCCGCCCTCTTCGTGGGCGCGGCGGTGCTCTGGGCCACCTGGTTCATTCCCGATGGCCCGCTGCGCTACCTGGCGGTGATCGGCGCAGCCGCAACCGCCTATATGGCGCTCAATGTCGGCGCCAATGACGTTGCCAACAATGTCGGCCCGGCCGTGGGCGCCAAGGCCATCACCATGGGCAGCGCCCTCGCCTTGGCGGCTGTGTTCGAAATCTGCGGCGCGCTGTTTGCCGGCAATGAGGTCATCACCACGGTCTCCCGCGACCTGCTGGTCTGGAATCACCAATTTGCCGACCGCACATTGATGCTGGCCATGATCGCGGCGCTGCTGGCGGCCGCCCTGTGGATCAATATCTCGACCCTGTTCGGCGCCCCCGTCTCCACCACCCACGCCATTGTCGGGGGCATTGTCGGCGCCTTCGCCGCAGCGGCCGGGCTAAACGCCGTCGCCTGGCCCGTGGTCGGCGCCATCGCCGTCACCTGGACCCTCTCCCCCATTCTCGGCGGCATCCTGGCCGCCGCCATTCACGCCGTCATCCGCAAGCTGATCACGCGGCGCATCGACAAGATCGGCGCCGCCCGGCTCTGGGTGCCGCTGCTGGTCGCCGCGATGGCGGGTGTCTTCGCCGCCTATCTCAGCACCAAGCTGCATCCGCAGGGCTGGCGCCCCGATGTCTACACCATCGCCGCCATTAGCCTGGCCACCGCCGCCCTCGGCTGGATCGTCGCCATGCCCTGGGTGCGCATGAATTCGCTGACCATGGAAAACCGCAAGAAGCAGGTCGGCCGCCTGTTCCGCCCGCCGCTGATTGTCGCTGCCGCCCTGCTCTCTTTCGCCCATGGCTCCAACGACGTCGCCAATGCCGTCGGCCCCTTCATGACCATCCTGACCGCGTTCAGCGCCTCGACGCGCCCGATCATGGGCGATATCGCCCCGCTCTGGACCTTGGCCATCGGCGCCTTCGGCATAGCCTGCGGCCTGGCGCTGTTCGGCCCGCGCGTCATCCACACCATCGGCGAGCAGATCACTAAGCTCAACGAAATCCGCGCCTTCTGCGTGGCACTGTCGGCCGCCGGCACGGTCCTGCTGGCCTCGGCCTTCGGCCTGCCGGTCTCCTCCACCCATGTGGCGGTGGGCGCGGTGTTTGGCGTGGGTTTCCTGCGCGAATATCTGGCCATGCGGAACATGCAGGGCGCCGCCGCGATCAATACGCGCTTCCTCGATCCCGCCTCGCTCAACGCCACCCCCGAAGAAGCCATTGCCCGCGAACGCCGCCATGACCGGCGCTATCTGGTGCGCCGCCTCAAGGTCGCGCGCATCGCCGCCGCCTGGGTCATCACCCTGCCCGCCGCCACCGCCATGGGCGCGCTGCTCTATTGGCTCGCCAGCCGGATTATTGGGTAGTAACCAGGTCCGCCATCAGCTGGCGATGCAAGCGGTCGGTTATCCTGGTCAAGGCACGGTCCCTGAGCAGTCGCTTGGCTTCCCCCGGCAACACCCAATGGCGCTTGCGCTGGTCCATCTCGTCCCAGCTGTCGAGCTGGTCTTCCACCAGCAGCGGATAGAGATCGACGTCCACCAACTGCCCCTTGTCGCTGATGCGATAACTGCCCAGCGACTCGGTGCCGATCACGCCGGTCACCCCGGCTTCCTCGAACGCCTCCTTGGCCGCGCTGTCCCAGGCCGTCATGCCGGTGCTGACCGAGCCCTTGGGAAAGATCCAGCGTCCCGTGCGCCGCGATGTCACCAGCAGGAACACGACCTTTCCGTCGCGCACCACATAGGGCACCGCGCCGGACTGGCGCAGCCCGGGCGCCGAATCGACCCTCGGATTCCATAGATTGAAAAATTCACGCAGCATGGCTTGGTTCTAGGGCAATCGCATCGGCGTCGCCAGCCAACAAAAAAGGGCCCGCAAGGGGCCCTTTCGTCAACGCAAACCGCCGCTTAGCTCAGCAGGGTCAGGTTCGTCGCCGAAACCTTGCCGTCGCGGCCGGTCTCGAGTTCGTAGGTCACCTTGTCGCCTTCATACAGGCCCTGCAGGCCCGAACGCTGGACGGCGGAGATATGGACAAACGCATCCTTTTCGCCATTGTCAGGCGAAATGAAGCCGAAGCCCTTGGTGGTGTTGAAGAATTTGACGGTACCGGTAATGGTAGCCATGGAGTGCATCCTCTTAATGAGTGCTCGCCGCTCGCGCGGCCAGGAGTTGAACACAGGCCTCTTTAAGACAGGCCCTGCCGAACGATTCACAGATCAGGAGGTAGCCAAGTTTCCGGCATGCCGGTCGTCAGATAGCGCAAGACAAGTGTAACGTCAGAGACCAAATATTGTCGCTATCGGATGCAAATTCAAGGCACTTCGCTCGATCGATGAAACACCCGGCCCAGGAGGGACTCCGGACCGGGTGCTTTTTGGCGCCTGGGGGCGCGTCGCAGCATGGGGCGATGCTGCAACCTCTATTTAGCCGCGCGGGCAGCTATCAACGTAGCGCGTGCCATTGGGGCGTTCGTAGACGCAGCGATTGCCGCTGCCTTCGACACGGCCAATCATATTGCCCGCAGCAGCGCCGACCACGCCGCCGACACCGGCACCAACGACAGTACCCAGAACGCTACCGGTGGTGGCAGCGCCGACAATGGCGCCTGCGCCCGCACCCACCGCAGCACCCTGCTGGGTTGGGGTGCACGCTGCCAGCGACAAAGCGGCGGCGGCGATGATCAGAAACTTATGCATGGAAACCCTCCAAAGATATTATCGACGACCAAATGCGCCGGACGGCGGAATGGTTCCTTCATGATTCCAGCTTTTTTGCAGCAAGCACAGTCATTGCCGCGAAAAGAGTGCACCAATTGCCACCAGAACCCATCCAAAGATCATGCCGGCGCCGCCCAATGGCGCCGCTCCGGGGAATGCGCCATGGCCCAGCCATTCGCGAATCCCCAGGTCTGCACTGAAAATCAACGTGCCCGCCGCGAGCAGATAGCCGGCGATACGAAGCAGGCTTCTATCCAGCCCCGCGCCGCACAAAGCCAGCAAAGCCGGGCCATGCGCCAGGCAGATGGTAGCGATTGCCGACAGGTTCCGGCTCTCCCCCGCATGCGACGCGGCGGCCGCCGAGATGACGCCCACGGTCCCGGCAACACCAGCGGCAAGCAGCAGGAGACGGCGTGGCAGGTCGGTGATTGGCTGCATGGCAATGGTTCCTTTTGCCGCCATGCTCTATCGCGCCAAGCAGGCTTCGTCTAATGCTGGCTGGCGATTGGGACGATATCAAATGAACGAGCACATCACGGCGGCGCCCGGCGCGGCCGCCAATGCCGCTCCGGCCGATTCGGGCTGGTGGGATGAACTGAAGGCCACGTTCACGCTGGCCTGGCCGCTGGTTATCGCGCAATTGGCCGCGACGGCACTGACCATGACCGACGTCATCATGCTCGGCTGGCTCGGGCCGCGCTATCTCGCGGCGGGCACGCTGGCGACCACCTTCCTCATGCCATTCCTCGTCGGCAGCACCGGCATTGTCGGCGCCGTGGCGCCCCTGGTCGCCCAGGCGCGCGGCGCACGCGACATCAAGGCAGTGCGCCGCATCGTGCGGCAAGGCTGCTGGGCCGCCATTGTTCTGGCGGTCTGCCTCATACCGATTCTTTGGCAGATCCGGCCCATCTTTGCCCTGCTGGGCCAGGATGCGGGCCTTTCCATCATGGCCGAACAATATATCCATGTCGCCGTGTGGATGCTGTTTCCCGCTCTGGGGCTTGTCGCCTTCCGCTCGCTGCTCTCGGCCTTTGCCAGCACCCGCATCATCCTGCTGGTCACGGTCGGTGGCGTCGTCTGCAACGCCTTGCTCAATTATGCGCTGATCTTCGGCAATTTCGGCTTTCCGCGGCTCGAACTTCGCGGCGCGGCCCTGGCGACGCTACTCACCAATGTGCTGATGTTCGCCGCACTCGCCGCCTATGTCCTGCGGCACCGCCGCTTCCGCCGTTTTCATCTGCTGGTCCGCTTCTGGAAACCGGACTGGTCGCGGTTCGCCGAGATTTTCCGCATCGGTACCCCCATCGGGCTGACGCTGCTCTCCGAGGTTGGCCTGTTCACCGCCGCCGCCCTGTTGATGGGCCAATTGGGCACCGACGAAGTGGCCGCCCATGCTATTGCGCTGCAATGCGCCAGCATGGCCTTCATGGTCCCCTTGGGCCTGGGCACCGCCGCCACCGTGCGCGTGGGCCTTGCCTATGGCCGCAACGATCCAAAGGGCATCCACCGCGCCGGCTGGACGGCTTTCGCCCTGGGCACCGGCTTCATGGCGCTGTCCTGCATCGTGTTTCTCACGCTGGCGCCCTTCATCGTCCGCCTGTTCCTCGATCCCAGCCATGCCGAAAATGCCAATGCGCTGGCGCTGGCCGCCAGCTTCCTCATGGTCGCCGGCGTGTTCCAACTGGTCGACGGCGCTCAGGTCGTGGCCGCCCACGCGCTGCGCGGCCTTAGCGACACCAAAATCCCCATGGTTCTGGCCTTTATCGGCTATTGGGCCCTTGGCCTGCCCGTCGCCTACATCCTGGGCTTCACCCTCAACTGGCGCGGCATCGGCATCTGGACCGGCCTCGCCGCAGGCCTGGCCTTCGTCGCCCTGGTCCTCGTAACCCGCTTCGCCCTCCGCGAACGCATCGGCCTGGTGTCCCGCGCGTCATAAGTTGCTTCTGCACCACTCAAGAACACGGTGTCATCCCGGCGCAGGCCGGGATCCATGCTGAAGATCATCCACCCACACCGTGGGAAGATGCGGACATGGATTCCGGCCTCCGCCGGAATGACATTATGGTTTGATTGAACGAACTCGGCGCCCGCTCGAGTTCCGACACCCCCACCCTTGACCCCTCCCCTCAAGGGGGAGGGAGACGATAGAGCCCTGAGCCCTCAGTTCCTGCGCCTCCCTCCCCTCGATGGGGAGGGACCGAGGGTGGGGTGATGGAGAGCCCCTATCCTCAAACCACCCGCCGCGGCCAATCCCCCATCCGGTTGCGAAACCAGGTCCGCTGCCGCTTGGCATATTGCTGGGTCGCAATCGTCGCCAACCGGATCGCCTCGCCCTCCCCCATCGCCCCATCCAGCCACGCACTGATTTCCGGCACCCCGATCGCCTTCATCACCGGCAGGCTGGGATCGAGCTTCCGCGCCCGCAGCGCCTCGACCTCGGCCACCGCGCCACTCTCGAACATAGCGGCAAAACGCGTGGCAATCCGCCCGCGCAACACATCCCGATCCGGATCGAGCACCATGCGCTCCACGGCAAAGTCACCAAGCAACCCAGCCTGCGGCTCATCCTGAAAGCTCGACAATGTCCGCCCCGTCGCCCGCTTCACCGCCAGAGCCCGGATCAATCGCTGCGGATCGGCCACCTTGAGCCTGCCCGCCGTGACCGGATCTTCCCGCTGCAATAGCGCCAGCCGCTGCGCGCCATCCAGCGCTTGAATCTCTTGTTGAACTTCAAGCGCAATGTCAGCCGAAATCTCCGGTACATCCGCGAATCCGTTTTGCAGAGCATCGAAGTAAAGCCCCGTTCCGCCAACGAAAAACAGCGGCCCCTCACTCGCCTCAATCACCGCCTTTGCCGCGCTCAGCCATTGCCCGGTAGAAAAACGCGAAGAAGCGGGCACCGTCCCATAAAGTCGATGGTCGGCCCGCGCCTCCTCTGCCACGCTCGGCCGCGCCGTAACCACCCGCACCGTGTCATAGACCTGCATGGCGTCGGTATTGACGATAACGCCGCCCTCCTGCTCCGCCATGGCGAGCGCCAGCGCCGACTTGCCGCTGGCAGTCGGACCCGCTATCAGAACGGCGCGCCTGCGGCCCGTCACGCTGCCCCCCAGAAAGTGTTGCCTACCATGCCGGTCCTCTGCCTCATCGCCAATCCCGCCGATTCCGAACTCGACCCGGCTCTGGCCGCGGCCGTCGTCAAACAGATCGGCGGCGAGCTCAATTGGCTCAATCACGCCATTGCCTGCGAGATCATCGAGCCGAAGTCAACCGATGCGCTGGCCATTGCCCGCGAAGTCATCGGCGCCCGGAAGGTCGATGCCGCTTTGGTGGACACCGAAGGCCGCCGCAAGCCGATCCTCGTCGCCGACATGGATTCCACCATGATCGAGCAGGAATGCATTGACGAACTGGCCGCCGCGCTTGGCATCAAGCAGCAGGTCGCCGAGATCACCGACCGCGCCATGCGCGGCGAACTCGATTTCGCTCAGGCACTGGATACCCGCGTCGCCCTGCTCAAGGGCCTGGAACGCAAAGTCATCGAGGAAGTGCGCCGCGAACAGATCACGCTGGCCCCCGGCGGCCGCGCCCTGATCCAGACCATGAAGGCCTATGGCGCCTATACCTCGCTCGTCTCGGGTGGCTTCACCTTCTTCGCCGACTATTTCGCCAAGCGCATCGGCTTCGACGAGGCCATCGCCAACGTCCTGCTCTTCGACGGCGACGTCCTGACCGGCACGGTGCAAAAGCCCATCGTCGACAAATCAACCAAGCGCGAGCGCCTCACCGCCCTCGCCGCCGAGCGCAACCTGCCGCTCAGCGCCACCGTCGCCGTGGGCGACGGCGCCAACGATCTCGATATGATCCGCGTCGCCGGCTTCGGCGTCGCGCTCCACGCCAAGCCCGCCGTAGCCGCCGAAGCCGGCATCCGCATCGACCACGGCGACCTCACCGCCCTGCTCTATCTGCAAGGCTATGGCGAAGAAGACATCGTGCGATGAAACTGGAAACCCCGCGACTGCTGCTGCGCGAATGGCGCGACACTGACCGCGAGGCCTTCGCCGCGATCGTTGGCGATCCCCACGTCATGCGGTTCTACCCCGCCACCCGCAGCCGCGCCGAGGCCGATGCGTGGATCGACAAAATGATCGCCGGGCTCGCCAATGGCACCGCCCACTTTCTGGCGGTAGAGCGCAAGTCGGATGGCGCCATGCTCGGCCTGACCGGCACAGCCGACATCAATTTCCCCATCCCCACCGAACCCAAACTCGAAATCGGTTGGGTCCTCGGCAAGGATTATTGGGGCCAGGGCTACGCCCCCGAAGCCGCCCGCGCCGCGCTCGATCACGCCTTCACGCAGCTGCGCGCCCCCGAAGTCGCAGCCTTCACCGCCCGGGTGAACCTGCCCAGCCAGCGCGTGATGCAAAAACTCGGCCTCGTCCGCGACCCGCGCGCCGATTTCGAACACCCCCGGATTGCCGAGGGCCATCCCCTGCGCCCGCATGTGCTCTACCGGATTGCCAATCCCAACACTTAAACCTTGCCCAAAAACAAAACCGGCGCCCTAGGGCGCCAGTTATTTTTAGGGACTTGCCGGCGGATTGGCCGGCGGCGTCGTTGTCTGGGTCGGTGTGGTATCGACCGGAGCCGGTTCCACCTCGACGGCCGGCGGGGCTTCCGTGCCGACCGTGGGGGCCAACTGCGAGCCGTCCTCCAGCGTCATGGTCGGCGCCACGCTATCCTCGATGCCCAGCCCGTCCAGGGCCGGCTCATTGCTGGTCGCCGGCGTTTCGGGCACCGGCGCGACCGGCAGCGGCGGCGCCAGATTGGGATTGGCCGCCGGGATTTCCCCATTGGAGCCGAAATAGCGGAAGAACTCGCTATCGGGCGACAACACCATGGTGGTCCCGGTACCAGTCAGCGCGGTGCGGTAGGACTGCATCGAGCGGAAGAATTCAAAGAATTCCTCATCCTGCCCATAGGCCGCGGCAAACAGCCGGTTCCGCTCGGCATCGCCCGTACCACGGATGATTTCCGCGTCACGAGTGGCCGCTGCCACGATTTCGACGGCCTGACGGTCCGCGATAGCGCGCAGGCTCTGTGCCTGCTCCTGGCCACGGGCTCGCAACAGGGCCGCTTCCGCCAGACGCTCGGCGCGCATACGCTCGAATGTGGTGGCCGAAACATCCTGATCGAGATCGGTGCGCAGAATGCGAACGTCGACCACTTCAATGCCCAGTTCCGCCATGTCCGGACGGATCAGGTCACGTGCTTCCCGCATCATCTGCGGGCGCTGTTCGGACAGGGCCGCATTGAATTCGCGCAGACCATAGACCTGGCGCAAAGCCGAGTCGAAACGCGTCCCGATACGGTCTTCGGCCACCGAAAGCTGGCCCAAGGCACGTTCACGGAACAGCCGCGGATCGGAGATGCGATAGGTCAGAAAGGCATCGACCTGGTAGAAGGCGTTACCCGAAACCTGCACCGTCATATTGGCGATGTCATAGCGCAATAGCCGGTTTTCGATGATCTGCACCGTATCCACGATATCGGTCGGGATCTTGAAATAGAGCCCCGGTTCGGTGCGGATATCAGTGATCTGGCCAAAGCGCATGACGATGGCCTGTTCGCGCTCGTTCACGATGTAGATCGAGGAGAACACGACATAGAGGGCGGCGAGAATGGCAACGCCAAGGATAATCAGACGATTGCTCATGGCTTAGTTCCCCGTCCCGGTCGCCGGCGGCGTGGTCGTTCTGGCGCCTGGGCGCAGTTCAGGCAATGGCAGATAGGGCACGACGCCCTGCCCATTGGCCCCGTTCTCGATCAGCACCTTTTCGGAGCCGCTATACACTTCTTCCATGGTCTCGAGGAACAGGCGCTTGCGGGTCACTTCCGGCGCATTGACATATTCGGCATAGATCGCGTTGAAGCGCTGCGCCTCACCGGTTGCTTCCTGCACCACGCGGTTGCTGTACGCAGCCGCATCTTCGCGCAGAGCCGCAGCACGGCCACGCGCATCACCCAACAGGGTATTGGCGTAAGAACGGGCTTCTTCCTGCAGGCGCGTTTCGTCCTGGCGGGCCCGCTGCACTTCGTTGAAGGCGTCGATGACTTCGGCCGGCGGACCGGCATTTTCGATCAGCACCTGCCCGATGCGCACGCCCAGCTGGTAGCTGTCGAGGATCGACTGGGTGATCTGCTGCACTTCCAGCTCGATACCACGGCGGTCATCGCTATAGATGTCCTGGGCCGGACGGCGGCCTGCCACTTCGCGCATCGCGCTTTCAGCGGCATTGCGGACCATTTCTTCGGGGTCACGCACATTGAACAGATAAGCCACCGGATCGCTCACCGACCACAGCGCCGAGAACTGCACATTGACGATGTTCTGGTCGCCCGACAGCATCAGCCCGCTGCCGCCATTGGAATTGGCGCGCGAACCGGACGCGGTTGCGGCACCGATCGTGGTCTGGTTCTCGGTCACCGTAACGCGCTCGACAGTCTCGATCGGCCACAGGTGGAAATGCAGGCCCGGCATGGACAATTCGGGCTTGGGCCGGCCAAAGCGCAGCTCGACGCCCACTTCCTGCGGATCGACCGTATAGATCGAATTCAGCCCCCAGAATGCCAGAACGGCGAGCACGCCGCCAATCAGCGCCCAGCGTCCGCCGGGTACACCGCCACGGAACTGGTCACGGCCGCGGTTGAGAATATCTTCGAGGTTGGGCGTATTGCCACCCCCTGGCCGGCGTGGACCACCACTGCCGCCGCCACCGGGCGCTTGCCCCCAGGGGCCGCCATTATTATTGCGGCCACCCCCGCCTCCGTTACTCTCCCACGGCATCGCAATCCTTTCAGGGATATGTTGTTTCGTCGTGGACATATATAGGCAAGCGCGCCACCCGATCAATGCACGCCGGCCTTATGTCGCTCGTACACTTTGACGCGGTAGCTGGCCTGGTCCTTTTCCATCGGGGTCACCGCCGGCTCATCCACAATCGCCCATTCTGCGGGGTTTATTGCGGGAAACCGGATGTCGCCTTCCGGTGAAAGCGCGATATGGCTGATATAAAGCCGGTCGGCCACGCCCATAAGCTGGGCATAAATATCACCGCCGCCGATGATCATGATCTCGTCAACACCGTCTTTTTCCGCAATTTCGCGCGCTTTTTCCAACGCGGCATCCACGCTGGAGACCACCAGCACGCCCTCCGGCTGGTAGCCCGCCTGCCGGGTCACCACGATATTGGTGCGGCCGGGCAAGGGCTTGCCCACGGTCTCATATTGCTTGCGCCCCATGATCATGGGCTTGCCCATGGTCATGCGCTTGAAAAAGGCGAAGTCGGACGGGATGCGCCAGGGAATGGTCTGCTCGCTGCCGATCACGCCATTCTCGGCGACCCCCGCAATCATGGCAATCTTGATGCTCATAGCGCCCCCAGCCGGACCAGCGCGTCGCCATCGACCCGCACCTTGGTCCACTCGTCCTGCATCACCCCGCCCTGCGCTTTATAGAAATCGATGCTCGGCTCGTTCCAGTCGAGCACCCACCATTCAAAGCGTCCCAGCCCTTCGGCTACGCAGCGCTGCGCCAGGTTGACCAGCAGGGCCTTGCCGATCCCCTTGCCGCGCAACGACGGATCGACGAACAGATCCTCGAGCCAGATGCCGTGCCGCCCCTGGAAAGTGGAATAAGTATAAAACCACAGCGCAAACCCGACCGGCTCGCCCTGCCATTCGGCGATCTCGCAGAACACTTTGGGATCGGCACCGAACAGGTCGCGCACAATATCGGCCTCATTGGCCCGCACTTCATGCTCGAGCTTTTCATAAGCTGCCAGCGCCCGCACGAAACCGACAATGGTTGCGGCATCAGCTGCAAGAGCCGGGCGAATGACCAGGCTCACCCTCAGAAATCCTCATGCCGCTGCAGGATAAGGATATCGAGTTCCTTTTCCGGGTAGAAATCGGTCGCCACCATTTCAAACGTGGTCGGCCCGGTCTTCTTGATGCCCTCGCCGCAGAACGACACCAGATTGGCTTCGTCGCCCTTGTCGACCACCAGCCGGAATTTGGGGATGTACCCGCCGCCCCAATTGCCGCCCGTCGTCAGAATGTAGGAAATCCAGCTCTCGTAGAACGGCGCCGCCCAGGGATCGTCCCCGCTCTTGACCGTCTTGCGCACGGCATTGATGAAGCTCTCATCCGTGCAATAGCGCGTCCGGTATTCAGCGGCCGGGTCGAACCCCTCATAGGGCTCGCTCAGGAAGCTGACGCCCGTCGTGCCGCCCACGCTGGGCTTGTAGCGATGCTCGACCTTGACGGTCTGCCCGGCCGGGAAATTGGCCTCCCAGGTATAGGTCGCCCGGTAGGTCCACATCGGATAATAGCTTTTTTCGGCGCCCTCGCTCTCGTCATACATATCGGGCACGAACATGCCCAAATGCAGCATTTCGGCCTTCGTCGCGTCATCCAGCGCGCTGGTTGCTTCGTTGGTCGATTGCGCAAACGACACCAGCGAAATGCCCTTTTCGCGCAAATAGTCCGCGCGATCGACGCCAGCCGCGATGGCATATTCATGCAGCTCAGCCTTGACCGGTTGGCCGTTAAACGTGGTCTGGAAGTGGAAGAGATTATCGTTCGGCCCATCGGGAAACGCGGTCGGCGACCACCAATCCGGCTCGATATCGGGCATGGGGAACGCCACCAGCACCTTCTGGTCTGTGTCGGTATTGTTCTGGAATTCATAGACGACGCGGATTTCCTCGCGCGAGATGAACAGCTCTTCGCTCAGCATCTTGATGTCGTCATTGATGACGAATTCCAGCCCGCCCGTGACCAATTGCGCCGCCGTATCATTCGCCTGCGCCGGCATCGCCACCGCGGCAGCGAGCATACAAACCAATCCCGAGAACACCCTCATGTCTCAAACTCCAAAAACACAAATTACGTAAGGGGTTAGCCCCTTGCTCAGATTCTCTGCCACCGGATGAACAGCAGCGCTATACGTAGCTGACGATGCTAGTCAGGCAGATGACTGAACCATTTGCGCTCCAAGGCAGCATCGAGATCAATGCTATTCTGGCGCGCAAACAGCAGCAGCATAGCTAGGACGTCTGCCGCTTCATCTTCCTTGGCTTGCTGCACGATATTTTGTGTGGCGCCCTTGAGCCGCCCGCGCCCACTGGCCTTGAGATGCTCGGCGGTGAGTTCGCCCAGCTCCTCCTGCAGCTTGAGGATGTACCAGTCCTGATCCCGGATAATTCCATTGCGCTCGGCATAGATGTCCGAAACACGCGCCGCCAATTCGCCGAGTTCGCTCAGGCTCCGGCTCATACGGCTATCGGTGCTTTGATGTTCGGATGGGGATCATAGCCAACGAATTCGAAATCCTCGAACACGAAGTCTTCCAACCGCTTCACATCCGGGTTGATCTTGAGCACCGGCAGCGGCCGTGGCTCGCGGCTCAGCTGCAGTCTGGCCTGCTCGAAATGGTTGGAATAAAGGTGCACGTCGCCAAAACTATGCACGAAATCGCCCACTTCGAGCCCCGTCACCTGCGCCATCATATGGGTGAACAAAGCATAGGACGCGATGTTGAACGGCACGCCCAGGAACGTGTCGGCCGACCGCTGGTAGAGCTGGCAGCTCAGCTTGCCGTTCGCCACATAGAACTGGAACAGGCAATGGCATGGCGGCAGCGCCATCTCATCCACCTCGGCCGGGTTCCAGGCCGAAACGATGTGGCGGCGGGAATCCGGCTTGGTCTTGATCGAGTGGATCACATTGGCGATCTGGTCGATCTTGCGCCCATCCGGCGCCGGCCAGCTGCGCCATTGCGAACCATAGACCGGCCCGAGATCGCCGTTTTCATCGGCCCACTCATCCCAGATCCTCACGCCGCGCTCCTGCAACCAGCGCACATTGGTCTCGCCGCGAATGAACCACAGCAGCTCATAAATGATCGATTTGCGATGCAACTGCTTGGTGGTCAGCAGCGGAAAACCCTGCGCCAGATCGAACCGCATCTGATAGCCAAACAGGCTGCGCGTGCCGGTACCAGTCCGGTCGGACTTGTCCGTGCCGTGTTCAAGAATATCGGAGAGAAGTTTCAGATAGGGCTGCATGCCAACATCCTACTTCGATTCGCTTTGGCCCGCCGCAACTGCAACGCGGCTCTCCACCAGCCGCGTCAGCAGGTCGATCTGCTCCTGCTGCTTGGCCAGCAATGAGCGCAGATCGTCATTGCGCATCTGGTCGACCTTGTCATGCAGCGCCATGATTTCGATTTCGGCTTTGAGGTTGCATTCGTAATCGTGGCTGGTCACCAGCCGGTCCTTGGCTGCCTGCCGGTTCTGGCTCATCATGATCACCGGCGCCTGCACCGCCGCCAACATGGATAGCAGCAGATTAAGGAAGATGAAGGGATAGGGGTCAGGCGCCTCCCCGCGCAGCAGCAGATTGCCCAGCACCCAGCTCAGCAGCACCACGCCGAAAATGATCAGGAAGGTCCACGAACCGCCAAAGGATGCCACCCCATCGGCCAGCCGCTGGCCGAAGGTCGATTTCTCGTCGAACACCGCGCTGGTATCCTGCGACAGCGCCCGCTTGCCCAGCGCCTGTTCCAGCACCTGTCTTTCGCGTTTGGTCAGCGTCTGCTCGCCCTTGCCCAGAAACCGTTCGGCGGCATGAATGAGTTTTTCGGTTGATGTGTCGGTCATGGCTGGCTCTCGTGCTGTGCTTGACCAGCCTATACCGATTTGCTGGGCTGTGCCGCACTGCATCGCGGAAGCTCGGTAGTAGAATACCACATGTCCTGCTGACATCGGGTGTCAGCGCATTGCCCCAATGATAAACCGAAACGAAGGAGAGCCAACATGAGTGTGCAACACATTAATCCCGAAGGCATGTACAAGAGCCCGGTTTTCTCGCAGGGCATTATCCTGCCGGCGAATGCCCGGATCCTGTTGATCGGTGGCCAGAACGGCGTCGATGCCAATGGCCAGATCGTCGGCAAGGGCGATGTCGTCAAGCAGACTGCCCAGGCGCTGGCCAATCTGCAAAAGGTGCTCGACGCCGCCGGCGCGGGTCTGGAAGACCTGGTCAAGGTCACCATCATCATGCAGCAGGATATCGACCTCAACGCCGCCTTCGGCGAATGGATGAAAGTCTGGGGCCAGAGGAGCAACCCGCCCACCGTCACCGGCTTCCGCGTCGCCGCCCTCGCCAACCCGGATGTCCTGATCGAGATCGAGGCTCAGGCGGTCCTCAAATGAGCCCCCGGCTTCGCCCCCTGCGTCCGCGCGAGACCATGCCCGACTTCGTCAGTGCCGCGCTCGATGAACGTGGCCTGCGCGAAAAATATGATGCGCGCCCACCCTATCAGCGCAACGACTACCTGCTCTGGATCAACAAGGTCAAAACTGAAAAAACCAGGCAGAAGCACCTGGCGCAGATGCTCGACGAGCTGGAATCCGGCGGCCTCTATATGGGGATGCAGTGGAACGGGTGAAGTGTTAGCCGATACGCGCGTCGATGCTAACAGTCCGCTAACCAATTCGCCCTGTCGGTGAACGATTGCATCCCCGCCCCGGTGTGCCTATATAGGAATTGCTCGCAAGAGCTATGGCGATAAACTGTCATCGTAATAAACCTTTCGGACCCGGGGGCAGTACCCGGCGCCTCCACCATCTAGCCCGCCAAAGGGCCAGCCAATGGGGGCGAAACAGGATCGACGAGGGCGTAAAGGGTGTGCTTTTGCTCGGTGAGGTACCACCGTTATCGGTCCAAAACTTATAGTTGCAAATGACAACCATAAGGCTCCAGTCGCTCTCGCTGCGTAAGCAGTGCTAGCATTGGGAAATTAAGTCCTCCGCTCCTAGCCGGGCGACAGGCGGGGTCCGCAGGCACCTGGCAACAGAAGCCTGCACCTAACATAGCCCCAATCGCCTAAGCGTGACGCCTTTATCCTTGAATTCTCATGGAACGTGAGGCTGATATGGGCCATTCGGGATTCGCTCCCCAAGGCGCAAGAAGGGTAATTATGGCCGAAGATCACATGCGATACGACATTCTCGCCCAGGAAGCCCTGCGCGGCGTCGTGCGCAAGGTTCTGGCCGAAGTTGCCAAAACCGGCCTGCCCGGTGACCACCACTTCTTCATTTCCTTCGTCACCCGCGCCCCTGGCGTACGCCTGAGCGAGAAATTGCTCGGCCAGTACGACAAGGAAATGACCATCGTCATCCAGAACCAGTATTGGGACCTCAAGGTCAACGAGACCGGCTTCGAAGTCGGCCTGTCCTTCGACGGCATCCCCGAAACGCTGGTCATTCCCTTCTCGGCAGTCAAAGGCTTTTTCGACCCTTCCGTGCAGTTCGGCCTGCAATTCGATCCGGCCACAGCAGCCCGGGATGATGGCCAGGAAGACAATGCCGACGACGCCCTTGAGCACGCGGCCGGCCCAACTGCCGCCGGCGACGACGAGAAGCCCGGCGAAAAGGTCGTGAGCCTCGACGCCTTCCGAAAAAAGCCGTAACGCCGTCCGGGGCATGGAAAAGCGCTCGCTCTCCATTGCCGGCCATCGCACCAGCATTGCACTCGAGCCCGAATTCTGGGCGGCGCTAGGCGAACTCGCCGCCAGCCGCGGCCAGACCATGGCCGGTCTCATCAAATCCATCGACGAAACCCGCCAGACGACAAACTTGTCCTCGGCGGCACGATTGGCCGTGCTCAAATGGTATCAGGACCGCGCGGCCGCTAGTTCAGCGGCAGAGTAAGGGGCCGGTTGACCGGCGGCGCTGTCGGCAGGCCCAGATCAAGTGGATTCTGTACCTGTGGCGGGGATGGCGCTGGTTGAGGCTGGGTTTGCTGCTGCAATTGCTCCAGTTCAAGCCGCCGCGCCTCTTCTGCCGCCTGCCGCGCGGCTTCCTCCTCAGCCTGACGAGCCGCTTCCGCCGCGGCGCGCTGGCGCTGTTCCTCGATCAGCCTATTGCGCTCCTCGGCCGCCGCCCGCTGCCGCTCCGCATCCTCGGCACGCAGGACTTCGAGACGCTCGACCTCAAGTTCATTGGCGCGCACCTGAATGGCCGCGATCAGCGTATCCAGATCGAGCGTCGACACCGGCGCCAGCACAGTACCCGATAGCTGGGTGCCGATCCGCGCCGTGTCGGCCGAGATAAGCCCATTGGCATCATCGAGCCCCAGCGGAGTCAGCGCAAACCCGCCCTCAAGGCCAAGCGTCGCAAGCTGCACATTGATGTTGCCGGCCAGCCGCCCGCCCTGCCCTTCCACGATGAAATTGGCCAGCCGCGCCACCCCACCTGCCATGGTGAAGGCGCCGGTTGCCTGCCCTGCAGTAAACGGCCCCTGCTGCAGGGCCACGCCGATGACGCTGGCCATTGCATCGGGGTCCATATTGAGGGCGTCATCAAGCCCTGATGCGGCATTGAACACGCGGGGATCGAGCTGGTTCACCGCCAGGTCGGTCAGTGTAAAATTGCCTTCGCCGGTCATGGCGCCAAACACCGAAGCCAGGCTCGCGCCGGTTCCTTCAAAGCGCACACCGCCCTCGACGGTCCCGCCCACCATCGCCGCCATGGTGGGCGACGCGATGGCATTGACCGGCACACCGGCCAGAGTGAGCCGGCCGCTAACGGTCTTGTCGAGCAAAGCGCCGGCACAGCATACCGACAGATCGAGCGTCGCCTTGCCGCCGCCCAGCCCCGCTTCGAACCGGGCGAGGCGCAGGCGGGTCTCGTCCCAGCTCAATTCAAAACTGGCATCGTTCATCCGCGCCACGCCGCCCGCCGAGACCACTGGCGCGGTAATGCTGACGGAACCCCGCGTCTGGCGCGGCGCATCGCCGGATGCGATCGGTCCTTCCGGCCATACGCTATCGCCCGGAACGAGCGCGGCAGGGCCAAAGACCGCGGTGGACAGGCCCTCGATGGAAATCTCATCAATGGCAAAATTGCCCGCCACTGCCGCCGCATTATTGGTGCGGGACAGGGAGAGCTCGCCGGTAAAGCCGGTTGCGCCGGACGTGCCCTGCACATTGGTCAGCCGCGCCAGCCGCTCGCCTTCGAAATGCAGGTCGGCCGTGCCCTTGGCCATGGGCAGGCTGAGATCGCGGCCACCGGCGATCTCAGCCAGCCCGCCAGCATCGGCCAAATCGACATTGAGTTGGCCCGTGCCCTGCAATTCGGCATTGGCCCCGAACACCAGATTGCCAGCAAAACCAACACTCTCGCTGCCGAGGCTAGTGGTAATGCTGCCATTGAGACTATTGGCGGGCGTGCCTTCAAGGCCAATGGCCACTAGCATGGAACCCTGCCCCGCAAACAGGTCGGCTTCGCCCAGGCCGATCTGGCGCGTCAGACCGGCAGTGTCGGTGGATTCCAGCGTCGCTGTAACCCGCAATGGCGCGGTGAAAACCGCTGCCAAGCCGCCACCGAGCTGCAGGCGCGCATCGAGATTGGCGGCGCCAAGCGTGCCATCCAGCGTGAGTGTTTGCCCGTTCTCGCCCGCCGGCGCGCCAAGATCAAAGGCAATGTCGCCGGGCAAGGACAACGCTAGGAAATTGCGCCAGTCCGTCGGCGTCTTCAGCCCATCGTAAAGCGCCAGGAGCGCCGGCGCATCGCCCGCGCTGACTTTGATATTGCCCTTGCCCACCAACTGCGGCGCGGCCAGCGTGCCGGTAAATTGGCCCGCAGCATCGAAGCCGACACCGCCCAGATCATCGGCAGCAAGTCGCGTGAACTCGATCCCGCCGGCGGTCCACATACCCTCTGCGACAAGGCCGGAGCCATCCAGCCCAAACAGCAGAGCGCTTTTCCCGCTGAGTGCGAAGCTGCCCGTAGGGAAGCTGATGCCGAAGGTAGGGCTGGCGCCTATATCGGGCAGCAGCGCGCCGACTAGTGTGCTGCCGCTGGCGCCAAGATCATCGAAATGGCCCACCACGTCGAGCCGCTTTTCTCCACCAAAGCCCAGGCGCAATTCCACCGCATGGGTATGGCCATCCAGCGTCAACCGCCCATCGGTCAAACCAAACGCGTCGCCGCCCAGCATGATGCGCCCGCCCAGCCGGCCTGGCTGGTTGAACAGCGGATTGCTCTCCAGTGGCTTGCGCCATAGCGCAGCGAGGCCATCGAGCCTGGTACTGTCGAGCGAGGCCTGGCCGCGGAATGCCGGCGAGCCGTTCTCGTCGCTCAGCGTGCCGCTGGCCCGCAATTCGGTTTCGCCCGGCAAGCCGGCGATGAATTGCTCGATCTGCCAGGTCCGCCCATTGGTGCTGGCATCGACTCGCACATTGCGCAGGGCAAAGCCGCGCAGGCCGATCTCAGCCAAGTCTACTCCGACCCGGCCGGGAATGGGCGGAATGATCGGCGCGGGCAGTTCTGCAAGCAAGCGGACCGCCTCATAGGGCTGGGTATTGGCGTCTTCCTTGGCATCGCGCGGCGGCAGCGTGAACACCCCGCCCGAGATCACCGCGTCAAAACTCTGCCGCGTGCCCAATTGAATGCTGGCTGCGCCGGTCAGCCTCGTGCCGGCCCGGTTCTCGTCGGGCCGCAAGGTATAGCCCGTCAGCACCACCCGATCGGTCGAGGCCGTGATTCGGCTTTCGAGCACCAGATCGCCGTGGATTTCGTCGGCATTCTGTGCGGTCGCCGGCTTCTGGCGATAGGTCATCGCCCCGTCGAATTTGGGCGCCATGCCCGCCGTCAGCAAGCCCTCGACGGCAAACGAAAAGGCATCGGATTCCGGCCTGACCGCCGCCGTGACCCGGCTCGATCCGTCGCTGGCGAGGGGCGCCGAATTGAACCGCGCCGTGTAGCGCCCGCCGCCATAGCTGCCCGAACCCTGGAATTGTAGCGGCCCGGCAAGACCCGAAAGCTTGAGCTCGCCGTCCACATCGCTGGCCTCATAGGTCTTGCCCGCCCGGCGATCCATCAGCCGAACGGTGGCATCGATAATGCTGGCCTGCGCCAATCCGACCCCGGTTCCCGTGCCGTTCGGGGCAAATCCGCTGCCAAACAGGCCGCTTTCGTCGATCGTGAAATCCACCACCGGCTCGCGCAGCACCAGCCGGGTGACGTTGTAATGATCGCGCAGAAAATCCATCAGCGAGAATTCGGCTTCGACCGCGCCGACCGTCGCGGCCGGCTCATCGGCCGATCCCACCAGCACATCGGTAAAATTCAGCCGCGGCTGCGGCAGCAGCGAGAATTCGATATCGCCCCGGATGATCACCTTGGCGCCGAGCACCCCGCCGGCAAGCTCTTCCATACGCTCGCGATAGTCACCCCATTGGATGAAACGCGGCGCTATGAATGCCCCGGCGAGCACGAAAATCGCGAGCAGGCCAACGATGATATAGATGCGATTCAGCACGGTTACGCGTAGGTCCGGGTTTGCGCGCAGAGTTTAGGCACTTGCGCCCCCTAAGCAAGCCCGCCATTGCCTTGATTCACGCTATGAAATTGTCGGGCCAAAGGCGCCCAATATCACGGCTTTGCGAGGGACCATGCAAAACGGCCGGGCACAAGGCCCGGCCGCTGCCGCAAAACGTTCGCCGAAGACTAAAGCGCGCCGATCGACCAGAAATAGGTCTCGCCCGAGCTGTCATCGACGCCGTCATTGTCGGTGATGACATAGCCCACACCGGCGGCGTCCACGGCAAAGCTCTCCACCTTGTCGACCACATAGCCGTTGAGGCTCTTGAGGTCGGGGATGAAGTCGCGGACCAATTCCTTGCTGACGACCGGCAGTTCGCCACCCAATTCGACACCGGCGAGGTCAGCAACCGGCACGCGATAGAGCCCCTTGAGCTGGGCCTTGTCGCCAATCTGGTTGTCGCGCTCGATGACGTAGACATAGTCGCCATGCGCGGTGATTTCCGACAGGCCAACCCAGGCCCCTTCGGCCGGCGTTTCGAGCGGATAGGCAACGGCGCCCCATTCCTCGGTCGAAGGCTTGTAGCTGACAAGCTTGACCTGACCCTTGGGATCATCCTTCCATTCGCGCTGAATGGCGATCCAGAGGGTCATATCGTCACCCTCGCCAATGGCGGTGATGCCTTCCGAACCCGAACGGATTTCATTGGCCAGCAATTCGGCCGGAAACGGGATCTCGGCTTCGATTTCGCCTTCCGCGTTCACATGGAACAGCGCATGCGGCGTGAGCTCGGACGTATCGCCCTCCGAAGCCAGCCAGAAACCGCCTTCCCCATCCAGCGTGATGCCTTCGAGATCAAGCTTCTGTGCCGGATGGCCGCCGCGGGTCACCACCGTCTTGGCAATGATGCGGGCCGGCTTGGACGTCGCGTCGATCGTGTAGATAGCCGGCTCGGCGCTCAGCGCGCTGTCGCTGACAGCATAAAGAATGCCGGGCTTTTCAGCATCGCCAACGGCGCCCGAAATGGCAGCCCAGCCGAACGGCAGACCGTTCTCGTCATTGTCCGAAACCAGCTGGGGATAGGCGGCTTCGCCCTCGGCCAGCTCATAGACCATGACATGAGAGCCAATGCCGCCATCTTCGCGCAGGTCAACTTCGTTGGCGGTCACGATCAGATTGCGGACAGGAATGGCAGTGATGCCTTCCGGGGAAATGCCCGATGGAATGGTCTGCACATATTCTGGCTCGGCGCCGGTATCCTTGTAGATCGCGACGAGCGAGGAGCGCTCTTCGACCACGAAGATATATTGCTGCTCGCCAAAACTCGCGACTTCCAGACCTTCGGGCTCAACGCCCTTCTTGTTGCGCGCATCGGGATAATGGCCAAGGCGAGCGGCATCGAGATCGAGTGCATTGGCCGAGTCATAGACGACACTGCCGTCGCGGTTGAAAATCGAGAAACTGCGCGAGCCACCGTTCCAATCGCCCTCATTGGCCACGACCAGGCGGTCAGCATCCAGCCACTTGATGGCGTCGGGTTCGCGCGGCACATCGCTCGTTTTGCCAGTGAAATTGAGCGCGCCGTCCTTCTTGGTATCGACATTCTCGACCGAAACCGCGCCTGCGGAGAAGCCGCCAGTGACCGTACCGGTCTTGCCATCGATGATGGCAATCCAGTTGTTTTCCTGCAGGGTGACAGCGATTTGGTCATTGTCGTTGAAATCGACGAATTCGGGCTCCGGGTCCTCGCCGCCGACATCGGCAATGCCGGTCAGCTCAACCGTCTTGAGGGTCTTGGCGGCAACATCGAAAATCACCACAAAGCCAGCCGGCAGTTGCGGGAGATCGCCGTCATTGACCTCCTCGTCGCGCTCATTCTCGATGGCGACGGCAATCAACGTGCCGGCGGCATTATGCGCCACCGAATCCGGCTGACCGCCCAGATCATATTCGGCATCGACGGCCTTGCTGGCGATGTCGACAACGACCAGCTTGCCGGAAGGCGCAGCGAAGCTCTCCGACGTATTGACGCCGACATAGGCCTTGTCGCCAATGATGGTGACCGAAGTCGGCTCGCCATCGAGCGACAGGAAACCGAGGTTTTTGGGAGCCTTGGCGTCAGTCAGATCGACAAAGCCAATGCCGCCTGCCGGGCTGTCCGAGTAAATAAGGGTCAGGCCGTCATCGCTGGCGGTGATGATCTCGGCTGAGGTCGCCTCGGCGTCGGGCGCATTGAGCGCGACGGGGAAGCTGGCAATACGATTGAACACTTGTTCGGCATGGACCGAAACCACCGTCGCCAACAAGGCGGCCGTGAGTGCGGCAAGAAATTTCGTGGAATACATGGATCAAGCCCCTGTTGAAGTCCAAGGCCTGCCCTAGGCCGCATGCATAAAACTTCGATGACAGGGACATGACAGTGCTGTGACGCCGCGCTCTTCTATACAGCGAGCCCCGCGCCACCTATATTGCACCGTGAACAAAAGAAGATTCGTCAATACCCCCACGGCGCAGCCAGCTCCCGGCGCGACGTGATGGAAAGGCCTTAGATGCCCGGCAATACCAACAATACCGAACGCCCGCCTGCCGGGTCGATCACCAGCCAATTCGGCCGGCGGGAAACGCCTGCCTATCTCGATGGCCTCAATGAGGAACAGCGGCTTGCAGTGGAGACCATTGATGGTCCGCTGCTGGTACTGGCCGGCGCCGGCACCGGCAAAACCCGCGTGCTGACGACGCGCATTGCCCATATCATCAATACCAATCGCGCCTGGCCGTCCCAAATCCTGTCGGTGACCTTCACCAACAAGGCCGCCCGCGAGATGAAGGAGCGGATCGAAAAGCTGGTTCCCCGCCTCGAGGCCATGCCCTGGATGGGCACGTTCCACTCCATCGGCGCCCGCATCCTGCGCCAGCATGCGGGCCTGGTGGGTCTGACCAGCAGTTTCACCATCCTCGATACCGACGATCAGATCCGGCTCATCAAGCAATTACTGGCCGCCGAGGATATCGACGAGAAGCGTTGGCCCGCCAAGCAGTTTGCCGGCATGATGGATGCCTGGAAGAACAAGGGCCTGCTGCCCAAGGACGTTTCGCCGGCCGAAAGTGGCGGCTATGCCAATGGCCGCGGCGCCAAGCTCTATGCCGATTACCAGGCCCGCCTGAAGGTGCTCAACGCCGCAGATTTCGGCGACCTGCTGCTCGAATGCATTCGCCTGTTCAAGGAAAACCCTGACGTGCTGGCGGAATTCCACCGCAAGTTCAAATACATGCTGGTGGACGAATACCAGGACAGCAACGTCGCCCAATATCTCTGGCTGCGCTTGCTCGCCCAGGGCAAGCCGGCCAGCGAAGCCAATATCTGCGTGGTGGGCGACGACGACCAGTCCATCTATGGCTGGCGCGGCGCCGAGGTCGACAATATCCTGCGCTTCGAGAAGGATTTCCCGGGTGCCAAGGTGATCAAGCTCGAGCGCAATTACCGCTCGACCTCCAATATCCTCAAGGCTGCCTCCAATCTCATCGCCTTCAATGAAAGCCGCCTGGGCAAGACGCTGCAGACCGATGTGGGCGAAAGCGGCGAGCTGGTTTCCGTCACCCAGGTGTGGGATTCCGAGGAGGAAGCCCGCACGGTCGGCGAAGAAATCGAGCAATATCAACGCGCTGGCGAGAGCCTCAATTCCATGGCCATCCTGGTCCGCGCCTCCTTCCAGATGCGCGAATTTGAAGAGCGCTTCATCACGCTGGGGCTGAATTACCGCGTCATCGGCGGCCCGCGCTTTTACGAGCGCAAGGAAATCCGCGACGCCATCGCCTATCTGCGCCTTGTCGCCCAGCCGGCCGACGACCTGGCGCTGGACCGCATCATCAACACCCCCAAGCGCGGCCTCGGAGACTCGACGGTGCAGTTGCTGCATAGCGCCGCCCGCGCGGCCAACGTGCCGCTGCTCTCAGCCATCCGCATGCTGGTCGACACCGAGGAGCTCAAACCCAAGCAGCGCACGACCCTGCGCAGCCTGGTTTCCCAGTTCGAGGACTGGACGTTCCACGCCCAGACCTTGAAACCCTTCGAGCTGGTCGAACGGATCCTGGAGGAGAGCGGCTATACCGACATGCTCAGCGCCGACAAGTCGGTGGAGTCCGAGGGCCGCAAGGAAAACCTCAAGGAACTGAGCCGCTCGATGGAAGAGTTCGACACCCTTGGTGGCTTCCTCGAACACATCGCCCTGGTGATGGACCGCGACAGCACCGAGGCAAGCGACGCCGTCACCATCATGACCCTGCACGGGGCCAAGGGGCTGGAATTCAACACGGTTTTCCTGCCCGGCTGGGAGGAAGGCACCTTCCCCAGCCAGCGCTCGATGGACGAAAGCGGCCGCGCCGGGCTCGAGGAAGAGCGGCGTCTGGCCTATGTCGGCATCACCCGCGGGCGCAAACGCGTGCGTATCTCCGCCGCCCAGAACCGCCGCATCCATGGCCTGTGGCAATCGGCCATTCCCTCGCGCTTTCTCGATGAATTGCCCGCCGATGCCGTCGAGGTGACCGATACCGGCTCCTCCTATGGCGGCTACGGCTATGGCGGGGGCGCCACCAGCCGCTTCAACAAGGCCGACCCCTTCGAAAGCGTCTACGAAACCCCCGGCTGGCAGCGCGCCCGCGCCCAGCAGGCGAGCCGCAAGGGCGGCGGCCCGATGACCATTGACGGCGATCTCGTCGCCCGCTCGGTCGACTTGGGCAACGACAAATCCGCCTTCAGCTTCGGCGAACGCGTCTTCCACCTCAAATTCGGCTATGGCGCGATCGCCGGGATCGAGGGGAACAAACTGACCATCGACTTCGAGCAAACCGGCCGCAAGAAGGTCCTGGATAGCTTTATCAAGAAGGGGTGAGACACTCGCTCCTTTTGGCCAAGCCGTCCTCTGCCTTCTCGTCCCAATTGTGCTCTGCTACAACTTCGAGCGCACCCCAGGTTAATAGGTAAACCGAGCAATGATCGTCAGCACCACGCCCACGCTGGAAGGCCGCCAGATCCGCGAATATCTGGGCATCGTCACCGGCGAAGTCATTGTCGGCGCCAATATCTTCAAAGACCTGTTCGCCGGCATTCGCGATATCGTGGGCGGTCGCGCCGGTGCCTATGAATCGACGCTGCGCGATGCCCGCCGCCAGGCCTTCAGCGAGTTGGAATCCGAAGCCAAGCGCCTGGGCGCCGATGCGGTGGTGGGTGTCGACATCGACTATGAAGTCGTCGGCCAGGGCGGATCCATGCTGATGGTGTCCGTGTCCGGCACAGCCGTCAGGTTCTAGAGCCCAATCCCGCCCAACGGTTCGGTTTCAAACCGCTCGCCAAAGCCGGCTATGAGCGGCTTGGCCTTGGCAATGGTTGCTTGCACCTGCGGCAATTGGAGCGAGGCGCCATGGCTATCCTTGTTGTCCCACACTTCGGTGATCCAGATGCCGTCTTCGCTCGCCGGATCGCGGGCGATCACATAGCTGATGCAACCGGGCATGGCGCCATTGCCCTCCAGCATGATGGCCAGCAATTCCTCGCGCTTGCCGGGCGCCGCCAGCATCTTGCCGATCAGACCGTACATTGCCCATCTCCTCCGCTAAGGCTTGATCAGACCACCGCTGTAACGCAAGCCATAACCCTTTGTTCCAGAACAATAAATTGTTTCTTCGCCAGAGAACAGATCGACAGCCCCTGTGGACTTATCCACGTATTCCCCGTGCGGACCAACCCAAGTAAAACCGCCGAGAAAGCGCCCCTCGGCATACATGGCCGACAGCGCGACCTTGATGGTCTCCCCTGCCCGCTGCGCATCGATCAGGTCCGGCCGCAGGATGAAGCCATGATAATTCATGGCCCAGACCGGCTCGGCATCGAGCCAGATGGTTTCCTGCCCCAAAAAATCGGTGCCGCCGAAATAGCTGTCGCGATAGCGCCATGGCCCTTGCGACCAGACCAGATCATGCGAACCCTGCCGGCTCGACGCGGATTTTTCGCCGCCGCCGACGTAACAGGCCTGTTTGGCAGCCACCACGACTGCATTGAGCGCATTCAAATCCATTTTTCCACCCGAACAAAGCATGAACGAATGCCTGGTATTCGTCAAGGAAATCGTGGCGCATTGACTTGTTTCGGCCGCTGCCGCAACAAGGGGCCGATTAAATGAAAGCCCTGCCCATGTCCGTCGACCAGCTCTCCGCCCCGCTCACCAAAGAACAGGCCTATGCCCTGGTCGATGCCGTGATGGAGCGGGACGACCTGGCGCTGACCGCTTCGGCGCATGAGAATGAAGAGACGGGCGAATGGTTTTTCGAGGCCACGTGCGACAGCCCGCCCGATCTTGAATCATTTTCTGAGCTGGCCCGGCAAACCCTTGGTGGGGCAGTCGATTTTTCCGTTTCGCCAATCGATCCCGATTTCAATTGGGTGGCTAAATCGCTGGAGGGTCTGGTCCCGGTGATCGCGGGTGGCTTCTATGTTTATGGCAGCCACGAGACCGGCCCCATTCCGGGCGGGCTGACGCCAATGCGGATCGACGCGGCGCAGGCATTTGGCACCGGGCACCATGAGACGACGACGGGGTGCCTTGAGGCCATCGACAAGGTGCTCAAGCGCCGCCGGCCGCGGGTTTTGCTCGACGTTGGTACTGGTACCGGTGTTCTGGCGATTGCCCTGGCCAAGCGGCTGCGGCTGCCGGTTATTGCCAGCGATATCGACCCCATTGCGGTGACGACCACCATTGAAAATGCTCAACAAAATGGCGTTGGCAAATTCATCATCGGCATCGAGGCGACCGGGCTGACCAATCCGACCATTGCCGGCAATGCGCCCTATGACCTGATCGTGGCCAATATTCTGGCCGGGCCGCTGACGGCACTGGCACCGGCCATGGGGCGGGTTGCCGGGCGCGGCGCGACGATCATTCTGTCGGGGATTTTGCAGCATCAGGCGCGGGGCGTGATCAATGCCTATCAGCGCCAGGGCATGATCCTGATCGAGAAGCTGCAGCGCAAGGATTGGACCACGCTGATCCTCGAAATGCGCTAGCGCAAGGTGCGCATTCCTGCCGCTCGTGCTAGCGGACTGTTAGCATCGAGACTAGCACTTGGCGGTTTCAGGCCCCAGAAAAGCAAAATCCCCGAACTCGCGTCCGGGGATCAATCAGATCGTCAGCAGTAAACTGCAGCGGCCTTACGGGCGCTTTGTGAATGCGCCGATCAGCTGGTGCTGCATGCGATAGCTGACCTGACGGCTCGACTCGCGGCCACGGGCGTCGATAACGGCTCCCAGTGCCTTGCGGAAATCATTCTTGCTCTCGGTCATCTCAGTCTCCATGCATGTCGGCGATCTATTGCCGTCGACAGGAGCTTATCTAGTCCCTCCCCCCGGCTTTGGTTAGGGGGCAAACGGCAAGCCAGCCATGTCAGTTTCGCAAGCCCCGTTACCACCACGTTAATTTGCCGTTCAGACTTCGCAGCGCGGCAACCTCTGGTTAAGGTGTCGCGTGAGCCGAACAGGAACGACGCCATGACCGACCAGACTTTTCCGCCAGCCATCTTCCAGAGCTTTGAGGAAAAGGCCGACCCCAAAAATGTCGCGCCCCGGCTCAAGGCACTACGGGCGGCCATGGCCAAGGCGGGGGTCGACGGGTTCCTGGTGCCGCGTGCCGATGCCCATCGCGGCGAATCGGTCCCCGCCAGCGAAGCGCGGCTGGCCTATCTCACCGGCTTTACCGGCTCGGCCGGCATTGCCATGGTGGGGAAGAAGAAGGCAGGCCTGTTCGTCGATAGCCGCTACACATTGCAGGCGCCGGCGCAGACCGATACGGCCAAGGTGAGTGTGCACGAAGTGCTGCAAGGCGGGTTGCCGGTGGAGATCGGTGATTATGTGCCCAAGGGCGGCACCATTCGCTACGATCCCTGGCTGCATACACCGGGCGAAATCCGCGATCTGCAGGCCAAGCTGGGCAAACGGGCCAAGCTGATGCCCGGCCCCAATCTGATCGACGCAATCTGGAACGATCGGCCCGGCGCGCCGGTCAGCGCCATCGAAGTGCTCGGGCACAACCGGGCCGGCAAGACCGCGCCGGACAAGATTGCCGATATTCAGGCGAGCTTGAGCCAGGACGGCGCCGACGCGGCCGTGCTGACGCTGCCGGAATCGATCTGCTGGCTGTTCAATATTCGCGGGCGCGACGTGCCCAATACGCCCTTCGTACTGGGCTTTGCCGTCGTGCCGCGCAAGGGGGAACCCTCGCTTTATCTCGACCCGGCCAAGATCACGCCGGAGCTGAGCAAGGCGCTTGATGGCGTGGCCAAGGTGGTGAGCAGCAAGAACCTGCCCAATGCATTGGCCAAGCTGGGCAAGGACAAGAAGGCGGTGCTGATCGATCCGGCGACAGCGCCCGAAGCCATTGCCGCGACGCTCAAGAGCGCGGGCGCGGCGCTGATCGAAAAGCGTGACCCGGTGCTGCTGCCCAAATCGCGCAAGAACGAGGCCGAATTGGCCGGCATGCGCGAGGCGCACAAGCTCGATGGCGCGGCTTTGGCCAAGTTCCTCGCCTGGTTCGATGACCAGGCGCCGTCGGGCACGCTGTCCGAAATCGGCATCGTCACGGCGCTGGAGGCCTTTCGCCGGGAAGACGAGACTTGTGTGGATGCCAGCTTCGACACGATTTCGGGCGCGGGCGGCAATGGCGCGATCGTGCATTACCGGGTGACCGACAAGACCGACCGGGTGCTCAAGCCGGGCGAGCTGATGCTGGTCGATAGCGGGGCGCAATATCTGTCGGGCACGACGGACATTACCCGCACGATGGCGACGGGCCCGGCCACAGACGAACAACGCGACCGCTTTACCCGCGTGCTCAAGGGCATGATGGCCGTTTCCATGGCGCGCTTTCCCAAAGGCACGTCGGGCGCCCAGCTCGATGTGCTGGCGCGGCAATTCCTGTGGCAGGATGGGGTGACCTATAATCACGGCACCGGGCACGGCGTGGGGGCGTATCTGGGCGTGCATGAAGGCCCGATCGGGATTTCCTCGCGCTATACGCTGCCGCTCGAAGTGGGCAATGTGCTGTCCAACGAGCCGGGCTATTACAAGACCGGCGAATACGGCATCCGCGTCGAGAACCTGATCGTGGTGGTGGAGAGCGCCAAGCCGGGATTCCTGGAGTTCGAGACGCTGACGCTGGCCCCGATTGACCGGCGGTTGGTGGATGTTGGGATGCTGACGGCGGGTGAACGCGATTGGCTCAATGCGTATCACCAGCGGGTGTGGGCAGAGATCGGGCCAGGAGTGACAGGCGCGGTGAAGGAGTGGCTGAAGGGGGCGACTGCGGCGGTTTGAGGGGCCGGGCATCGGGGCTCTCATCTCACCCCACCCTGGCCCTCCCCATTAAGGGGAGGGTGAGCCCGATGGGTGGGGATGGATAGGGTCCCAGATCTCCCAATCAACCACAATGTCATTCCGGCGCAGGCCGGAATCCATGTCCGTGGCGACCCGCACACGTCCAGCGCCGGGATGGCCTTCAGCATGGATTCCGGCCTACGCCGGAATGACACCGTGGGTGATTTGCAAAAATCACGACATAACCACCGCTTTCCCTCGGCTCGGGACAGCACAGAGCATGTGGTTGCGGCGAGTGGCCCTCGGGTCGAGCCCGACGGAGAGCGGTGGGGAGGAGGGATTGAGGACTTCCAAGCGGTGGGATTGCGCCACGGATCGCTCAACAAACCGCAATGTCATTCCCGCGAAAGCGGGAATGGCGCCGTGGGTGGTGTTAGCTTCGCGCCCTAAAACCCCAGCTGGTCGTAGGTCAGTGCCCAGCTCAGCAGCCAGTGGTCTTCCTTGCCGAGCGAGGCCACGTCGTCGACCAGCCAATTACCGTTTTCGCGCACCATGGCGATGCTGAGCAGGCGGGGCTGGTCGAAATTGTGGTAGCTGACATTGACCACCGAGCGATCATCCAGCGTGGTCGGTTCGCCAATGGCGAGATCGAACAGCAGCGCATTGGCGTCGGGCAGGAATGGATTGAACACCGCGGCGGGGGTGAATTGCTCGCCCTTCATCGCATTGTCGTCGGTGAATACCTTGTTTTCGACGGCCTGATCGAAAATGGCCTTGAGGCGGGGCGAATAATAGGCGGTGGGATCGCCCGCCGTGCGGCCCGGGCCATAGCCGTCGAAAATCGCGGTGACCAGCGCCTTGGGATCGCTGAATGCCTCGGCCGCCTGCCCTGCCGCCATGGGCAGCAACATCGCCGCAGCCAGCACACCTGCCATCAATCGCATCATTTTTCCTCGCGCCTCGATTGGTCCACGGCTAGCGGTCGGTCGCGGCGCGGTCGTGATCGCGCCATGGCCGATTTGCGGCGGGGAGATTAACTTTTGGCAAGGCTGGCCGGACGAGACGTTCCAGTAGACCTCATCCTGAGCTTGTCGAAGGACGAGGTCGTGGCACTCTAGTCTCCACTCGCTCGACCTCGTGGTTCGACAAGCTCACCATGAGGTCTTCTGGGGTCGCCAGCTAATTGGTGGCGCTTGCCGCGTCGGCGAAGATTTCGCTGAGGCGGTATTGGTTTTCCGGATTGTTGGAAACCACGTCGTCGATCCGCCAGCCGCCGTCTTCGAAGACCAGATCATAGGTCAGCTGCTGGGGCTGGTCGAAATTGCGGAAATCGACATCGACAATGGCCGTGTCGCCATCGATCTGCGGCTCGCCAATGGTCAGGTCGGTCAGCTCGTAATCCTGCCCGTCGATATAGGGATCAAAGCTCAGCGCGCCCATTTCGCCCGCCGGGGTGGAATCCGCATCGGCATCGTAGAGCGCCTGCAGCGCGGCGGAGCGGAACGGGGTCTCGTCCTCGTAGAATTCGCCCGAGATATAGGGCGCGTAAAAGGCCTCGAGCAGGTCTTGCGGCGTGTCATAGGTCTGCGCGGTGGCCAGGCTTGTCAGGGCAAGGAACAGGCTCGCGGCCAGGGGGACGAGGCGCATCTTCATTCTCCAGAGTGGGCTCAGTTGAACCAGAAGGCGTAATTGAGCCAATTGGTGCCGAAGACACGATTGGCCTCGGCAAAGCTGGCGGCATCGGCAATGGGCCCGTCCTTGAGATAAGGCAGGGCACCGGAGCCGGTGAGCAGCATGATGATATCGGTGCGGGTGGTGGTTTCAAAATAGGCTTTGAGATCAAAGCCCTGCTTGAAGCGCCAATGGGGCACCAGCAGGTTGCCATCGAGCACTTCGTCAACCGTGTCGAGCGTTGCCATCCAGGCATCGACGGTTTCCTGCGTCACTGGCATATCGGGGAAAAGCGGGGTCTGGCTCGGGGATGGCACCAATTCGCGGTTGTCGTCGGTCTCGGCCAGGATGGCGTCCCAGTTCTTGCGGGACAAGGCGGTGATCGACTTGAGGCGGGTGAGCACGCCGGCGAGACGGGCCGTGTCGAGCACGGGGAAATTCATGGTGTGGATGGCCGCGACCATGTCAGCAATGCCGGCATCGCTATTGGCATCGAGGAACAGCACGCCGCCGCTCATATAATCCTGCATCGGCAGGCCGGATTTGGGGAAGACCTGGTGCAGATAGGCATTGAAGAAATCGGAGAAATCATGCGCCAGGATCAGATCGATCGGCGCGGCGGCGACCTGGCTGTAGCCGGCGAACCAGAGCGAATCGGCGCGGTCAAAGCCGATGCTGGTATCCTGGGGCGTGGGCGGCGTCTTGGTCTTGCCGGGCGGCGGGCCATCGGGCGCGGGAATATCAGCAAATTCACCGACGCTATTGAGCAGCGTCGCGAGCGTTTCGCCGTCGTCATGCTTGCCATCGCCATTGAAATCCACCCGCACCTTGAGCGGATCGATAGTGAGGACATAGTCGCCCGCTTCCCCGCCTTTTTCGAAGGCGGCGCGGGCTGCGTCGAGATCGAGAAGGAAATCTCCGAGCACGGTGCGCAGGCCCAGATAGGTCAGCGGTTCGGGATTTGGATTGGCGGGGGCGAGGTCCTGCTGCGTGCCCAGGCCGAACAGCATGCCGGCGGCCGTGGTGCCGGGGACGGTAGCGCCATAGCGGTAGAGATCCTGCGCGAAGCCCTCATAGGCACCGACCAGGGTCAACAGACCCAGGGCAAAGCAGGCCTCCTGGTTGCCGCCATCGCAATCCTCACTCGTAGCGGGAATGGATTGCGCGGCATTGCCGGCATAGAGCTGGTCGCGCGCCAGATCACCCGCTTCGCTCGCCATGGCCGGCACGGCAAGACCGGCCAGGGCGGCCAGCACCAGGAACTGCTTCATCAATCCTCCCTCGCGGGCCTATTTGCCGACCCGCTCGAACCAATCGTCTTCGCTGATCACCTCGACGCCCAGCTCTTCAGCTTTCTTCAGCTTGGAGCCGGCGCCGGGACCGGCCACCAGGATATCGGTTTGCGCCGATACCGAGCCGGCGACTTTGGCACCCAACCGTTCGGCCATAGCCTTGGCTTCGGATCGTGACATTTTTTCGAGCGAACCGGTGAACACCACGGTTTTTCCGGCGACGACGCTGTCGGCGGAAACATTGACCACATGGGACTTGGGGTGAACCTGCTGCAGCAGCCGCTCGAGCACATCGTCATTGCGCTCATTGCCGAAGAAATCCACCAGCGCCTCGATCACCGTGCCGCCAATGCCGTCGACGGACGGGAACACGGCCTTGGGGTCCTCGGCTGCGGCGGTTTCCTTGCCGACCCGGATCAGCTCTTCCATCGTCGAGAAGGTGCGGGCCAGCACCGAGGCGGTGGTTTCGCCAATATGGCGGATGCCCAGGGCGAAGATGAAGCGGTCCAGCTCGGGCTCGCGGCGCTCGTCGATGGCCTTGAACAGCTTGTCGAGGCCCTCATAATTGCGATCTTCGACGCTGCGGACATTCTTGCGCGTCTTGCCCGAGGCGGCTTCGCGCAGCTTGGCCTGTTCCTCGCGCCGCTCGGCCAAAGCCTGCTGCACGGCGGGGCGGCGCTCGTGCAGCGTGAAGATATCGGCCGCCGTCCGCACCAGGCCCTTGGAAAAGAACAGCTCGATATTCTCGGCGCCCAGCCCTTCGATATCGAGCGCGCCGCGCGACACGAAATGGCGCAGCCCTTCCACCGCCTGGGCGGGGCAGATCAATTCGCCGGTGCAGCGGCGGCGGGAATCTTCCTTGCCGGTCTTTTCGTTGATCTCGCGCGTCGCCGGCGAGCCGCAGACCGGGCATTCATGCGGGAATTCGTACGGCACCGCGTCGGACGGGCGCTTTTCCAGCACCACGCGCACGATCTGGGGAATGACGTCCCCGGCCCGCTGGATGACCACGGTATCGCCGATGCGGATATCCACGCCCTCGCGGATCGGCATTCCGTTGCTGTCAAAGCCCTTGATATAATCCTCGTTGTGCAGCGTGACATTTTCCACCACCACGCCGCCCACCGTGACCGGCTCGAGCCGCGCCACCGGGGCCAGGGTGCCGGTGCGGCCAACCTGGATGTCGATGCGCTTGACCGTTGTACTCGCCTGTTCGGCCGGGAATTTATGCGCCACGGCCCAGCGCGGCTCGCCGGTGACGAAGCCCCAGCGGCGCTGCAATTCGAGCTGGTCGACCTTGTAGACGACGCCATCGATATCGTAGCCGAGCGAGGAGCGCTGTTCCTCGATCAGCCGGTATTGCGCGATGAGCTCGTCCACCGATTTGGCGCGTACCATGAGCGGGCTGACTTGAAAGCCCCATTCGGCAAATTTCTGCACCGCATCATATTGGGTGGCTGCCGGATCCTCGGTGGTAGCACCCCAGGCATAGGCGAAGAATTTGAGATTGCGGCTGGCGGTGACCGAGGCATCTTTCTGGCGCAGCGAGCCGGCGGCGGTGTTCCGCGGATTGACATAATCCTGCCCGCCAGACGCCGCCGAGCGGGCCTTGAGCGCCTGGAACTCGGCATAGGTCATATAGACTTCGCCACGGATTTCGATGCTGGCCGGCCAGCCCGAGCCTTTGAGCTTTTGCGGAATGTCCTTGATGGTGCGCAGATTGGCCGTGATGTCCTCGCCGACCGCGCCGTCGCCGCGCGTGGCGCCGCGCACGAAGACGCCATTCTCATAGAGCAACGAGGCCGACAGCCCGTCGATCTTGGGCTCGGCGGTGAAAGCGATGTCGAGATCCCGATCGCGCTCGAAGAAGCGCTTGCCGCGGGTGATGAAATCGACCACGTCCTCGTCGGTATAGGCCTTGGCCAGGCTGAGCATCGGCACGGCGTGGCGCACCTTGGCAAAGCCCTCTGCGGGCGGCGCGCCGACCGACATGGACGGGCTATCCTCGCGCACCAGATGGGGGAAAGCTTCCTCGATGGCGTCATTGCGGCGCCGCATGGCGTCATAAGCCGCGTCGGTGATCTCGGGCGCGTCATTCTGGTGATAGGCAATGTCGGCGGCAGCAATGGCCGCAGCCAAACGCGCCAGCTCGGCATCGGCTTCCGGCTCGGTGAGCTCGTCGACGGGTTTGGTGGATAGGTCGGTCATCAGGATCTCGGCGGCAACGTTACTGGCATGAAGAGGATACCCCCTCCTAACCTCCCCCTGATAGGGGGAGGAACCGCCCGGTGGAAAGGCACAATCTGGCCCCAAGCACGATCTGTCCCTCCCCCTTTTCAGGGGGAGGCTAGGAGGGGGTATCCTACCCCACTTCGCTCAATAGCTTGCTGGCGGCGGCGCGGGCTTCGTCGGTGATGCTGGCGCCGGCCAGCATGCGGGCGACTTCTTCCTTGCGGGCGGTGATGTCGAGCGGCTTGACGTGGGTGCGCACGAAGGCGCCCTCCTCTACCGCCTGCTTTTCGATGAGCAGGTGGCGCTGGGCGCGGGCGGCCACCTGGGGGGCGTGGGTGACGGCAAGCACCTGCACCTTGCCCGCGAGACGCGCCAGGCGGCGGCCGATGGCATCGGCGACAGCACCACCGACGCCCGTGTCGATTTCGTCAAAGATCAGCACCGGGGCCGAGCCACGATCGGCCAGCACCACTTTGAGCGCCAGGAGGAACCGGCTGAGCTCGCCGCCCGAGGCCACCTTGAGCAAGGGGCCGGCGGCGGTGCCGGGATTGGTCTGCACATGGAAAGCGATCTGGTCGAAGCCAGCGGCGGCGATGCGGTGCTTGTCGACCTGATGATCGACGATGAACTTGGCCGAACCCAGCTTGAGATCGGGCAATTCGGCCCCGACCGCCTTGCCGAGCGCAATGGCGGCCTTGGCGCGACCTGTGCTGAGCGTTTCGGCCGCCTTGCGATAGATTTCCATCGCCTTGGCTTCCGCTGATGTCAGCGCCACCAGCTTGGTTTCGCCATTCTGCAAGGTTTCGAGGTCGGCGGTGTATTTGGCCAGCACCTCGATCAGCCCTTCGGGCGTGGTCTGGTGTTTGCGGGCGGCAGCGCGCAAGGAGAACAGGCGCTCTTCGACAGATTCCAGTTCGCCGGGATCATAGGCCATTTCGCGCTTGAGCTCTTCGAGCGCATCGCTGGTGCGGTCCAGAGCAATCAGGGACTGGTCGAGCGCATCGACAATGGGCTGGAACTGGGTGCCGCCGCTATCAATCTTGCGCAAGAGGCGCCGCATCAGGGCCGCCAGGGCCGGCGCGGGGGCAGAGGGCCCATTGAGGATTTCATCGGTCTCGGTGACGTCGGCAGCCGATTTTTCGGCCTGCTGCAATTGCTGGCGGCGATCGGCCAATTCAGCTTCTTCGCCGGGTACCAGCTTGAGTTTGCTCAGTTCCTCGACGGTATGGCGGGCATATTCCTCGGCGGCGAGTGCTTCGGCCACCAGAGCCTTCTGCTCGGCAACGGCTTCCTGCGCTTCGGTCAGCGCCTGCCAGGCATCGCGCACGGCGGCTACCGGCTTTTCCAGCTCGCCAAAGGCATCGAGAGCGGCGCGATGAGTGGCGACATCGACCAGTGCGCGATCATCATGCTGGCCGTGGATTTCAACGATCTGGCTGCCCACGCGCTGCAACAGCGCCGCAGAGACCGGCTGGTCATTGATGAAGGCGCGGGTGCGGCCATCGGCAAACTGCACGCGGCGCAGGATTATGTCTTCATCATCGGGAATGGCATTGTCGCGCAGGGCGGCACGCGCGGGATGATCCTGCGCTAATTGCAGCACGGCGACCACCTGCCCGCTATCGCAGCCAGTGCGCACCAGCGAAGCATCGCCCCGCCCGCCCAGAGCCAGCGTCAACGAATCAAGCAGAATGGATTTACCGGCCCCGGTCTCGCCGGTCAGCACGGTCATGCCGCCATCCAGCGCGAGATCGAGTTGATCGATCAGGACGATGTTGCGAACCGAAAGCGCGTTCAGCATGCGCGGACTAGTCCCTAAGACGCCAGAACATCGAGCGGCAACAGCTTCACCAAGTGACCCCATGATGAGCCCGTCGAGCCACGGACTCTGGTAGCACGACCGCGGCCTTCGGCAAGCTCGGGATGCGGTCTACTTCCACTTTTGCCCCGACTTCTACAATAGACGAAGGCGCGCCAGCAAGCTAGCGCGCCTTAGAACAAAATAGCAACATTTATGTTTAGCGGCGGACAGCGGCCAGCCAGCTACCAGTATTCATCTCGGGGGCCAGACCCTGCTTGCCCAGCAAGGCGAAGGCTTCCTGATACCAGGTGCTGGACGGATAATTGTGGCCCAGCACGGCGGCAGCAGTCTTGGCTTCGTTGACCAGGCCCAGCAGCAGATAGCCTTCGGTCAGGCGATACAGCGCTTCCTCGATATGGGTCGAGGTCTGGTATTCCTCGACAACCGTACGGAACCGGTTGATGCCGGCCAGATATTGGCCATTGCCGAGATAATAACGGCCAACCGACATTTCCTTGCCCGCCAGCTGATCATAGGCGACCAGCAGCTTTTCCTTGGCGTCCTGGGCATATTCGGACTTGGGATAGTTCGAAATGATCAGGTTATAGGTGTCGATGGCATCACGCGACAATTGCTGGTCGCGGGTAATGTCCTTGATCTGGCCGAAATAGGAATTGCCCTTGAGATAGAGCACATAGGCCACGTCCTTGCCGTTCGGATAGATGGCAAGGAACCGGTCGGCGGCAAGAATGGCTTCCGAGAACCGACCGATTCGGTAGTTCGCGTAGACCTGCATCAGCTTGGCTTTTTCGCTCAAGGGGGATGTGGGGTGCTGACGCTCAAGCTTTTCGAGATGCCCGATAGCCGTGACGTAGCGCTGCTGATCCATATTATCGAGCGCCTGCTGGTACAGCGCCTCGGCCGGAATGATCGGCTCTTCCTTGGCCTTGGGCGGCCCAAACAGGTTCAGGCCCGAACAGCCGGCGAGCACCAGGACCAGAAAGCCAACCGTGAAAAACCGGGCGGCCCGGCTGGTGAAACCACCAATAGCATCAACTGTCACGAACTGCCCCGTCTCTATCAGGAAACCGCTATGTGCGGCGTAGTTAGCAAATGGTTCAAAACTGTGGCGCTGCAACTGACCCCTCGGGATCAGCGCACGGACCGCAAGTAGTGATTGATCTCTAACCCATCAGGCTGATCGTCGAAAGCCTCGAATTCGAGCGGCAAATCTTCCGCACTGACGATTTCATAATTGGCTTCGCTGGAAAACAGCCCCGTCAACACATGTGCGTTAAGTGCGTGGCCGCCTTTATAGGAGCGGAACCGCCCCCAGATGGGCAGGCCACCCAGCGACAGATCGCCAATGGCGTCGAGCAGCTTATGGCGCACGAACTCGTCTTCGTAGCGCAGACCGCCCGGATTGAGGATGCGGTCTTCATGCAGGGTGATGGAATTATCGAGGCTGGAACCCAGGGCATAACCGGCCTGGCGCAGGATCTTGGCATCGCGCACGAAGCCGAAGGTGCGGGCGCGCGAAATGTCTTCATAGTAACGGCGCGGCGTCCAATCGAAGATCATCCGCTGGCGGCCGATGACCTTGGAGTCGAAATCGATCTCGAGATCGAACGAGCGGCCATTATAGGGCTCAAGCGCGGCGAAGGCGTCATTATTGCGCACAGTGACGGCGCGCATGATCTTGAGAAACTTGCGCTGCGCCGGTTGGATTTCGAGGCCAACCTGCAGGATGGCGTCGGCGAAGGGGCGCGCGCTGCCATCCAGAATCGGGCATTCCCCGCCATCCAGCGTGATCAGCGCATTATCGACGCCCATGCCCGAAAGGGCCGAGGTGACATGCTCGATGGTGGCGACGCTGACGCTGTCGCCCAGATCCAGCGTGGTGCACAGGGTAGTGCGCGAAATACGCGAAAAATGCACGGGAACGGGCGGTGTGGTGCGGCCTTCACCCAGTTCGCGGCAGATCAGCAGACCACTATCGGGCGCGGCTGGGCCGAGCGTGAGGGTCACGGGTTGCGCGCTATGAACACCATAGCCCGCGAACGAGATCGGCGCCGCTAGGGTACGCTGGCGCGTGGTTAGTTTTGACATGCTTGAAGTTACTCCGACCCAAGCCCTGGGACGATTGGCTACTCTATTATCCAAAAAAAACTCGGTGCGGAAGCCGCACCGAGCTACGTTTCATAAATCCGTCAGCAGAGTGTTAACCGTGCTTGCGGAGGAATGCCGGGATTTCCAGATGTTCCTTCTGCGGCGCGGGAGCCGGCTGGCGCCCATGCAGGTCAAGACGCCCCTGGGCTCCTTCGACCGGCGGGGAAACCCGCGAAGTCCTTGCCGGGCCGGCCTCAATGGCGCTGCGGGCCGCCGCATCATCGGCGCTGGAATAGGCAGTTTCGTCGCGTTCTACCGGCTGGGACTGGCCCAGATTGAGACCGACATTGGAGGCCAGGCGCTTGAACAGCGCACGGGCATTGCGGGGCTCGGCATCAGGACGTTCCTGCTCCTGCTGTGTCCGGCGCGCAACAACCGGCAGCTCTTCAGTGCGCGGCATGCGGCGCTGACCATCGGGACGGGCAGCGTGCGAGGGCACATAAACGCTGGGTACGGGCTCATCCTGAACCATGGAAGGCTCATCATCGTGGATCGAGTCGGCAGCCGGGATATAGGGCTCGACGAATACGCCATCGTCTTCATGAGCGTAGCTCGGCGCAGGCGCGTCGAAGGTGATGGCTTCGGCAACGGCAGCCTCGACCTGGTGCTCGATAGCCTGGCTGGTGGTCGGCGCCGGGGTGGCGACAGCGGCGCGCTCGGCAGCGACACGGGTCGGCTCAACCGGCACATGGCGGCGCACTTCGAGCGGGGTGCGCGAAGCATGCGGCTTGGCCGGCTCGAGCGCCTGCACCATGGTGGCATCGGTGCCGGTGGCCACGACGGCAACGCGGATCGTGCCGGTCAGGTTCGGATCGAAAGTCGCGCCCAGGATGATGTTGCAATCCACATCGACTTCCTCGCGGACGCGGCTGGCCGCTTCGTCGACTTCATAGAGGGTCAGGTCGGGACCGCCGGTGATGGAGATCAAGAGGCCGCGGGCGCCCTGCATCGACACATCATCGAGCAGCGGATTGGCGATGGCGGCTTCTGCGGCGTGGCGGGCACGATCTTCGCCCGACGCCTCGCCGGTGCCCATCATCGCCTTGCCCATGCCGCGCATCACGGCGCGCACGTCGGCGAAATCGAGGTTGATCAGGCCTTCCTTGACCATCAGATCGGTGATGCAGGCGACGCCGGAGAATAACACCTGGTCGGCCATCGAGAAGGCGTCGGCAAACGTCGTCTTTTCATTGGCGACGCGGAACAGGTTCTGGTTGGGGATGACGATCAGCGTATCGACATGGCGATGCAGCTCATCAATACCGTCCTCGGCCAGACGAGCGCGGCGATTGCCTTCGAAATTGAACGGCTTGGTGACGACGCCAACGGTCAGGATGCCCTGCTCGCGCGCGGCGCGGGCCACGACGGGCGCTGCGCCGGTACCGGTGCCACCGCCCATGCCGGCAGTGATGAACACCATATGCGAGCCCGAGAGGTGATCATTGATCTCGTCCCAGCTTTCTTCGGCTGCCGCGCGACCCACTTCGGGGTGCGAACCGGCGCCCAGGCCTTCGGTAACGCCGACGCCGAGCTGGATGATCCGCTGCGCCTTGGAGAGCGCGAGAGCCTGCGCATCCGTATTGGCGACGACGAAGTCCACACCATCGAGGCCGGATTCGATCATGTTGTTGACGGCGTTGCCGCCGGCGCCGCCGCAACCGAATACGGTGATGCGGGGCTTGAGTTCCTGAATATCCGGGATGGTGAGGTTGATGGTCATGGATGGCCTCATAGTGGCTTGATTGGTTAAGGTTTACCCCCCAATTCGTTAACCGCGTCCTAACAATTGTCTCACCGGTGTTAACGTGATCGCAAAATGCGACACCAACCATTCTCCCATTGCGGAGTTGTTAACCACGCCGGCCCGACAGCCGATTGACACGTATAACCGAAAAGCTCTATAACAAAATGGTTATGCAATGAGGAGACTGCAAAATGACCGACATCATGCCCTGCCTGTGGTTCGATAACCGCATTGACGACGCTATCGAATTTTACACCAGCACCTTCAAATCGGCCAAGGTGCACGAGGTGAAGCGGCAGGACCCCAAGGGTCCGGTTTTCACCGCCATCATCGAACTGGAGGGGCACAAATTCATGCTGCTCAATGGCGGCCCGACCTTCAAATTTACTGAAGCGGTGTCCTTCATGATCAATGTCGATGGGCAGGACGAGGTCGATTATTTCTGGGATCGTCTCACCGCCGATGGCGGCGAAGAAAGCCAATGCGGCTGGTGCAAGGACAAGTTCGGCCTGTCCTGGCAGGTGGTGCCCAAGCAGATTTACGAGACCGTATTGGGCAAGGACCCGGCTGGCTCGCAGCGGGCCATGCAGGCCATGATGAAGATGGGCAAGCTGATCGTTGCCGACCTGCAGAAGGCCTATGCGGGCGCATAGACCGAATTGCCTCTGCTGCTGCGATGTGGTCCTTTGCCGCAAACGGGGAGAGGACAATGGACCAGCACGAGCTGATCGCGGCGGTTAAACAAGCAATGACCGGCAAGGAGGCCATTCGTGGCCTCTTTCTGGCTGGCAGCTATGGTCGGGGAACGGCAGACGCCTGGAGCGATGTCGATCTGGTCGCGCTGGTGGAGCCGGAACACCATGCCGCAATTGCTGCCGATTGGCGGCAGACGCTGGACGCGATCACCCCGATCGTGTTCTGGCAGGAATTGCCCCGCGGCGGCCTGCTGCTCAATGCTGTCTCGGAAGAATGGCTGCGCTGTGACCTGAGTATCGTCGCCCCCGACAATTTCGGTCGGCGGGCCAAGAATACGGTCAAGCCGCTGGTCGACCGCGACGGGCGTTATGATAGCTTGCCGGATATGTTGCCGCCGAAGCAGCCGGACGTTGGTACTGTCAAATATCTCATCCACGAATTCATTCGCATGCTGGGGCTGATGCCCGTCGGCGCCGGACGGGGTGAGTACGTGACTATGGTGCTCGGGGTCGGCATGATGCGTGACCATCTGGCAGCATTGCTGATGCAGGATGTGAGCAATCCCGATCCGGGCGGCATACTGCATCAATCGACGCTGCTATCGGCCGGTGACATGGCCTTGCTTAAGTCCCTGCCCTATCCAGGGCCGGAGCGTGACGCGGTGATCTCAGCTAATTTCGCGATTGCGCGGGAATTCATGCCGCGGGCGCGGGCCATGGCCAAGCGGCTGGATATCGTATGGCCGGAGGCGTTCGAGGCGGCGACGCGGAGGCGGTTGGCGATAACCCTTGGCGAAGAAGCCGAGCGGGGCTGGTAGCCGCGAAACTGAACCCACGGAGGAGCGACCATGTTGCAAGCATTCTTTATCGCCTGGCTCGGGGTCTGTGCGGCGCAGGCATCGCCCGGACCCAATCTGATGGCCGTCGCCGACGTTGCGCTGGATCAGGGGCGGCGACCGGCCCTGTTTGTTGTCACCGGCATCGCGACAGGGTGCCTCGCTTGGGCGCTACTGACCGCGCTGGGCCTTGGCGCACTGTTCGCGGCCTATCCCATGCTGCTGACGGTGCTGAAATTCGCCGGCGGCGGGTATCTGCTTTATCTGGGCATTCGCGCCCTGTGGTCGATGCGTAAGGGTCGGGGTTTGATGGTCACCGCAAACACGGGCCAGTTGTCCGACCTGGCAGCGTGGCGGCGCGGGTTCGTGGTGGTGATGACCAATCCCAAGGCCGCGCTGATGTGGTCGGCCATCGCCACATTCCTGCTTGGAGCGGGGCTGTCGCGCTGGGAAGTACTGCTGTTCGGCCCCATCGTCGCCATCACGGCGCTGACCATCTATGGCACTTACGCGCTGCTGTTCTCAACCGGCATGGCGACAAGCGTCTATGACCGTTTCGCCCGGATCATCCAGGGCGTGTTCGGCGTGGCATTCGGCGCGCTGGGCGGAGCGCTGGTGTGGTCGGGCCTGCGCGATCTGCGCAGCTAGAAGCTCGTCCGCAGCCAATACCCCACGCGGGCGAAATAGCCGTCGGTGCCGGTGAGTTTGCGGCTGCCGCGGGGTTCGGCATATTCCTGGGAGCAGACCTGGGGATAGACCAGCATGCCGGCGACGGTGGCAAAGGCGGCGCCCTTGGCCATTTCGGGCAGGCCGGCAATGCCCATGGGGCGGCCATTGCGCACGTTCCGCGCCAGGATGCGGCGGGCAACTTCGGGCAGGCCGGTCATTTCGCTGGCGCCGCCGGTCAGCACGAAACGGCGGCCGCAGACATCCATCATGCCGGTGGCCTGCATGCGATCGCGAATGGCGGTGAGGATTTCTTCGATGCGCGGGCGCATGATGCGGGTCAGCACCGAACGGGCCACCTGCCCCGGCGCTTCGTCGTGGGTGGCGCCCACCGGCTGGATCGCGATCATATCGCGCTCGTCAGCCTGGCCGGGCAGTACCGAGCCATAGAAGGTCTTGAGGCGCTCGGCATCGGCCACGCTGACCGAGAGCTGGCGGGCGATATCGAGCGTCAGATGATGACCGCCAATGGCGATGGCATCGGCATAGACCAGATGGCCGTCGTTGAACACGGAGACGGTCGTGGTCGCGCCACCGAAATCAACGCAGGCGACGCCGAGCTGGGCTTCGTCATCGACCAGCGTGGCAAGGCCGGAAGCATAAGGGGTGGCGATCAGGGCTTCGATCTGCAGGTGGCAGCGATGCAGCACCAGTTCGAGATTGCGCATGGCCAGGGTTTCCGAGCTGACCACGGCGACATCGACGCCCAGCTTTTCGCCCACCATGCCCTTGGGATCGCGAATGCCCTTCTGGCCATCCAATGCGTAACCGATGGGTAACGCGTGAATGATGGAGCGCTCGGGACGGACCGAACGTTCGTTGACGGCGCGCAGCACGCGGTGAATGTCGGCTTTTTCGACTTCCAGACCATCCAGCGACACGGCGGCGGAGAAAGTCTCCGAGCCAAGGCGCCCGGCAGTGACGTTGACGATGACGCTTTCGAGCGTCAGGCCCGCAGCGCGTTCGGCCATGCCGACGACGGAGCGAATGGCGTGTTCGGCCTTTTCGATATCGGTGACGACGCCGCTCTTGACGCCGGTGGAGGGGCCATAGCCGAAGCCGATGACTTCGACCTGATGCGAGCGGCCGCGCAGGGCCTTGCCCTCGGCACGCGGGGTGAGCCGGGCTATGACGCAGCAAATCTTGGTCGAGCCGATATCGAGCACCGCGACCAGCGTGGTCTTGCCGGGTTGAACGGGCCGCAGACGGGAGGTCATGGCGTCGGTCATCATCGCTTTTTGGTTTCTTCTACGGCAGGTGTGGTCGGGCGGAGGGCGACGAGATTGTCGACGCGCAGGTCGATCACGGTGATATCGCGATCGAGCAATTTGTAATCGGCTTCGTACATGGCGAGCTTGCGCAAAGCCTGGGCGACGCCCAGCTCGGGCAGTTGCACGCGCAGGCCGGTGTCGTAAATCATGTCCCAGCGGCGGTCGGCGATGCGGGAGAGAGCCAAAAGGCCAGTCTTGAGGCCGGGGAATTGATCGAGCGCCCGGATCATCACCAAGGCGTCGTCGGCGGCGCCATCGCCGATCACCAGCGGCAGGTCGCCATAGGCGCCCTTGTCCTCGCCGATCTGCTCGCCCTGCCCATCGACCACAAAGGTCACGCCATCGACGCGCCAACGCGCAATGGGAGTCTTTTCGGTGATAGTGACCAGCACATCGCCGGGATAATTCTTGCGCACATTGACGGTCTCGACCGAGGGGAGCTCGGCAATGCGCTGGCGGGCGGCTTCGACATCGAAGCTGACGGTGGAGGTTTTGGGCTGCACGCCCAGGGCGTCGAAAATGTCCTGCTCGCTGGTCAGCGACTGGCCGGTGATGGAAATCTCGCCAATGGCAAAACCGGCATCGGCGAATTCGCCCTGCGCAATGCCGCCCAGCGCGGAGACGCCCATGCCCAGCGGTTCACGGATCTGATAGATGACGCCGATCACGGCCAGCAGGGCAATGGCCGAGCAGGTGCGCACGATGGCCTTGCGGTGCAGCACCCAGGCGCGGCCGAAATTGTTGATGAGCTTGCGCCGCGGAGAGCGGACAGGAACAGGCAATGCACGGGGATTGACGATCCGCGCGCCAGCGAGAAAAGCCTCGCTTTTTACCTGTTGCAACTCGCGTCCTCCACCATCCAGGAGACCAGATCTTCAAACGAATGCCCGGCATATTTGGCCTGCTCGGGCACCAGGGATGTCTCGGTCATACCCGGCTGGGTATTGATTTCGAGACAGACCAGTTCGCCATCTTCGCCCACCGCGTCATTGTAGCGGAAGTCCGTCCGCGACACGCCCCGGCAGCCAAAGGCCGCATGTGCGGCAAGGCTCAGTTTTTGCACTTTGTCGTAAATTTTCGGTTTCAGCTGCGCGGGAATAATGTGAACCGAGCCGCCTTTGGCGTATTTGGCTTCGTAATTGTAGAAGCTCAGCTCGGTGACGATCTCGGTGACACCCAAAGCCACGTCGCCCATCACCGCGCAGGTCAGTTCGCGCCCGGGAATATAGCGTTCGACCATCACCTCTTCGCCCGAATTCCAGCTCTCGCCCAGGATTTCCTGCGGCGGCTGATTGGCACCCTGCTTGACGATGTGGACGCCAAAGCTGGAGCCATCGGCAATCGGCTTGATGACATAGGGCGTTGCCATGGCGTGGCTGCGCGCCGCTTCCGCCCGGGGCACTATGACATGGTCGGTGACCGGCAGGCCCGCGGCCTTGAGCACGATCTTGGCCTGGTGCTTGTCCATGGCCAAAGCCGAGGCCAGCACGCCCGAATGGGTGTAGGGCAACTGGATCAGCTCAAGAAAACCCTGGATCATGCCGCTTTCGCCGAACGGGCCATGCAGCGCATTGAAGGCCACGTCGGGCTTGAGATCAGCCAGCACATTGGCAATGTCGCGGCCGACATCGACTTCGGTGACGCGATAGCCGGCGCGACGGAGCGCCGCGGCGCATTCGGTGCCCGAGCTCAGCGATACCTGGCGTTCATTGGACCATCCGCCCATCAGGACGGCGACGTGTTTGGTCATGGGGAAGTCCGATCGTCCTGAGAAAACATAAGAGAGAGACCCCTCATCCGCCTCTGCGGGGCACCTTCTCCCTCAAGGGGAGAAGGAGGGCATTGAGTTTTGGCAATGCGGCCAGCGGCCATCACACCGCTCCGGTAAACACATCGCCATCGAGGAACTCGCGCACCTCGCGGCCGGGCTCGAAATGGCCCATGCGGCGGATTTCCCATTTGAGCTCGATGCCCGAATGCGCCCGCACCTTGTTGCGCACGGTCTCGCCCAGGGTTTCGATGTCATGGGCACTGGCATTATCGATATTGAGCAAGAAATTGGCGTGCAATTCGCTCATCTGCGCGCCGCCTATGGTCAGGCCCCTGCCCCCGGCCGCGTCGATCAGCTTCCAGCTCGAATGCCCATCGGGATTCTTGAAGGTCGAGCCGCCCGTCTTGGCCTTGGTGGGCTGGCTGGATTCGCGCTTCTCGGTGATTTCGCGCATGCGTGAAAGGATATCTTCGCGCTCGCCGGCAAAGCCCTGATACACCGCGGAGGTGAACACCGCGCCGCGCGGGCCGTTCGACTTGCGGTAGAGATAGCCCATATCGGCATTGGTGAGAGTGATGATCTCGCCCTGCCGGGTCACGGCACGCAGCTCGACCATGCGGTCGCGCGTTTCGGTGCCGTAGCAGCCCGCATTCATATAAAGCGCACCGCCAATGCCGCCGGGAATGCCGCGATAAAAACTCAGCCCATCAATGCCGGCTTCGGCAGCGGCCGTGGCCACCTTGACGTCGGGCAACGAGGTGCCGACGCGGATCTTGTGGTCATCGAGGATTTCGACCTGGCCGAAGGCCTTGCCGGAGAGCTTGATGACCACGCCATCAATGCCGCCATCGCGGATCAACAGGTTCGAACCCAGCCCGATCACCGTCATGCGGATATCGGCGGGTAGGTGCTTGAGGAAATAGGCGAGGTCTTCCTCGTCGGCCGGGGTGAAGAACAGCTGGGCCGGGCCGCCGACGCGGAACCAGGTGACTTCGCTCAACAGCTGGTTGGGAACCAGCCGGCCGCGAACCCCGGCGATCCAGGGCTGGAACTGGGGGATGAGGTCGGGATAGCTCACTGCACGTCCTTTCCCAAAAGCGTGGCCAATTCGCCCGGCAAGGCGGCGGCCCATTGGGTGATATTGCCGGCGCCCAGGCACACGACATAATCGCCATCCGCCGCCCGGCCGGCGATCAGCTCAGCCAGGTCTTCGGGACGATCGAGCACGCGCGCATCGCGGTGGCCGCGGGCGCGGATGCGGTTGACCAGCTCGTCATTGGTCACGCCGGGAATGGGCTGCTCGCCAGCGGCATAGACTGGGGCGACGATGACGGTATCGGCATCGTTGAAGCAGGCGGCGAAATCGTCGAACAGGTCATGCAGGCGGCTATAGCGGTGCGGCTGCACCACCGCGATCACGTCGCGCTTGGTGGACTGTCGGGCGGCGCGCAATACGGCGGCGATTTCCACCGGGTGGTGGCCATAATCGTCGATGACGGTAATGCCACCGACCATACCGGTCTTGGTGAAGCGGCGCTTGACCCCGGTAAAGCCCTTGAGGCCCTTACGGATGGCTTCGGCGGGCACATGCAGCTGATCGGCCACGGCAATGGCCGCGGTGGCATTGAGCGCATTGTGGACGCCCGGCATGGGCAATTGCAGCCCATCGATACGCAGCTGGGTGAGGCGGATGCGGTCGCGGATTTCGACCGCGAAATGGCTGACGCCATCGATGGTTTCAAGATCAACCAGCCGCACATCGGCCTGCGGATTGCGGCCATAGGTGATGACGCGGCGATCCTTGATCTGGCCGACTAGCGCCTGCACTTCGGGATGATCGAGGCACATCACGGCAAAGCCGTAAAAGGGCACGTTCTCGACGAAATTGTGGAAGGCCTGCTTGACCCCCTCGAAGTCATGATAGTGATCGAGGTGTTCCGGATCGATATTGGTGACCACGACCACATCGGCGGGCAACTTGACGAAAGTGCCGTCGCTCTCGTCGGCCTCCACCACCATCCACTCGCCCTCGCCCAGGCGCGCATTGGTGCCATAGGCATTGATGATGCCGCCATTGATGACGGTGGGGTCCAGATCTCCGGCATCGAGCAGGGTCGCGACCAGCGTGGTCGTCGTGGTCTTGCCATGCGTGCCGCCAATGGCGATGGCGTTCTTGAAGCGCATGATTTCGGCCAGCATCTCGGCGCGGCGCACCACCGGCAGCGCGCGGGCGCGGGCAGCGACCAGCTCGGGATTGTCTTTCTTGATGGCCGAGGAGACGACGACAACGGCGGCTTCCCCGAGATTTTCAGCCTTTTGGCCGATCTCGATGCGGATGCCCATGTCGCGCAGGCGCTGCACATTGGGATTGGCAGCGGCATCGGAGCCCTGCACCACATAGCCCTGATTGTGCAGGATTTCGGCAATGCCGCTCATGCCGATGCCGCCGATCCCCACGAAGTGGACCGGGCCGATATTGCGGGGCATTTTCATGAGACTTGTTCCATTTCCGTAGTGCCCTTCCCGGCGAGAGTCTCGGCGATATCCGCCAGCTTCTCAACGGCGCGGGGCTGGCCCAGCGCACGGGCGGCGGCGGCGGCCTTGGTGAGCGTCGCCGGGTCGGTGATGAGGTTGGTGAGGCGAGTGCCTAGCGATTGCGGCGACAGCGTGGCCTGCTCCGCAATCCAGCCGGCGCCGGCGCTGTCGACGACCAGGGCATTGTTTTTCTGGTCGGCGTCCAGCGCGCCGGGCAGCGGCACCAAGATCGACGGCCGCCCGATGACGCAAAGCTCGGTAATGGTCGAAGCGCCCGAGCGGCCAATGACCAGATGGCTCTTGGCGATGCGCTCCGGCAGGTCGCCGAAGAATGGCGCCAGTTCAACATTGACCTTGGCCTGCCGATAGACTTCGGCGACCCGATCGAGGTCCTCGGCGCGGCATTGCTGCACGATGCGCAGGCGCTGGCGGATCTGTTCAGGAATAAGAGCAATGGCTGCCGGCACGATGTCGGACAATGCCTTGGCGCCCTGGCTGCCGCCGAAGACCACGAGATGAATGGGTCCGTTTTCGTCAAGCGCCGGATAGGGCATGCCGGCCAGCACGCGCACACGATCGCGCACGGGATTGCCGGTGACTCGCTTTTCGATTTTCAGCGTGTCCGCGAACTTGGTTTCGGCAAAGCTCAGCGCCAGCACGTCGGCAAAGCGGCCCAGCGCCCGATTGGCGCGGCCCATCACGGCGTTCTGCTCATGCAGAATACCCGGAACACCCAAAAGGCTCGCCGCGACGAAAGGCGGGAAGGTCGGATAGCCGCCAAAGCCGATCACCGCATCGGGCCGGCTTTTGCGCAGCTTGCCCATGGCAACGGCAATGCCGCCCAGGATTTTGAACCCGCCGGCGAGGAACTTGATGGGATTGCTGAGCGAGGGCGTGGCGGAGGGCACGATATGGACCTGCGTGGCCGGAAAATCCGCGCCATAGCTTTCCACGCGATGATCGGTCATCAGCTCGACCAGATGCCCGCGCCGCGTCAATTCCTGGGCCAGCGCCATGGCCGGGAAGAGATGCCCACCCGTGCCACCCGCCATGAGGATGAACTTCTTCATTCAGCTGGTGCCAATGCGCTCTTGTAGACGGGCAGACCTGTGACCATTCGCTCCTCGGGCTTGGTGCGCGTGAGGGCCAGCATCAGCCCCATGCCGAAGGCAATCGCGATCATCGACGTACCGCCATAGCTCACGAATGGCAATGTCATGCCCTTGGGGGGAATGAGGTTGAGATTCACCGCCAGATTGATGCCCGACTGCATGGCGAACTGGATGGCCAGGGTCGAGGACGCCAGCCGCGCAAAGAGGCTGGTCTGGCGCTGCGCACCCATCATGGCGCGGATGACGATGAAGGCGATGAGCGTCACCAGCACCATGCAGAAGATGATGCCGAACTCGCCGGCGGCGGCCGAGAAGACATAGTCGGCATGCGCGTCGGGGATGAGCTTTTTGGCGATGGATTCACCCGGGCCACGGCCGAACCAGCCGCCTTCGAGCAGCGACTGCAAGGCGCGGTCGATCTGGTACGTATTGCCGCCGCCCTCTGGGTTGAGGAAGGTATCGATGCGGCGCGACACGTGCGGGAACAGCAGATAGGCCCCACCCAGCAGGCCACCGGCGCCCGCCGCCAGGCCGAAAATGATCCACCACGAAATGCCGGAAATGAACAGCAGCGTCGCCCAGGTCGCCAGCACCAGGGCCGTTTGCCCGATATCGGGCTGCAGCAACAGCGCGGCGACGATGGAGAACATGACCATGGTGGCGAGGATTTTGCCGGGCACATTCTTGTGCACCATGGATTCTGAGAACAGCCACGCGCCCAGCACGGCAAAGGCCGGTTTGACGAATTCGGATGGCTGCACCGATTGGCCGGCGAACGATATCCAGCGCCGCGCGCCCTTGACCTCGGTGCCGAAGCGCAGAGTGGCCCAGAGCAGGACGAGGCTGACGACCAGGGTAACCAGCGCCGCGACGCGCGCCTGGCGGTGGTTCATCAGGGACGTGCCGATCAGTACCGGCAAGGCCAGCAGGCAGAACATGGCGTGGCGGATGATGAAGAACCAGGGCGATAGCCCGATGCGCTCGGCCACCGGGGGACTGGCGGCGAAGCTGAGCACCATGCCGCAGGTCATCAACAGGATCAGCGCGCCGAGCAGTTCGCGGTCGATCGACCACCACCATTCGGCCAAAGGGGTCTTTTCTGCGCGGGAAAACATCATGGGCGAGCCGGTTCAGCCGGCCTCCTGACAGATAAAATTCGTTTCGAATTGTATCTCGCCGATGGTTACCGATTTCCCACCGCTTTTGCGTTTTGCGAATCGAGAGATGGGACACCGACACACACCCATCGTCATCACCCGGCTTTTCCGGGTGATCCATGTCTCAGCGCGCGCGGAAAGCTGGATTGCCCGGATAAACCGGGCAATGACGCTGTGGGGGATTGGGGCAGCAGGCAATAACTACTGCAGGATCGCGATGTCGGTCAGCGAGCCTTCGATACCCTCGATGGCACCAATTGAGGTAGCGGCGCCGGTTTCGAGATCGACGGTGTGGAGCGTGTTGTCCACGACGAGATAGGCGGTGTTGACCAGGTCTGCGGTCGCGGCGATATCGAAGGCGTAGCTGGTGCCGCCCTCGATGCCGAGCTTGCCGATGGCGGCCAGCACACCGTCATTGGGCTTGGTCTGCTGGATCAGCGCGACAATGGTTGTGTCGATATCGAACATCTTGGTGGCTTCGGGCTTGCCGACCGAATTGGTATAGGCCGCGGCGACGATGGCCGGAGTTTCCCCGGCATGCATATCGGCGTCCTCATATGCGAGCGAACCATCGACCGTGACCATGCCATCATCCGGATTGACGCGGAAATTGGTGCCATCGGCGGCCATCAGACGCAGGCGATCGGCCATCGGGTTGAAATCGACAATGGCGCCGTCAAAGCTCGGGAGCTTTTCCGACAGGGGGAAGGTGACAGTGGCAGCGCCGGATGCAGTATCGATGGTGACGATCTCGCCGGCGGTCGACACGCCATAGAGCTTCTTGTCAGCGGGGCGAACATCGATGCCGGCCAGGCCGTCGATGCCGGTAACCTCCATCGTGCCGCTGACGGCCAGGGTTTCGGTATCGAACATCACCAGCGTCTTGCCACCGGCCAGGCCGACGGCGGGCGCCGCGGCTACGGCGGCGGCGGATGCAGTGAGGATGGTGGCGGCAAGCAGACTATGCAGGGAAATCCGGGACAGTGCGATCATGGGAACGTCTCCTCGTTTCTGGGCGCCTTGATGCGCCGGTTACAGAGGGACTACCCGCCGCAGCAGGCGTCTGGATGCAGCGGCGCGAAATTTTCTTGTGCCGCATCCAAAAAGGGCGGGCCGCGTGTAATCGACATGGAAGGGGAATTCCCCCATGTTGCTGCTCATGCCCGATGTGACCAATGCCGATGACCTGATGCGCCGCATCGCCAAGGGCGACAAAGCGGCGCTGGCCGACCTGTTCTCCGCCGAAGCCGGCCGGCTGATCGGCATTGCCCTGCGCATCCTGCGGCGGCGGGACCTGGCCGAGGAAGCCGTGCAGGAGACGTTTATCGCGGCGTGGCGGCGGGCCAGCCAGTTCGACCCGGCGCGTGGCTCGGCGCAAGGTTGGCTCACCACAATCACCCGCAATCGAGCACTCAACATGCTGCGTGATGGATCGCGCATGGAATATCACGATGGGGAAGTATTGGCCGATCTGGGCGACCGCAGCGCCGAAGCGATGGCGGCATTCGAGGCATTGGCGGACCGCGACGCGCTCAAGCATTGCCTGGGCCAATTGGACGAGCCCAAACGCCGGGCGATCCTGTTGTGCTACGTCACCGGCCTCAACCATGGTGAGGCGGCCGCGACTATGAATGCCCCGCTGGGTACGCTCAAAGCCTGGATACGGCGGGGCACCATTGCCCTGCAGGAGTGCCTGTCATGAATCAGGACCAGATGGCACAGGCCGGACGCTATGTGCTGGGACTGCTCGAAGGAGCAGAGCTTACGGCATTCGAGGTGGAGCTGGCGCGAGACGCGGAATTGCGGGCGGCCGTGGACCGGCTGCAAGCCAGTTTCCGTGCGCTTGACGATACGGCGAAGCCTGAGGCGGCAGGTACCGAACTCTGGTCGGCCATCGAAAGGCGATTGGATGAACCGCTGGCTGAGAACGTGATGCCCCTGCCCTCGCGGCGAGTATCGATCGCGCAATGGATGAGCATGGCGGCCGGTGTCGTGGTGGCGCTGGGACTGGGGTATTTCGCCGGCAATCTGGGATCGCGCCAGCCGCAGCCTTTGGTGGTGGCGGTGCTGGTCAACCAGACCGATGCGGCGCCGGGAGCCATCGTCGAGGCCTTTGCCGATGACAGGGTGCGGCTGGTGCCGCTGGAAGATTTCGTCGTGGCTGCAGATCAGGTGCTGCAGGTCTGGACCTTGCCCGACCCGGCAACCGGGCCGGTCTCGCTGGGCACTTTCACTGACCCGCACACCATCTGGCTGACCGGGCCGCAATTGCCCACGCCCAAGGAAGGGCAGCTCTATGAAATCACGCTGGAGCCGGCACCGGGCTCGCCCACCGGCAAGCCGACCGGGCCGATCCTGGTCAAGGGCTTTGCCAAGACGCCGGTTTAGCGCAGCTTGAGCGAGCTGAGGCCGATCAAAGCCAGGACGAAGGAGATGATCCAGAAGCGGATCACTACCTGGCTTTCGGTCCAGCCCATATGTTCGAAATGGTGGTGGATCGGCGCCATGCGGAACACGCGCTTGCCGGTGAGCTTGAACGAGGTGACCTGCACGATCACCGACACAGTTTCGAGCACGAACAGCCCGCCGATGATGGCAAGGACGATCTCATGCTTGGTGGCGACGGCGATGGCGCCCAAGGCGCCGCCCAAAGCCAGCGAGCCGGTATCGCCCATGAAAATCTGGGCCGGCGGGGCGTTGAACCAGAGGAAGCCCAGCCCTGCCCCGATCAGTGCGCCGCAGACGACTGAAAGTTCACCAGTGCCGGGCACATAATTGAGCAGCAGGTAATCGGAGAAGTTCACGCTGCCGACCAGATAGGCGATCAGCGCGAAACAGGCGGCGGCAACCATGACGGGGACGATGGCCAGGCCATCGAGGCCATCGGTGAGGTTGACCGAATTGCCGGCCGCCATGATGACGAAACCGCCGAACAGAATGAAGAAATAGCCCAGGTCGATCGCCAGACCCTTCACGAACGGGAACAGCAGCGAGGTGGCATAGGGCTCGGGGCCCAATTGGGAAATGGCGTAGCAGGCAATGGCCCCGATCAGCGCTTCAAGCGCCAGGCGCTGCCGGCCGCCAAAGCCCTTGTGGCTCATGCGCTTGACCTTGAGATAGTCATCGTAAAAGCCGATGGCGCCGAAGCCCACCGTGACCAGCAGGACCACCCAGACATAGCCATTGGTGAGATTGGACCACAGCAGGGTTGAAAACACCGCGCCGGAGAGGATCATCAACCCGCCCATGGTGGGTGTGCCCTTCTTGGTCAGCAGGTGCCCCTGGGGACCATCTTCGCGGATCGGCTGGCCCTTGCCCTGGCGCAGGCGCAGGCCATTGATCATGGCCGGACCGAACAGGAAAACGAAGAACAAAGCCGTGATCACCGCGCCCGCTGTGCGGAAGGTGATGTAGCGGAACACGTTGAAGGCCGAGACCGCATCGCCCAGCTGACCGAGAAAATAGAGCATGAAGGAAGCGTCCTCGCTGGCTGGGGTTTATGGTCCGGAGAACTTGCTGCGGATTTTTTCGACGATGCCCGACAGCCCCACGCCGTTGGACCCTTTGATCATAACTGCGTCGCCATAGGCAAGATCGCCGAGCACGATGTCCGCGATATCCGCAGTGGTATTTGCGTGAGCGGTGACGCGCCCTGCCCCCAAAGCTTCGGCCAGCGCGGCCATGCCGGTGCCCACCAGATAAATGCGCTCGGCACCCGAGCCGATCACCGCATTCTTGAGGCTGGCATGGAGCGCCGGTCCCTGCGCGCCCAATTCGAGCATATCGCCCAGGATCAGCACCTTGCGGCCGCCGGGGGCTTTTTGTTCGGTGAAGACATCGAGCGCCGCGCCCATCGAAGCGGTATTGGCGTTGTAGCTTTCGTCAGTCAACACCAGCGGCTTGTCGGCCGGTCCGAACACCAGCCGCTGGCCACGGCCGGGCTGGGCGCCGAAGCCGGCCAAAGCGCGCAGGGCCACATCGGGTTCGACGCCGGCAATATAACCGACGGCCATGGCAGCGACGGCATTGGCCAGCATGTGGCGGCCGGGCACGGCGAGGGCCAAGGCGTGGCGGTCCCCGCCATGCAGCACGGTAGCAAAGCTGTGGTCGGCGGCCGATTGGACATCCACGATCTGCCAGTCGCAGCCGCGGCCAAAGCCATAGGTGATGACATTGGCGACGCCCGCCGCTGCGGCCGCATCGAGCAGCACCTGCAACTGGGGATGATCGGCATTGAGCACGGCGGTACCACCCGGCTCCAGCCCCTCGAAAATCTCGGCCTTGGCGGCGGCAATGCCCTCAAGCGAGCCGAAGGCTTCGAGATGGGCCGCGGCAACATTGGTGATGACAGCGATATGCGGGCGCACCAATTGGCTGAGCGGACGGATTTCGTCGGGGGCATTCATGCCCATTTCGAATACGCCGAACTGGGTGGCCTCGGGCATGCGAGCCAGCATGAGCGGCACGCCCCAGTGGTTATTGAAGCTCTTGATCGAGGCATGGGTCTGGCCTGCGGCCTCGAAGACCATGCGGATGGCTTCCTTGGTCGTGGTCTTGCCGACGCTGCCGGTGACTCCGACGACGACGGCGCGGCTGCGCTCGCGGCTGGCAATGGCGATGTCGCGCAGGCCCTGCAGCGCGTCGGGAACCACGATGCGGCCGGGGCCTTCGCTGCGGCCTTCGGAGACGAGTGCCGCGACCGCGCCGTTTTTCAGCGCAGTCTCGACAAAGTCATGACCGTCGAAGCGGTCGCCCTTGATGGCGACGAAGAGCGCGTCGGGGCCGAGTTCACGCGAGTCGATGGAAATCGAGCCAATGGCGTCCCCGGTCACCGCTTCGGCGCGACCGCCGGTGGCGGCCAGCAGGGCTTGGACCGTAAACAGATGTGCCATCAGAGCCCCTTGATTGCCTCCGCCACCACTCCATGGTCGGAGAAATGATGTTTGGTCGTGCCGACGATCTGGTAATCCTCGTGGCCCTTGCCGGCCACCAGCAGGACATCGCCGGGTTGCAGCGATTTGACGGCCGCGATGATGGCTTCCCTGCGGTCGCCGATTTCCTTGGCGCCTTTGGTAGCCGCAAGAATTTCCGCGCGGATGGTCGCAGGGTCTTCGGTGCGCGGATTGTCGTCGGTGACAATGAGGTCGTCGGCCATGCGCTGGGCAACTTCACCCATCATGGGCCGCTTGCCCTTGTCCCGATCGCCACCGGCACCGAACACCACGCGCAACTTTCCCTTGGCATATGGCCGAAGCGAGGCAAGCGCGGATTCCAGCGCCACCGGCTTGTGGGAATAATCCACAAACACCGCCGCGCCATTGTGTTCGGCCACCAGTTCCAGCCGCCCCTTGGCGCCGACCAGCTCGGACAAAGCCGGGAAAGCATCGGACTTATCGACGCCGGTCGACATGGCGAGCGCCGCGGCGATCAGGGCATTGGACACCTGGAATTCGCCGGTCAGCGGCAGGTGGAAACTGAGCTTTTCCCCGACATGGCGCACTTCGACGCGCTGGCCATAACCTTCGGGCTTGATGGAGAGAATTTCGATATAGGCGCCCTCACGGCCCACCGTCAGCAGCGTCGCGCTGGCGCTGAGCGCGGCGAACATGAAGGGCTCGTGCTCGGAATCATCGACATTGACCACGGCGGGGCCGCTATCGACCAAGAGGTCGGTGAACAGCCGCAGCTTGGCGTTGCGGTATTCATCCATGTCGGCGTGATAATCGAGATGATCGCGGCTGAGATTCGTGAAAGCCACGGCCTCGAAGTGGATGCCGTCGAGCCGGCGCTGATCGAGACCGTGGCTCGAGGCTTCGAGCGCCACATGGTTGATGCCCTGCGCCTTGAGCGCGCGCATCGATTGATGCAGCGTGCGGGAATCGGGGGTGGTCAGACTGCCCTCGATCAGACGGTTGGCGGTTTCGACGCCGATCGTGCCGATGCTGGCGCCGGGAATGCCGGCATAGGTCCAGATCTGGCGCACGAAAGAGGCCACCGAGGTCTTGCCATTGGTGCCGGTGACGGCGACGGTGATTTCCGGCTGCGGCTCGAAAATACGCGAGGCGGCACGGGCATAGGCGGCGCGCACATCCTTGACCACAATCACCGGCACGCCCGGATCGCCAACCGGGGCAATGTCACTGATGATGGCGAGCGCGCCGCGCCGGACCGCCTCATCGACATGCTCATTGCCATGCGAGTGCGTGCCCGGCAGGGCAAAGAAAATATCGCCCGGCTCGATCCGGCGGCTGTCCGAATTGAGGCCAAAGACTGCGCCCAGGCCCTTTTTGGGGCGGGCGCCGGAGCCTTCGAGCAGCTGCGTTACGCTAAGTGACACGGGGGTGAATCCTTCTGGATTTCAACGATAGGCGGAAGGGACGAAGTCGTCGATGATCGGGGAGAAATCGGGCGCAATTCCGAGCATGGGTGCGACGCGCTGCACAATGCGGCCGGTCACAGTGCCGGCATTCCAGCCCGCCGTGGTGCCCGATTGCGGATTTTCGGCCTGCGGCTCGTCCACCATGATCACCATGGCATATTGCGGATTTTCCATCGGGAAGGCCGAACCGAAAAAGTTGGTGACCTTGTTGGACGAATAGCGCCCATCGACCACTTTTTCGGCCGTGCCGGTCTTGCCGCCAACGCGATAGCCCAGGGCTTCCTTGTTCATCTGCGAGCCCGACCCGCCGGCCCCAATGGCATTGAGGCGCATGAGGGCGCGGATATTGGCGCTGGTTTCGGGCTGGATCACCCGGCGATACAGCGCTTCGGCCTCGGCCTCGGTACGCTTGTAGAGCGTGGGCGCGATGTAATTGCCGCCGTTGACGAAAGCCGCATAGGCCGTGACCATATGCAGCGGCGACACCGACAGGCCGTGGCCGAACGAGGCCGTCGCCGCGCCCACTTCGGACAGGGTCTTGGGCACGGAGGGCAGACGCATTTCGGGCAGTTCGAACGGCACGCGCTGATCGAACCCCATAGTGGAGAGGAAGGCCCGGAAATTGTCCTTGCCCATGGCCTGCATGACGCGGATCGTGCCGATATTGGACGAGAATTTATAGACTTCCGGCAGAGCCAGAATGCGGTGCTTGCCGTGGAAATCGTCAATAGTGAAGCGGCCGAAGCGCACGCCAAAACGGGCGTCGAACTGGTCGGTCATGCTGACCGCGCCGCTATCCATCGCCCCGGCCATGGTGACGGTCTTGAAGATCGAGCCCGGCTCGAAAATGCCCGCGGTGATGCGATTGAAGCTGTCCTTGACCAGCGCCGTCTTGGGGTCGTTCGGATTAAAATCGGGCAGCGAGGCCAGCGCGATGACTTCCCCGGTATGGATGTCGAGCATGACGCCAGCCGCAGCGATGGCCTTGTAGCGGCTCATGGCGTCGACCAATTGCTCGTGCATGACATGCTGCACGCGCATATCGACCGACAGTTCCACCGGCGCCAGGGCATTGCCACGCGCCAGGCCCAGTTCCTGCAACAGCGCGACATTGTCGTCGTCCATGTGCTTTTCGATGCCGGCAATGCCCTGGTTATCGATATTGGTCGAGCCCAGGATGTGACTGGCCTCGGTCATGCCGGGATAGAAGCGCTTGGATTCGGTGAGAAATTCGATGCCGGGAATGCCCAGCCGCATGATGCGTTCCTGGATGGCCGGCGACAGTTCGCGCTGCACCCAGACAAAGCCCTTGTCGCCGGTGAGGCGGTTGCGCAGCCAGGTCTCGTCGAGATCGGGCAGAACGGTGCGGAGCTTGGTGACGGCCTCTTCCACATCGATGATGCGGCGCGGTTCGGCATAGAGCGAGGGCACGCGAATATCGACGGCCATTTCGAGACCATTGCGGTCGAGGATCGGTGGCCGCGTCGCGGTGATGATGTCGCGCGCCTGCCCCTCGATGGTAGTATCGGGCACGACCATGCCCAATTGCAGCAGCCGCCCGCCCACGGCGCCAAAGCCCAGCACCAGCGCCAGCACCATCCAGCGGATGCGGGCCTGGGTGAGATTGCCGCGAATTTTACGGCCGCCATCCAGCGCGATTGTGGGCGAGAGATCTTCGGCGGTCACGGCCATTATTCGATCCCCTCGAGTTCAAGGATGGCATCGATGGGATCGATACCGGCCTCGAGCGATTGGAACAGGGCATCCATCTCGGAATTGTTGGGCTTGACCGGTCGCATGGGAATATCCTGGAAGGCGCCGAACTGTTTCTGCTGCACCGGCCCGATCGCCAGCGCCACCTGATGCCGCTTGACGATGGGGTCGATATGACCGGGCTGGTTCAGCACCGCCCAATCGGCCTTGAGCAGGGAAAGATCGCCTTCCTGGCTTTCGATCTGCGCCGCCAGCGCGGTCCGCTCGCTGGCCGTGTGCTCGATGGAGAATTTGAGCGTGTAAACGCCAGCCAGCATGATCACGCTGGTAAAAATCAGGATGATGTTGAGACTGCGGATCATGCCGTGCCCCTCACGACCGGCACCCCGAGCCCGGCGAACTTGACCGCGCGCGCCGGCGCATCCGAACGGGTTCCGGCCCGCAGGATGGACGAGCGCGCCCGCGGATTGCGGCTCAACTCGGCCTCGCCGGGCTTGCGCGCCTTGGCGACATCGATCCAGCGCAGGGCTTCGCCCTGGGTCTGCGGCAGGTGACGCGACTGGGCGGGGCCGCCTTTTTCGGGGTCGAAGAAGCGTTTGACGATGCGGTCTTCCAGCGAATGGAAGGTGATGACGACGAGCTTGCCGCCTTCGCTCAGCAGGCGCTCGGCGGCGAACAGCCCTTCGACCAATTGGTCGAACTCGCCATTGACCGCGATGCGCAAGGCCTGGAACGAGCGGGTTGCGGGATGGGCGTCACCGGGCTTGCGGCCGATGGATTTTTCGATGATGCGGGCCAGCTCCAGCGTGGTCTTTATCGGGGCAGTTTCACGCGCGGCGACGATGAACTGGGCAATGCGGCGCGATTTGCGCTCTTCGCCAAAGGCATAGAGCAGGTTGGCCAGCGCCTCGACTTCCAGCCCATTGACCAGATCGGCGGCACTCTCGCCCTCCCCGCTCATGCGCATATCGAGCGGACCATCGCGCATGAAGGAGAAGCCGCGTTCCGCCTCGTCCAGTTGCATGGAGGAGACGCCGATATCGAGCACGACGCCATCAATGGGACCATGCTCGGCGGCGAGGGTATCGAGTTCGGAGAAGGTGCCGGGCACGAAGGTCATCTGGCCGGTAAATTCGGCCATGAGCACATCGGCAAAAGGGCGCACGCTGGGATCGCGATCGATGGCCACGACATGGGCGCCGGCCTGCAACAGCGCGCGCGAATAGCCGCCGGCGCCAAACGTGCCGTCGACGATGCGCTTGCCTTTCAGCGGCGCCAAGGCCGCCAGCACCTCGTCCAGGAGGACGGGGATATGCGGGCCAGCATTTTGGCTGGTTTCGGGCACAGAACGCTTGCCCATAAAGGCCATTACTCCACTGCCGGCCGGAACCGGTTCGTAAACTTCCCGCCACTTTGACCAAGGACGTTTAAGATTCTGTTTCCCATTTTGCGGTGGTGGGAAATTTAGGGGTGTTTTGAAACAGCCCTACCCCGTGCGGAGGAGAGCACCCAGAAAGGTAAACGCCAGTTGACCTGTAAGCCGGGTTCTGTAGGGCCGCGTTTCCGCGACGTGGTGACCATTCATCTGCGACGCCTGTTACCAGACGCCTGTTGCAACCAACCCGGATGATCTGGCCTCAAAACAGGCTGGAGCCGAAGCCCCGCGTCATCCCTATTTGGTCTTGCTCCCGGTGGGGTTTACCGTGCGGCTTCCATTACTGGTCACCCGGTGCGCTCTTACCGCACCCTTTCACCCTTACCCCGGCATGCCGGGGCGGTTTGCTTTCTGTGGCACTTTCCCTAGGGTCGCCCCCGCCGGGCGTTACCCGGCACCGTGTTTCGAAGGAGCCCGGACTTTCCTCCAGCGGACAGTTACCCATCCGCCAGCGGTCACCCGGTCAACTGGCTGGCGCGTTTGTGGTGCAGAGACGCGGTGGCGTCAAGCCAGCAGTGGCGCGGGCCGCGGTTTGGTGATGGCCTGATAGGCCAGATTGATCGCGGTCATCCTTGCCGTGGCCACATCGATCAGCTCTTCGGGAACGCCCTTGGCAATCAACCGATCGGGATGATGCTCGGACACCAGCAGGCGATACACGCGGCGCACTTCTTCGGGCGGCGCATTGGGCGCCAGGCCCAGCACCACATAGGGATCGACCCCATCGGCCAGCACGACATGCTGGCTGGCCATCTGCTCGAACCGCACATCGTCAAAGCCGAAAATGTCGCTCACCGACTTCAGGTAATCCAGCTCCGCCTCATGCACCATGCCATCGGCCGTCGCGATGAAGAACAGGCTATCGAGCACATGTTCCAGCGTTTCGGGGCTGGTGGCAAAGAAACGCGCAATCTTGCGGGCATAGCTTTCGTAGCCGGCCACATCCTGCTTGGCGAGATTGAACAGCCGCTCCACCTGCGGCTCCTGGCCCTGGGTGATTTCGACCGTGGCGTTGAAGGCGCGCACTTCGGACGCGGTCACAATGCCGTCAGCCACCGCCATCTTGGCGGCCAGCGCGATCAGGGCGAGCGTAAACGCCGCGTCCCGTCCGCCGGGCAGCCAGGTGTCGGGGTCAAGCATATTGGCGATGGAGCCGGCAACACCGGTTCGTTGGCTGAACGACCCCAGGAACTGGGACAGTTTTTGCCAAACATCCCGGTTTTCTTCGGCTTTGCGCACGCAGCACAGCATGGTGACGTCTTTCACGAAGCGACCACGCCACGGGGAATCCGAGCGTGATATGCTGGACCAGCATATCCTTCGCAACGCGTCCGGTCCATTGCCGGGCGTGCATGGCAGCTTACATCAATTGATGAATGGCAGGAAAATCGGCGGATCGATCGGCCCGACATAGCGGTCATAGACCTCGGGGGGCGGCGCTTCATCGAGATAGAACCCGCCGGGGCGGTAATCACTCGGGGCTTCGGCTTGCTGCTGGCGATTGGCGAGGAATTCGGACAGCGGACCGCTTTCCCAATCCTGCAGGTCATCGGCTGTGACGGCCACCGGCGGCGCATTGCGGCTGACCGATGGGGGAATGAAGACCTGGTCGGAGGGCGACGGCGCCCGGACGGCCACCGAGGCGGGTCGCATGGACAGCGGCATGGGCACCGGCGCGACCTTTTGGGGTGGCAGCGAGGCCACCTGCACCGGATCGGTTGCGACAGCCGCTGGAGCGGCCGGCGGCGCGATCGGCGGACGAGCGGGTTCTGCCGCGGCCGTGGCGGGTGCTGGCACTACCGGGGCAGTCGTCGGCGCAGCCGCGGCGGGTGTTGCCGGAGCGGTTTCTTCGGCGCCGCCAGTGATATAGCTGGGCAGCTTCTTGCCCGATTGCAGATAGGAATTGAGCGGATCGGCCGGATTGGCGGCTGCTGCGGGTGCAGGGGCCACTGGCTTAGCCGGGGCCACCTCAGCCACTTTGACCGGTTCGGCCGGGCGCTGCGAAGCAGGCGCCGGCACGGGCGCAACCGGCTCGATGACGGCGACCTGCGCCGTGGGGCCATTGCCCAGGAATTGCGCGGACAGCAAGTCGGCGGCTGGAATACCGACGACGATTAGGGCACCGGCCCAGGCCAGGCCATTGGTAATGCGGCGATCGATCTGCATGGTCTTTCACGTCCCGATTTGCTTCGCCCTCCGTGGAGGGAAAGAGCCGGAATTGATGGCGGTTTTATGGAACCGCCCTGCTCCGTCTCAATGCTGCCCGTAAGCTGAATGGGACCTGAATGACGCTTTTTCAGGCCACCGACCCACGGGCGGCGACCTGATGGCACCAGAACATGGTGAATGCAAGGTTAATCCGGCCGACGCCCAAGAATGCGCGCCAGCGCCAAAGCCAGGTTCGAGCGGTTCATCGTATAGATGTGGAACTCGGTGACGCCCTCATCCAATAACTCGATCACCTGCTCGGCAGCGACCGCCGAAGCAACCAACGCATGGGTTTCCGGGTCCTCATCCAGCCCGGCGAAACGCTCGGCCAGCCAAGCCGGAATCGAGGCGCCACAACGGGATGCGAAATTGGAAATCTGCTTGAAGCTGTGGATCGGCTGGATGCCGGGCACGATCGGCGCGGTGATGCCGGCGGCGCGGGCGCGGGCGACATAGCGTAGGTAATCGGCATTAGAGAAGAACATCTGTGTGATGGCGCGGGTCGCCCCGGCGTCGAGCTTGCGTTTCAAATTATCGATATCGACCTGCCAATCGGCACTTTGGGGGTGCTTTTCGGGGTAGGCGGCGACGGAAATATCGAAATCGCCGATCTTGCGGATGCCCGCAACGAGGTCGGCGGCATTCTGATAGCCCTGCGGATGCGGCGTAAACGGCTGGCCGACACCCTCCGGCGGATCGCCACGGAGGGCGACAATGCGGTTGATGCCCGCTTCCTGATAACCGCGCACGACGGCGTCGACTTCGTCACGGGTGGAACCGACGCAGGTCAGGTGTGCTGCGGCGTCGACGCCGGTATCGGTTTTGACCGAGGAGACCATGCGGAGGGTGCGCTCGCGCGTAGAGCCGCCGGCGCCATAGGTAACCGAGACGAAGCGCGGCTGCAGCGGGGCCAGTTTATGGATGGAGTCCCAGAAGCGCTCCTCCATCGCATCGGTCTTGGGCGGGAAGAACTCGAAGGAAAGCTGCAGGTCGGGGCGCTGCTCGGCGATCTTCCGGCTGGCACGCGCATTGTCATCGATCATCTTGGTATCCATTCACGTCTTGTCGCTGAGGCGCCAGAGGCAGACCGTCAGGCCATTGTCACCATTCTCGCCGGGAAACTCGCGCACCGCTTCGACCGAGAGATCGGCGGCAGCAGCCCAGAGACTCATTTGCGCCTGCGACAGGCCAAGCCGGCGATGGGCATGTTCGGTGCGCAGGAATTCGAAATCGTGCGGGGCGAAATCCACGATCAGCATCTCGCCACCGGCTTTGAGCAGGCGTCGCGCCTGCGCCAGCATGCGGCCCGGATCGTCGAAATAATGCAGCACCTGATGGATCACGATCACATCGGCCGAACCGGTGGCGGTATCGAGATCGGCAATATCGCCAAGGCGGACCTGGGCATGGGCAAGACCCGCCGCAGCCAGGCGCGACCGGGCCACGGCCAGCATTTCGCGGCTCGAATCGATGCCGATGCCACGCTTGTAGAAGTCGGCGAGCAATTCCAGCATGCGGCCAGTGCCGGTGCCCAGATCAACCAGCAGGCCAACCGAGCGGCCACCCAGCGCCTCGACGATGCCGGCTTCCACCGCCTCTTCGGGCACATGCAGTTTTTTGAGCAGATCCCAGCTACCGGCAACCTTGGCAAAATATTCAGCCGCCTGCGCCTGCTGGGCGGCACGCACCGCCACCTGCCGCTCGATATCGCGGCGGCGTTCGGGATCGCTGGCGTCGAGCCGGTCGATGGCCCATTGCGCCAGCGCCGCGCCGTCACCTGACTGCGCCAAGCCATAATAGGCCCAGGCGCCCTCGGCATTGCGCTCGATCAGCCCGGCATCGGCAAGCAGCTTGAGATGGCGCGACACGCGAGGCTGGCTCTGGCGGAGAATTTCCGTCAGGTCCTTGACCGAATGATCGCCATCGGCGAGCAATGCCAAAAGGCGCAACCGGGTCCCCTCACCCGCCGCCTTCAGCACCCCCACTAATGTCGCCAGCTCAGCCATCGCCCCTCACGAGATATAAAGATGTCTTTATATCTATTTTGAAGCGGAGGTCTAGGGGAAGTGGGTTGCGGCTCGGCTTGATGATGTAGATCAACCGATCTATATATATCGGCCACACAATCTACATTAGTGAATGCCATGGCCCTCAACGTCAACAACAAGCAGGCGGATGAGCTGACCCGCAAATTTGCGCAGATCGAAGGCGTGGGACTAAGCGAAGCAATAGTCATTGCCATGCGCGAGGCCATTGCCCGTCGGAGGGCAAGCGAAACACCTCGCCAAACCGTGGAGCGGGTGTTGAGCAAGCATGGCATTTCGAACAGCGCCAAGGCACGCCAGCCGTTGCCTAGATCCGCCTATGATGAAATGTGGGGCGACGAGGACGGGCAATGACCCTGTTCGTCGACGCCTCCGCGCTCGTTGCACTGCTCTCGGCAGAACCGGAGGCAGAGCGCGTCAGCGACGCCATTGCCGCAGCCGAGAGACCATTCACCTCGGCACTGGCCATTCTGGAATCCGCGCTCGCTCTATCGCGGCCCGACAAATGGAACCTGCCCGTCGACCAGGTGCAAACGGTGATACTGGAGGTGCTGGAGGAACGCGACATCGTTCTCAAGGACCTGCCCGAGCCCCTCACCGCCGTGCAGCTCTCGATTGGCGCGGCGGCCCGATTTCGTCGGGGCCGCCACGGTTTGAACTTGGCGGATTGCCTGCATTATGCCTGCGCCAAGCATTATGGCGTTCCGGTGTTGGCAACGGATAACGAGTTTCGCCAGACCGATCTGGCGGCTGTTCCTTAAGGGGTGAGTGCCCCCTACGCCACGCTCGCACGCTCGTCACTGGCGGCGCGTTTGCGGAACGCGTGGGCGCGCCAGAGTTCGAAAATTCCGGTGGCTTCTTCGCGGTCAAGGGCTTCGAAGCGGGATTTGACCATGGTCTTGTCGGCCTGGGATGGCAGGTCGCGCCAGGGCAGCGTGGCGACGATGGCTTCGAACAGTTCGGGCGTCAGGCCCGCGGCACGCAAGGCGACGGTGATCGCCACGTAATCCTGGCTGGCGAGCCATTTGACGAAGACTTCGGGGCCGACGCGCAGCACGACGGTCAGGGCGGCGGCGGCATGGTGGCCATAGCCGAAGCGAGCGAAACGGGCCAGCGCGCGGTCATCGAGCTGCTTGCGATCGCTGAGCGCCTTGACCTGGTTATAGGCCACTTTCCACTCATTGGCCGAAAAGCCGGCGCGGTTGCGCATGCGATTGTAGACGACGGCATTGACCTTGCCGGCAGCGACCGGATCGAGCGACTTGTCTTCGTCAAGCGTCTCGAGAACCTTGCTGGCGACGGTGTCGATCTCCCCGCGCAAGGAACCCCAATCGAGTTCGGGACGACCGCGCAAATCGGCAGCGATTTCCGCGTCGGCAGTGGCTCGGGCGACCAGCTTTTCCAGCGTCGCCTTGTCGAATTCGGCATTGGTATTGCGCACCAGGCGAGCGATCGAAGAGGTCTGGCCGTGCTCGACAATGGCTTCACCTACTCGCTCTGGCACATTGGTACGGCCGGCAATGGCGATGCGATGCTCTTCGCTCTGCTTGCCGATAATGTCGATCAGATCGTCATCGGACAGCACATTGGAGAATTCGAGCAGCGGCTTGGCGACTTCGATATCGTCATTGGCCAGCTTGACCACCACCGTGCCGGGGGCCCGTTCCAGAGGAGCCAGCAGCTTGGCGACGTGGATGCGGGCTTCGACCTCGACCAGTTCGGCGAGCTGACACAGCACCTCGTCATATTGGGCGACCTGCTCGTCGTCGCAGCGATCCGACACATAGCTGAACAGCTGCGCCATATTGCGGAAGAGCTGCTCGCGTTCGGCGTGATCGTTATCGCCGTTGAGCACTCGAAAGCTCGAAAACGCCCGCTGGCCCTGGTCAAGTTCGGTCATAACGTTCCCCGGCTCCTGCCGCATAAGTTCAACAGCGGCACCCTGGACCGGCAGGTTCTTGCGCCGGCTGAAAGCAACAGCGCGGATTTGATTCAAATTTTAGGCGATCACTTGCCCGTTACCGACCACCATGATTGGATCACGCTGTTTGAGGAGGATTTTTCATGCGTATCATTGCACTGACGACAATCTTCGCCGCGCTCAGCATTGCCCCGGTTCTGGCGGATGACGTGCCGGCCAATCTGAATGGTCATTGGGCCATCGACGGCGCCTGCGACAATGCCGACAACTCCGTCCATATCGAAGGCAATATGCTGGCCCTCGGCACCGGCGAGCCGCTTGCTGTCGTGTTTTATCCTGATGACAGCCCCTCGGGCAACGGCGCCATCCACTGGGAAGAAGAAGGTTCGGTCGACAATTTCGAATATGTGCCCGACAGCGACGAGCTGATCTACAATGCCGAAGGCTACGGCATGGGCGACGCCAAGCCCTCGCTCTACAAGCGTTGCAAGAGCTGATGTGACGGGGCCGGCCCCTTGGGACCGGCCTTGCTTTTTTTGGCCTATTCGGCCGCGGCGCTTTCCTGATCGGAAATGGCGTCCTTGGGCCTGGATGCCAGTGCTGCACGGGCAGCGCGGATACCTTGGGCATAGGCCGGGTCGATCAGGTGGAAATGGGCCAATTGGCGCTCGATGATCTCGTCGGGCACGCCATCCATGGCGGCGGCGAGATTGTCGAAGAGGCGCCCCTTCTGGGCGTCATCGAACAGGTTGAACAGCGCACGCGGCTGGCCGTAATCGTCGTTGCCTTCGCGGTGATTGTACCGGTCGGCATCGCCCACGATACGCAGCGGCGGCTCCTTGACCGACTTGTCTTCCACCGGACCGCCAAACGAATTGGGTTCGTAATAGGCATCGGGGTGGCCGGTCTTGATGCCGCCATAGACATTCATCTGCCCATCGCGGTGATAGTGATGCACCGGCGACTTGGGTTGATTGACCGGGATGCTCTCGTAATGCGTGCCCAGGCGATAACGGTGGGCGTCGGCATAGGAGAAGACGCGGGCCTGCAGCATCTTGTCGGGCGAATAGCCGATGCCGGGCACCTTGTTGGACGGCGAGAAGGCCGCCTGTTCGATCTGGGCGAAGTAATTGTCGGCATTGCGGTTCAGCTCGACAATGCCCACTTCGATCGGCGGATAATCGGCATGCGGCCAGACTTTGGTCAGATCGAAGGGATTATACGGGGTCTTGTCCGCGTCGGCCTCAGGCATGATCTGCACTTCCATGCGCCAGCGCGGGAACTCGCCACGCTCGATGCCGCCGAACAGCTCTTCCTGATAGGTTTCGCGGCTCGCTCCGATGATCTTTTCGGCTTCGGCATTGGTGTAGTGCTTGTGGCCCTGCAGGGTCTTGAAGTGGAACTTCACCCAGAAGCGCTCACCTTCGGCATTCCAGAACGAATAGGTGTGGCTGCCATAGCCGTTCATATACATCGGGGCGACCGGCAGGCCGCGATCGGAGAACAGGGTCGTAATCTGGTGCAGTGATTCCGGGCTCTGGCTCCAGAAATCCCACATTGCGGTCTTGGAGCGCAGATTGGTCTTGGGGTGGCGCTTCTGAGTGTGGATGAAATCGGGGAATTTCAGCGGATCGCGCACGAAGAACACGGGGGTATTGTTGCCCACCAGGTCCCAATTGCCTTCTTCGGTATAAAACTTGAAGGAGAAGCCGCGCACGTCGCGCTCCGCATCGGCCGCGCCCATTTCGCCGGCCACGGTAGAAAAGCGGATCAGCAGGTCCGTCTTCTTGCCGACTTCGCCGAACACCTTGGCGATGGTGTATTTGGAAATGTCATTGGTGATGGTCAGCGTGCCGAAAGCACCCCAGCCCTTGGCATGCACGACGCGCTCGGGAATGCGCTCGCGATTCTGGTGCGCCAGCTTTTCGAGCAGCTGATAATCCTGCAGCAGCACGGGGCCGCGGGCGCCGGCAGTCTCGACATTCTGGTTGTCGGGAACGGGCGCACCGGCACTGGTGGTGAGGCGGGGTTTGTCGATCATTGCTGCAATCTCCCTGGAATAATTCCAAACTGCGGTGGTTTTGCCCTTTCGCCAGCGATTAGGCAAATTGATTGATCCTTTTATTGTGATAAGCTGAGCCTATTATGAGCTTCACCGTCAAACAGCTGCGCTATGCCATTGCCGTAGCCGAAACCAACCATTTCGGCCGTGCCGCCACGGCCTGCAATATCAGCCAGCCGGCCCTGAGCCAGCAGATCCAGGCCATTGAGGAATTCTGCGGCACTCCGCTGTTCGATCGCCTCAACCGCGCGGTGCGACCGACTCCGTTCGGGCGAGAATTTATCGAGCGGGCACGACGCGTTGTTGACGGCGCCGACGCGCTGGCGGCCTTTGCCATGGGACAGGCGGGCACACCCGACCGGCCCATTCGTTTCGGGCTGATTCCAACCGTGGCGCCCTATCTGCTGCCCGAGATTTTCCCGGCGCTGACGGCAGGCCTGCCGGGGCTGGATTTCGCGGTGAGCGAGAACCGCACCGAGGCGCTGATTGCCGGGCTGGTGGATGGTAGTCTCGATATCGCGCTGATCGGCACGGATGCGCCGGACCACGGGCCCAAGCTAACCAGCGCCGCGCTGTTCGACGATCCCTTTGTGCTGGCAACCAGCCGGGATGAGGAAACCGCCGCGCCCGTGGCACTATCGACATTGGCGCCGGACCGCATTCTGCTGCTCGACGAGGGCCATTGCTTCCGCGACCAGACCATCGCCGCCTGCCGGCTGGACAGCGATCCATCGGCCCGCACCTTTGCTGCCACATCGTTATCGACCATCGTGGAATTCGTGGCCAATGGTCAGGGGGTGACGCTGCTGCCCCAGATTGCGCTGCGCAAGGAAGCGACCGATCCGCGCATCGCCATTCACCAATTGGTATCGCCGGGCGCCGGACGGCGGCTATCACTGGTGTGGCGCGAGGCAACGCCCTTTGCCGACACCTTTACGCAGATCGCCGCGATCATCCGCGAAACGCGTGCGGGCAAGGCAGCGCGGGCGGCCTAGACGGTCACCCGGCGGTGCCTACCGGAGCAATGGGTTCCTCCTTGTAGCCATTCGTGGCGCCGCATACCTTGCCGAGCCTGGTCCCGCCCATCCCGGAAGGGGCCTCACAAGGAGGCGACGATGCGGAGCAAGCTTGGTGGAGCCCTCGTGGCTGTGGTGATCGCCTTGAGCACACCCATGACGTTCGTGGCGCAGGCTCAGGAGGCCGTCGTTGAGGCGTCCAACAAGGAAGCGCTGTTCACCAGCCCCGATCCTCTGCTGAACGCTAACAAGCAGGTGGTCTATCACATCATGCGCGACCTGCTGGAAGCCAACAATTGGGACAAGGCGGACCAGTTCCTGACCGAACGCTACATCCAGCACAATCCCAACGTGGCATCGGGCCGCGATACGGTGGTCAAATTCTTCACCGAGATACTGAAAATCCCACCCACGCCAATCCCGGAAACGTTGAAAACCCCGGTGGTGTTTGTGAGCGCCGAGGGCGACTTGGTGACCGTGGCGACGGTGCGCACCGAAAAAGACCCCAAGGACGCTACCAAGACCTATACCACGACCTGGTATGACACCTGGCGTATCCTGGATGGCAAGGCCGACGAACACTGGGATTCTGCAGTCAAGCAGTAGCGTCTGTCATTTCGGCCTAGCCCCGCGCGCGGCGGCGGAAGCTGTCATAGCTGAACACGGCTAGCGATACCCAGATCAGCGCGAAGCTGGCGAGGCGCACGCCATTGAGGTGTTCGTGGAACACGATAATGGCGACGAGGAATTGCAGCGACGGCGCCAGATATTGGAACATGCCAATGGTGGTAAGGCGCAGGCGGCGGATGGCATAGGCAAAGAGCAGCAGCGGCACGGCCGTCGCCGGGCCGCTGAAGACCAGCAGCAGCATGGTCTGCGGATCGGCATGCACACCAATGCCGTTATGGGCGAGATCGTAGGCGACATAGGCCAAGGCAAAGGGCGCGATCAGCAGCGTTTCGGCAAACAGGCCCGCAGCGGGGCCGAGCGCCGCGGTTTTGCGGAAGAAGCCATAAAAGCCGAATGAAAGCGCCAGGCCCAGCGCGATGAACGGCACGCCGCCCAGACCGGCCGCCTGAATGGCGATGGCGATGACGGCGATCAGGATCGCAATGGCCTGCATCCGGTTTTGTCGCTCGCCCAGCATGACCATGCCGATGGCGACATTCACCAGCGGATTGATGAAATAGCCGAAGCTGACTTCGAGCACCTGCCCGGTTTCCACCGCCCAGACGAAGAGCAGCCAATTGCAGGCCAATAGAGCTGCCGACAGCAGCAACACGCCACTCTTGCGCCAGTCGGTGAGCAGGGTCAGCACTTCGCCCAGCTTGCCCATGACGCCCAGGATGATCGCCAGGAGCAGCAGCGACCACAGGGTGCGCTCGGCCACGATCATCACCGAGCCGACATTGCTGAGCAGGCCGAACAGGATGGGCAAAAACCCCCACAGCACATAGGCACCAAGCGCGGCAAACACCCCATTGCGGGTCTCGGCCGCGGCGATCGGGATAGCTGCGTCGGGCGCGGTTTGGGGCGAAGTCATGATGCACTCCCACGCCTCGTAGGGAGGCGGTCGGCCCCTTGGTAGCAGCCGATGGCGGCCTCGACCAATGACAGTTTTTGATCGGTGGGCTGCGCAAAGCTGATGGGCGAGGCAAACCTTTTGCGCGCCGGGGCGTTCTGCTCAAGGGGCGGCTGAGGCGTCGCCCCTTGCTGACCATTCACACAAGGAGCAGACCATGAAGAAGACCGTAACCTGGATTCTGATCGCCGATGGCACGCAGGCCCGCGTGCTGGAGCATACCGGACCAGGCAAGGGACTGCGCCAGGTGGATGGACTGGACTTTGCCATCGACCCGCTGATGGCGCAGGAAATCGTCACCGACAAGCCGGGCCGCAGCCATACCTCCACCGGCCGCAGCGCCATGGAGCCCAAGACCGATCCGGTGGAACACCGCGAAACCGTCTTCGTCAAGTCGCTGGCCCGCATGCTCGACCGCAAGCAGCAGGAGGGCGAATTCGATCGCCTGGTGATCGCCGCTGCCCCGATTGCCCTGGGCGAAATCCGCCGGGCCATTTCGCCGGGGGTGAAAAAGACCATCCTGGCGGAACTGGACAAGGATCTGACCAATCTGCCGACGCCGCAGCTGGATAAGCACCTGGATGGGATTATTGCCGTTTAGGATCAGGAGGTTGGCTGGGATAGCGGAATCAGACCGATAGGCACTGGATTCATGCTGGAAAGCAGATGAATCAAAACATGAGGTGGCCGGGCGATGTCCCGGCCAGCTTGATTCAGAGAGTGAGGAGAAGGCGCCAGGCCGTTATTTCTCGTCGGCCTCATCCTCATCCAAATCCTCATCATCGCCGTCCCCGCCTATCGCATCGAGGAATTCCAGCAGCATGGAATTGACCAGGTCCGGGCGCTCGATGCTGGGGATGTGGGCCACGCCTTCCAGCACGGCGGCGAAGGCGTTGGGCATTTCTTCGGAGAGATAGTCGTGCCGCTCGATCAGCGCGGTGAAATCCTCGTCGCCGACCAGTAGCAGCGTGGGCGCGCCCACCTCGGCAACGCGGCGCCAGGCGCTGGGGCGTTCCTCTTCCAGGGTCAGCGGCGGCTTGTTGAGGGCCAGCGCATTCATGTCGAGAAAGAGTTCACGCGCCGGCCCGCTGACGCGTCCGCTCTGGGCGCGCGGGCCATCGAGCCATTCATGGGCCTGTACGCGATTGAGCATGTCCCAATCGCCCCGCTCATAGGCATCCTCCTCAGCCGCCTCGATCATCCGCTCGACATCGGTGGCAGTCCAGGGCGAGCCGGTGATCGAAGTTCCAATCAGCACCAGGCCGATGATCCGGCCTGGATGGCGCAGGGCAAAATCCACCGCGAGCCCGCCGCCCATGGAACAGCCGACCAGCACCGCGGCATGGATGCCCAGGCGATCGAGCACGGCTTCCAGATCATCAAGATGGTTGAAGGCCTCGTCTGCCGAAACCGTCTCGCCATAACCGCGCCGGTCATAGGCAATGGCGTGCCAGCCCTCGTCAGCCACGGCCTGCATCTGGCTCAGCCACATGCGCTTGTCGCACACACCGGCATGCAGGAAGACGACGGCAAGCCCCTCCCCCATTTCCAAGCCGGCAAGGCTGGCCCGACCGATGTCGAGCGCGAATGGCTCTGCTGACACGGCTATTCTCCATGTTGGTTGGGCAAGCCGTAGCGCATCGGCAGCGCGAGGCAAATACTGGGGCAGCGTCCAATGCAAACGCCGCCCCTGCTCGTTTACCGCGTCAGCGGCTTATACGTGGCGCGCTTGGGGTTCACCGCGTCGGCGCCGAGGCGGCGGACTTTGTCGGCTTCGTAGTCAGCGAAGTTGCCTTCGAACCATTCCACGTGGCTATTGCCTTCAAAGGCCAGCATGTGGGTCGCCAGCCGATCGAGGAACATACGATCGTGGCTGATGATCACGGCGCAGCCGGCGAATTCCTCCAGCGCTTCTTCCAAAGCAGCGAGGGTTTCGGTGTCGAGATCATTGGTGGGCTCGTCAAGGAGCAGCACATTGGCGCCGCTCTTGAGCATCTTGGCCAGGTGCACGCGATTGCGCTGCCCGCCCGAGAGATTGCCCACCTTCTGCTGCTGGTCGCCGCCCTTGAAGTTGAACGAGGACGTATAGGCGCGCGAATTGACTTCGCGCTTGCCCAGCATCAGCACTTCATCGCCTTCCGAGATTTCTTCCCAGACGGTCTTGTTCGGGTTGAGGCTGTCGCGGCTCTGGTCGACATAGCCCAGATGCACGTTTTCGGCGACGGTGATCGACCCCGCGTCAGGCTTTTCCTGGCCGGTCAGCATCTTGAACAGCGTGGTCTTGCCGGCGCCGTTCGGGCCGATAATGCCCACAATGCCGCCCGGGGGCAGCTTGAAGGTCAGGTTGTCGATCAACAGCCGATCGCCGAACGACTTGCTGAGGCCTTCGACGTCGATGACGTTGTGGCCCAGCCGTTCGCCGGCGGGAATGATGATCTGCGCCGTGCCGGACATGGTGCGGGCTTCGTTGATCTTGACCAGTTCGTCATAAGCCTTGAGGCGCGCCTTGGACTTGGTCTGGCGGGCCTGGGGAGACTGGCCCATCCATTCTTTTTCACGCTCCAGCACCTTGGCGCGGGCCGCATCCTCGCTTTTTTCCTGCGCGAAGCGCTTGGCCTTGGCGCCGAGATAGGCCGAGTAATTGCCCTCATAGGCAACGCCGCGGCCGCGATCGAGCTCGAGGATCCAGCCGGTGACATTGTCGAGGAAGTAGCGATCGTGGGTGATGATCAGCACGGCGCCGGCAAACTCCCGCAGGTGGCGTTCGAGCCATGCGGTGGTTTCGGCGTCGAGATGGTTGGTCGGCTCGTCGAGCAGCAGCAGGTCGGGTTTGCTCAGCAGCAGCGCGCACAGCGCCACGCGGCGGCGCTCGCCGCCTGACAGCGTGGTGACGTCGGCATCGCCGGGCGGGCAGCCCAGCGCTTCCATGGCGACTTCGACCTGCGATTCGAGATCCCACAGATTCTCGGCGTCGATCTTGTCCTGCAAGGCGGTCGCCTCGTCGGCCGTCTCGTCCGAATAGTCCATCATCAGCTCGTTATAGCGATCGACGATGGCCTTCTTTTCCTTGACCCCGGTCATCACGTTGCCGAGCACGTTCAGCGCCGGATCGAGCTCGGGCTCCTGGCTCAGGTAACCCACCTTGGCGCCCTTGTCGGCCCAGGCTTCGCCCTGGAACTCGGTATCGACGCCGGCCATGATCTTGAGCAGCGTCGATTTGCCCGAGCCATTGGGACCCAGAACGCCGATCTTGGCATCGGGGTAGAAGGAGAGATGGATATTGTCCAACACCTTCTTGCCGCCGGCATAGGCTTTGGACATTCCGTGCATGTGATAGATGAACTGGCGAGCCATAGGCTTGCGGACCTCTTCGCGGCTGATCGTGAATTTGGCCGTCTATGTAGGGCAAGCCGGGCGGCGGGGCAACGGGGCTGGCGACGCGCAATGCACTGGGCTAGGCTTGCACCGCCATTCCCTCCATTTCCCGGGTGAACATCGTGACCTTCAGTTTTCCACGCCGCGGCCGTAGCTTGGCCGCCGGCCAGCGCTCGGAACTGACCATTATCGACCGCGATGGCAATGCGAACATCATCTTCACCGCCAACGAAGTGATCGAGGCGCCCAACTGGTCGGCGGATGGGCAATGGCTGGTGTTCAACGCCGGCGGTCGGCTGTTCCGCATCGCGGCGGCAGGTGGGCAACCCGAGCAGATCGATACGGGTGAGTTGAGCGATCTCAACAATGACCATGTGCTGTCGCCCGATGGAACCAGCATCTATGTGAGCTCCGACGATGGGCATCTTTATGCGGTCCCGTTTGCCGGTGGCACGCCGCGCCGGGTGTCCAACGAGCATCCCACGCCGTTCCACTATTACCTGCACGGCATTTCGCCCGATGGCCGTACGCTGAGCTATGTCGCCATCGAGCAGCGCAATGGCGAACGGCAGGTCAATGTCTTCACCATCCCCGCTGCCGGAGGGCCGGATACACGACTGACCGACTTGACCATGCCCAATGACGGGCCGGAATATTCCCCGGACGGTCGCTGGATCTATTTCAACTCCGAACTGGCCGCGAGCCGCCCCGGCCACGCCCAGATTTTCCGCATGAACGCCGCCGATGGCAGCGGGCTGGAGCAACTGACCTTTGATTCCTTCGTCAACTGGTTCCCGCACCTGTCGCCGGATGGCTCGGTGGTTGCGCTGCTCAGTTTCCCCCAGGGCACGCTTGGCCACCCCGCCGACAAGGATGTGTTGCTGCGGCTGATGTCGCCCGAGGGCGGGCAGGTGCGTACGCTGGCTAGCTTTTTCGGCGGCCAGGGCACGATCAACGTCAATTCCTGGGCGCCCGATAGCCAGCGGCTAGCCTATGTGGCCTATCCACTGGGATAGCATGCGGCTTTTCCACTGCTGACGAACAATTGCTTCCGCGATCGGGGCGAACTCGTCTACCCATGCCGCATCGATTTTCCGGGAACCTGCCGATGATCTTCAAATCCGCCATGGCGTTCGCCCTGACCGCACTGCTGCTCGCGCCTGTTCTGGCCGAGGAGGCCGTGCAGCCCGAAGCGGCGGTGGCCGAGCATTTCGTGCTCGACAACGGGCTTGAGGTCGTGGTGATCCCCAATCATCGCGCGCCGATCGTGACCCATATGGTCTGGTACAAGGTGGGCAGTGCCGATGAGGCGCCGGGCAAGTCGGGGATTGCCCATTTTCTCGAGCATCTGATGTTCAAGGGCACGGCGCGCCACCCGGCGGGCGAACTCGATCGCTTCGTTACCGAAATCGGCGGCAGCGGCAACGCGTTCACCACCACCGATGTGACGGCCTATTATCAAGTCATTCCGCCCGACGCGCTGGCCGATGTGATGGATTTCGAGGCGGACCGCATGCGCGGCCTGATCCTCACCGAGGATGTGATCGGCTCGGAACGCGATGTGGTGCTTGAGGAGCGCCGCATGCGCACCGACAGCAATCCGCAGGCGCTGCTGCAGGAGGAGGTCAACGTCACCCTGTTCCAGAACCATCCCTATCGCATTCCCACCATTGGCTGGATGCATGAGATGGAACAGCTCAACCGTGCCGACGCGGTGGCGTTCTACAACCAATATTATGCGCCCAATAACGCGGTGCTGGTGGTGGCCGGCGATGTCGATGCGCAGACGGTTCGCACCCTGGCCGAAGCCAGCTATGGCGCGGTGCCGCGCGGTCCTGACCTACCGCCGCGGGTGCGCCCGTCCGAGCCCGAGCACAATACCAAGCGCACCGTGACCCTAGCCGACCCGCGCGTCGGCATCCCCAGCTTCAGTACCTCCTGGATCGTGCCCACCTATCGCACCGCCGAAGATGGCGAGGCCGAGGCGCTGGACCTGCTCTCGGAAATCCTGGGCGGGGGCAGCCGCAGCCGGCTCTACCAGCAGATCGTCAAAACCGGCATCGGCGCTTCGGCCGCCACCCGCTATGATGGCGGGGCCTATGACCCCAGCACCTTCACCCTCTATGGCGCGCCGCAGCCGGACAAGGCGCTGGCCGATGTCGAGGCGGCCATCTCCGCGCAGGTCACGCAGCTGATCAAGGGTGGCGTCACCCAGGCCGAACTGGATGCGGCCAAGGCGCGTTACGTGCGCTCCATCATTTTCGCCCGCGATGTGCAATTCAGCATGGCCAATATCTATGGCGCCGAGCTGGCTAATGGCGGCAGCATCGACAATCTCACCGAATGGCCCGACCGCATTCGCGCCGTCACCATCGAGCAGGTGCAGGCCGTGGCCGCGAAATATCTCGACCCGAACCTTGCCGTGACCAGCTATCTGCTGCCCAGCGACGCCGGAGCCCAAGAATGACCTATTTGCCCATGCTCCGCCGTCCACTCGCAATCCTTGCCGCGCTGTTGACGCTGCTGCTGGCCCTGCCCGCACAGGCCGAAGTGCAATTCCAGCAAGTCACCTCGCCCAAGGGCATCAAGGCCTGGCTGGTGGAGGACCACTCCCTGCCCCTGATCACCATCCGCTTTGCCTTTGAAGGCGGCACCACGCAGGATCCCGTGGGCAAAGAAGGGCTGGCCAATCTGATGACCGCCCTGTTCGACGAAGGCGCGGGGGATCTGGACAGCGAAGCCTTCCAGATCGCGCTGGATAATGTCGGGGCGGAAATGGGCTTTGCCGCCGACAACGACGCCCTTTATGGCTCGATGCGCCTGCTCAGCGAGCAGCGCGATGAAGCGCTGGACCTGCTCAAACTGGCGATCGAGGCGCCGCGCTTTGATCAGAACCCGATCGATCGCATGCGCGCGCAGATCGTCGCCGGTATCGTGGCCTCCGCAAAGGACCCGGGCAAGGCAGCGCAAACACTGTGGGCACAGGCGCTCTATGGCGAACATCCCTATGCCCGCCGCCGTGAGGGCAATCCGGAAACACTGGCCAGCGTGACGGCGGACGATCTGCGGGCGCTGCACAAGGCCATTTTCGCCCGCGCCAACCTGCATGTCGCCATCGTCGGCGATATCGACGCGGCAGATGCCGCGCAGGTGCTCGACATGCTGTTCGGCGCCCTGCCCGAGCAGCCGGCGCTGACACCGGTAGCCGATATCGAACCCGTGCTCGGCAAGGACCTCGAGGTCAATTACGACCTGCCGCAGACGGCAATCTACCTCGCCTATCCCGGCATCAAGCGCGATGCGCCGGACTATTTCGCCGCCTATCTGATGAATGAAATCCTGGGCGGCCGCAGCATCCTGTCGCGCCTTACCGCCGAAGTGCGCGAACAGCGCGGACTGGCCTATAATATCAGCTCGGCCCTGCTCAATTTCCAACACACCGAAATGCTGATCATCGGTACGGCCACCCGCCCCGACCGGGCCGAGGAAACACTGACTGTGGCGCAGGATGTCATCGCCCGGTTGGCCAAGGATGGGCCGACAGCGGCCGAACTGGCCTCGGCCAAGAAATATGTGATCGGCTCCTATCCCATCAACGAGCTGAACTCATCGAGCGCGATCGCCAATACCCTGGTCGGTCCCGACCTGCGCAACCTGGGCATCGACCACCTGACGCGACGAGAAGAACTGATCGAGGCGGTGAGCGTCGAGGACGTCAAGGCGGTCGCCGCCAAGCTGCTCACCGTCAAGCCGACGACATTGCTGATCGGCCCACAGGCCCAGCCAGCGCCTTAGGGCAAACACGCCAAGGCCCGGCAGTGCCGGGCCTTGGACAAATGCACAATCGGCTGGTTAGTAGACGTAGACCGTCAGTTGCGAGCCGGAGCGTTTGACCGCGAAGACACGGTCTGGCCCGAAGCTGGCGCGGCTGAGCGAGGTGCTGATCAGCGCGTCGTTCATGACGGCGTTCTGCAAGGCCGGGCCAAAGCCCGAGCCGTCCAGCTGGCCTTGCAGCCAGACCCGGATTTCCGGGCATACGCCGACACGCTGGATCTGCACATTCGAGGCACGGGCCCAGGAAGCATCCACGCGGGTCGAGCGCACCAGGCGTACCAGCTGGTTGGGAGACTGGCCGGCACAGGCCGCATTCGCGAAGCCACCGGCCCCGCCGCCGCCGGGCAGGATGCCGCCGGGGCCACCAGGACCTCCGGGACCGCCAGGTCCGCCGGGGCCACCAGGACCTCCCGGCCCGCCAGGATTACCCGGTCCGCCGGGGCCTCCCGGCCCGCCTGGGTTGCCGATCCCGATGCCGATATCGATCAGGCTTTCGCCGCCGATATTGGCAGTAGCCCTCACCGTATTATTGAGCAGGTTCGCCTCGGCATCCACGAGACCGCCGCTGCCCCCGACCCCCACATTGGCATTGGCGATCGAGCCGCCATTGCCGACATTGGCATCGACACCCAGCAGGCCGCTATCCCCGCCGCTACTGACAGTGGCCGTCGCCAGTGGGTCGGAGCCGCCCACATTAACGTCGAGCACGCTGTCGTTGCCGCCCAGACCGACATTGACGAGACCGGAATCCGAAGCAGACCCCGAGCTGATATTGACCAAGCTATTATCATCGCCGCTGCCCAGAATACCTCCAAGCAAACCTTCGGAGAAGGCAGGCACCGCCGTGCCGGCAAGCAAGATGCCGGCAAGAACTGTTGAAACAACTCTCCTCATCGCATTTTCTCCTCGTTACAGCCTTGTTGGCCGCATAGAAGAGACGCGGGGCCGAAGGTTAAGTTTCGGACTTGGACGATCACATAATTTCATGCCAAACGTCTGGTAAATCTCGATTTTCTATTTTCATTAACTCTTCTAAAATTTTGAATACAGGACAATAAAAAAAGGACGCGAAACCGAGGTTTCGCGTCCCACCGGAGACACCACAAAGGAGCGTCAGCCTCTGCGGCAGTCCACCGAAGGTTGGCGCATCGAAACGGCGACACGCCAAGCCTGGGCCCGTCATTGGCGGGCTCGGTAAACTAACGGGGTTGGCAAGCATGGGTTCCCGCGCGAGGAAAGACGTGATCGGCTGATCAATCCTCCAATGAGGATTGCAGCACATGGGTGGCGCGGATGGCCGCCGAGGCGCGGTTTTCCACCCCCAGCTTGGAATAGACCTGTTCGAGGTGCTTGTTCACCGTGCGCGGGCTGAGCCCAAGGATGTCCCCAATATCGCGGTTGGACTTGCCGCGGGCGATCCACAGCAGCACTTCGCTTTCGCGCTGCGTCAGGCCGAACTGGCGGCGCAGAATGCCATCCTGGTTCTCGTCGCCAGGGGTGAGCAGGCGGAACAGATATTCGTCAGCCCCGATCATGCCCAGGCACATCAGCTGGATGCGCGCGCCATTGCCCGGCTCAAGCATCAGGCTGTCACCGGCAATCGAATTGGCGCCGGCACGGTCGTCGAGCCAGGGCCGGACCTGATTGGCGATGAAACTCGACGCATCCATGCCAGGCATGGTGCGCTCCAATAGCTTGCCCGCCTGCGGCGTCGCCCATAGCGTGACTCCACCGCTGGACAGAGCCATCAAATGCCGGCCAGCGGCGTCGAGCGCCACACGTGCACTCTGCGCCCGGCGGGCATTGGCCAGATGCACGCGGATGCGGGCGCGCAATTCATCCAGATTGATGGGCTTGGTGAGATAATCCACCCCGCCCACATCGAGCGCATGCACGATGTGCTCGGTCTCGGTCAGCCCGGTCATGAAGATCACCGGCACCTGCGCTACGCTCGACATCGCCTTGAGGCGCGTGCAGGTTTCAAAGCCGTCAAGGCCGGGCATCACGGCATCCATCAGGATGATATCGGGCACGATCTTGCCGGCAATGCTCAGTGCCGCCTCGCCGCTGCGGGCCAAGAGGACCGTAACGCCTTCGGCCTCCAGAGCCGTGGTCAGGAAGCTCAGCGACTCGATGGAGTCGTCGACCACCAGAGCAATATATTGCTTCTCAACTTCGCTCATTTTCGCCCACGCTGTTGAGGATCGCGGCATAGCCGTCGAAATCGTAGGTCTCGATCTGCTGGCGCAAAGCCGCGACCAGCGGACCATGGCGCGGATCGTCGGCCAGGGCCGAGAGCCGCGCATCGATGCCCCGGACATGGCCGATCTCGCCCAGCGCCAGTAGCTCGCCAACCACATCGGCGCCCGGTGAAACAATGTCGGCCGCCGGGGTCACCGGCGCATCCATAGCCGCTTGATCTTCAACCCAGCTGATGCCCAGATGCGCGCCAAGCTTGTCGAGCAATTGCCCGTAATTCAGCGGCTTGGCCATGCTGTCACTGTGGCCCGTGTCGGTCGTGGGCTGGCCCAGGCCATCGCCAATATTAGCCGAGAGCATGATGATGGGCGCGCCCTGCCCGCCATCGCGCAGCTTTTCCACCAGCTCCCAGCCATTCATTCCGGGCATCAGGATATCCACGAAGAACAGGTCCGGCTTGATGGCCTCGACCAGGGTGAGGCAATTGGGACCATCGACCGCCGTCAGCACGGTGAAATCGAGCGGCACCAGCAATTCGCGCATCATTTCGCGGTGTTCGGCATTGTCGTCAACCACCATGATGGTGCGGCGCGGCCCGCTATAGGTGCGGATGCGCAGCTCTTCATGCGGCTTGGCGGCGGGGCGTTCCACACGCGCCAGCATCAGTCGCACCTTGAAGGTGGAGCCTGTGCCAGGCGTGCTCTGCACCTGGATTTCCCCGCCCAGCGTTTCCGCCAGCAGCTTGGTGATAGTGAGTCCCAAGCCCAGCCCCGGCGTCAGCCGATTGCGCTCGGCCTCGCCGCGCACGAAGGGCTCGAACACCCGGCTAAGATCAGCCTCGCCAATGCCGTGGCCGCTATCGGTGACGGTGAAAGTGGCGACCTGCGAGCGATAGGCAACCTCGAAGGAGACAAAGCCGGTGTCGGTGAACTTGATGGCGTTGGACAGCAGATTGACCAGAATTTGCCGCAGCCGCTTTTCATCGGTGCGCACGAATTGCGGCAGGTTGGGCGCGACCTTGTAGCGGAATTCCAGCCCCTTGGCTCCGCCCTGCAGCCGGAACATCTCGCGGATCTGGCTGAGGAAATCGTGGATATTGACCTCGTTGGAATAGACCTGCAGCCGCCCCGCCTCGATACGGGAAATATCGAGCAACCCGTCGATCAGGCCCGACAGGTGCTCGGCGCTGCGGCGGATGACCTTGACCGAGGCGCGGCGCGGGGCCGGCACGGTCTCGTCGCGTTCCAGGATTTGCGCATAGCCCAGCACGGCATTGAGCGGGGTGCGCAATTCGTGGCTGAGGCCCACCACATAGCGGCTTTTGGCCTGATTGGCGGCTTCGGCGACTTCCTTGGCCTTTTGCAGGGCGGCATCGGTGCGGTTATGGGCGGCGATTTCCTTCATCAGCAGGGTGTTCTGGCGCGAGCTTTCTTCCTCGGCCACAAGGCGACTGTCATGCGCCAGCACCAGGAACCAGGCGACGATACCCGCCACCACTGCAAAGACGAAGAAGACGACGAGGATCGTGCCGCCCACCACTTCCTCGGTGTCAGGTGCGGCGCCAGCAGCGAAATAGTAGATCAGGCCGAGGATCGACCCGATCAGCGCCAGCGAAATGCAGAACGATATGCCATAGCGGCCCAACCGGCTTTGCAGCTTGTCGATCGCCCAATCGGGCAGGATGCTGGCGGCGACGGCGCGGGTCTGGGCGCGAAAATGCGCATTGGGCTTGCACATGTCATGGCAGCGCGCATCGAGCGAACAGCACAGCGAGCAGATCGGCGCCGCATAGGCGGGGCACCACGCCATGTCCTCGGGCTCGAAGGGATGCTCGCAGATCGAGCAGGTGACTGATTTGAGGTTCTGCCACTGCTTGCGGGGCTTGCGCGCCAGATAATATTTGCCCTTGGTCGCCCAGGCGATGGTGGGCGAGGCGATGAGGGCCACGACCAGCGCGATATAGGGCGCCAAAGCCGCAGCCATTTCGCCAAAGGCGCCGAAATGAGCCACCAGCGCCACCACGGCCGAGAGTAGCATGGAGCCCAGACCCACCGGGTTGATGTCATAGAGATGGGCACGCTTGAACTCGATGCCGGGCGGGGCGAGGCCCAGCGGCTTGTTGATGAAGAGATCGGCGGAGATCGAACACAGCCACGCCATGGCGATGATCGAGAAAATGCCCAGGGTCTCTTCCAGCAGCCGGTAAATGCCCAGCTCCATCAGCAGCAGCGCGATGCCGACATTGAACAGCAGCCAGACCACGCGGCCGGGATGGCTATGGGTCAGCCGCGAGAAGAAGTTCGACCAGGCGAGCGAGCCCGCATAGGCGTTCATCACATTGATCTTGAGCTGGCTGACCACCACGAACACGGCCATCAGCAGCAGCGCCACCACCTCATTGGGGATCATGTAGCCAAAGGCGATGGAATACATGTAGCCCGGCTCGGAGGCATGTTCCGGCGACACACCCGACGACAGCGCCAGATAAGCGAGGAACGAGCCGGCCAGCAGCTTGGGCGCGCCGACCACGACCCACCCTGCCCCGGCCAGAAATATTGCCAGCTTTTGCCGGAGCTTCGGGCTGCCATCGGCCGGCAGGAAGCGCAGGAAATCGACCTGCTCACCAATCTGGGTCATCAGCGCCAGAATCACGGCCGAGGCGGCACCGAACTTGGCGACATCGAACGGCGCAATGCTGCCCGCCACGCCTTCGGGTTGGCCAAGGCCACCAAAGGCGCGCCACAGATCGAACTTCTCCCAATCCATGAAGGCGATGAAAAAGAACGGCGCGATATTGAGAATGATCCAGACCGGCTGGGTCCAGATCTGGAACCGGCTGATCATCCGCACGCCATGCGTCACCAGCGGAATGACGATGATGGCGCTGATGATATGGCCGATCCACAGCGGAATGCCGAACGCCAATTGCAGGGCGCTCGACATGATCGAGGCCTCGATGGCGAACAGGATGAAGGTGAAGCTGGCATAGATCAGCGAGGTGATGGTCGAGCCGATATAGCCAAAGCTGGCGCCCCGGGTCAGCAGGTCGATATCGACGCCATGCCGCCGAGCATAGCGCGAGATCGGCACCCCAACCAGCAGGATGGCGATGGAGGCGACCAACACCGCGATCATCGCATTGGTCGTGCCATAGGAGAGCGTGATCGCCCCGCCAATGGCTTCGAGCGCCAGGAACGAGATGGCTCCTATCGCGGTTTGCGAAATGGTGTCGCTGGAATATCGGCGCGCCGATTTTGCGGTAAAGCGCAGCGCATAGTCTTCCAGCGTCTGGTCGGCGACCCAGCGATTATATTCGCGCCTGATCGGAATAATTCGCTGCCGCGCCATGGGCCCTGTCTAATTGTTAATCGCGTTACGGGACTGCCCAAAAAACTATCGTTGTTATCTCTGCCACGCAATGCACCGCAAAGCCAAGCCAGCCCTGCATTTTTCACCACCTGACCCGCGGGCGCCCCCACCGGGTTACGTCAATCGACGTATACGCCCGCGTTAACAATGGTCCCAAGGTCAGCATCCGTGACCCATCGCCGCCTGGGGGCGTGTTGGGCAAGCGAAATGAATGAGGGACAATAATGACAACTGGAAAACGCCTGCTGCGCACGCTCATGGCGCTGGGCCTGATGGCCGGAACCGCCCTGCCAGCCGTGCCGGCACTGGCGCAGGAAGACACCATCAAGGTGGGCATCCTGCACTCACTTTCGGGCACGATGGCAATCTCGGAAACCACGCTCAAGGACACGATGCTGTTCCTGATCGACGAGCAGAACAAGAAGGGCGGCGTTCTGGGCAAGCAGCTCGAGCCGGTCGTTGTCGATATCGCTTCGGATTGGCCGCTGGCCGCTGAACTGGCTCGCCAGCTGATCGAAGTCGACAAGGTCGACGTGGTGTTCGGCTGCTGGACTTCGGTGTGCCGCAAATCCGTGCTGCCGGTGTTCGAGGAACTGAACGGCTTGCTGTTCTACCCCGTGCAATATGAGGGCGAAGAAAGCCAGCGCAACGTGTTTTACACCGGCGCCGCGCCCAACCAGCAGGCTATTCCGGCCGTCGATTACCTGGCCAACGAAGAAGGCGTCGAGCGCTGGGTTCTGGCCGGCACTGATTATGTCTATCCGCAAACCACCAACAAGATTCTTGAGCAATATCTCAAGGACAAGGGCGTGGCCGCTGAAGACATCATGATCAACTACACCCCATTCGGGCATTCCGACTGGCAGACTATCGTCTCCGACATCAAGGCCTTCGGCTCGGCCGGCAAGAAGACCGCCGTGGTCTCTACCATCAATGGCGACGCCAACGTACCGTTCTACCGCGAACTGGGCAACCAGGGTATCGACGCGGCCGATATTCCGGTCGTCGCCTTCTCGGTGGGTGAAGAAGAACTCGCCGGCCTCGACACCGCGCCGCTGGTGGGGCACCTCGCCGCCTGGAACTATTTCATGTCGGTCGATACGCCCGAGAATGAAGAGTTCATCGCCGCCTGGCAGGCCTTTATCGGCAGCACCGACCGCGTGACCAACGATCCGATGGAAGCCCATTATATCGGCTTCAACATGTGGGTGAAGGCCGTGGAAGCTGCCGGCACCACCGATAGCGATGCTGTCATCGACTCGATCATCGGCGTCGCCGTGCCGAACCTGTCGGGTGGCCTGGCCTCCATGGCGCCCAACCATCACATCACCAAGCCCGTGCTGATTGGCGAAATCCAGGACGATGGCCAGTTCGACATCGTCTACGAAACCCCGGGCCTGGTGCTGGGCGACGAGTGGAGCGATTTCCTGCCCGAGTCCAAGCCCCTGATCGCCGATTGGCGGGCACCCCTGTCCTGCGGCAATTTCAACACCGCCACCATGACCTGCGGCGGCGCGACCACCACCCCATAAGCTGAAATCCCGGGGAAGGCGGCACACGCTGCCTTCCCTGTTCTTGCCGTCTAACACCTGGAGAATGCCGATGTCCGTCAAGCGCCTGTCCGCCGCATTGCTGGCGCTGTTCATGCTGCTGACCGCCATTGTGCCCAGCCTGGCCCAGCCATCGGATGCCGAACTCACCACCCTGATCGACGCTCTGGCCCCCGGCGACTACGCTGACCGCGAAGCGGCCATTGCCGCGCTTGTCGCCACCGGCGATACTCGCGTCTCCCCCATTCTCAATACCCTTTCCGAAGGCGACCTCTATGTCGTCGAATCGACCGGCCGCGTCGTCTATGTGGAGCGCCAGGGCGATAATTACGCCACCACCGATCCGCTGACCGGCGCCGAGCTGGGCGAAGTGGGCCGCCGCGATGCCGAGAAGGTGCGCGTCAACAACAACCTGCGCCGCGTCATCCGTTCGGCCATCGGGCAAATGACGCTGCTCAGCGACAATCCCGCAACGCGCCGTGCCGCCGCCCAATCGATCATGCGCGATGCCGACCCGGTCAACCTGCCGCTGCTCGACGAGGCTTTGGCCGCCGAGACTGATCCCAGCGTCAAGACGCTGATGCAAACCGCCCGCGCCTTTATCGTGCTGCAAGACCCCGCCGCCAGCATCGAGGACCGCGAGGCCGCTGCTCCCGTGGTCGCAAAATCCGGCGACAGCTCTGCCATCACCGTGCTGCGCGGCGCGCTAGCCAATGCCCCCGATGCGCTCAAGGCCGATATTCAGGCCAGCCTTGATGGCCTCAGCCGCGATGCAGCGGCCTGGGGTGCAGTGCAGAACGTCTGGTACGGCATATCGCTCGGCTCGGTGCTATTGCTGGCGGCCATTGGCCTCGCCATCACCTTCGGCGTCATGGGCGTGATCAACATGGCGCATGGCGAAATGGTCATGCTGGGCGCTTACGCCACCTTCATGACGCAGGCGCTGATCCGCCAATATGCGCCGGGACTGGCCGAGTATTCGCTGGCCGTCGCCCTGCCCGCGGCGTTCCTCTTTACCGCGCTCGTTGGTATCGCCATCGAACGCGGCGTGATCCGCTGGCTCTATGGCCGCCCGCTCGAAACCCTGCTCGCCACCTGGGGCATTTCGCTGATCCTGCAGCAATCGGTCCGCACCATCTTCGGGCCGACCAACCAGATGGTGTCCAATCCAAGCTGGATGTCGGGTTCGGTCGCCTTTTACGGGCTGTCGATCACCTGGAACCGCTTCTGGATCGTCATGTTCGCCATCGCGGTCTTCCTGATGCTGCTGATGATCCTCAACCGCACCCCGCTCGGCCTGCAAATGCGCGCCGTGACGCAGAACCGGCGCATGGCCTCGGCCATGGGCATCCGCACGCCAATGGTCGACGCGCTCACCTTCGGCCTGGGTTCAGGCATTGCCGGGCTCGCCGGCGTCGCGCTCAGCCAGATCGACAATGTCTCGCCCAATCTGGGTCAGGGCTACATCATCGATAGCTTCATGGTCGTGGTGTTCGGCGGGGTGGGCAATCTCTGGGGCACGCTGGTGGGCGCGCTCACCCTGGGCGTCGCCAACAAATTCCTCGAACCCTATGCCGGCGCCGTGCTCGGCAAAATCCTGATCCTGGTCATGATCATCCTCTTCATCCAGCGCCGGCCCCGCGGCCTGTTTGCCCTCAAGGGAAGGGCGATCGAGCAATGAGCGTGCAGCAAAAGAAAGCCCCCTCACCCGCCCTTCGGGCACCCTCTCCCACGAGGGGAGAGGGGTGGCTCCGGAGATACGGAAGCCACGGAGTTCCCTTCTCCCCTTGTGGGAGAAGGTGGCGCGCAGCGCCGGATGAGGGGTTCTCAGCGAGCCAGGGAGCAAAACAATGATCACACAAGCCCTGTTCCGCGCCCTCGACACCAAAGCCTGGTGGCTGATCGGCATTCTGCTTGCCGCAGCCATCCTCTTTCCGGCCGGCAATCTCCTGCTCTCGCCCGGCCAGTTCGGCTATGTGCCGACCTATCTGGTGTCGCTCTTCGGCAAATATCTCAGCTACGCCATGCTGGCGCTCGCGCTCGATCTGGTCTGGGGCTATTGCGGCATTCTTTCGCTGGGCCATGGCGCCTTCTTCGCGCTGGGCGGCTATGGCATGGGCATGTATCTGATGCGCCAGATCGGCCCGCGCGGCGTCTATGGCAATCCCACGCTGCCCGATTTCATGGTGTTCCTCAACTACAAGGAACTGCCCTGGTATTGGCTCGGCTTCGACAATTTCTGGTTCGCCATGCTGATGGTCGTGCTGGTGCCGGGCATCTTGGCCTTTGTCTTCGGCTTCCTCGCCTTCCGCAGCCGCGTCACCGGGGTCTATCTCTCCATCATCACCCAGGCCATGACCTTTGCCTTGCTGCTGGCCTTCTTCCGCAACGATATGGGCTTTGGCGGCAATAATGGCCTGACCGACTTCAAGGACATTCTGGGCCAGCCCATTGCCGCGCAAACCACACGCGTCTCGCTCTTCGCCGCGACCGCCATTGCACTGGCGCTGTCGGTCTTCGTCTGCTCGATGATCGTCAATTCCAAGCTGGGCAAGGTGATGGTCGCCATCCGCGACGCCGAAAGCCGCACGCGGTTCCTCGGCTATCGCGTGGAATATGTGAAGCTTTTCGCCTTCACCGCCTCGGCCATCATGGCGGGCATTGCCGGCGCGCTCTACGTGCCGCAGGTCGGCATCATCAACCCGTCCGAATTCGAGCCATCCAATTCCATCGAAGTGGTGATCTGGACGGCAGTGGGCGGTCGCGGCACCATTATCGGGCCGATCATCGGGGCCATCCTGGTCAATCTGGGCAAATCCTATTTCACCAGCGCCCTGCCCGAATTCTGGCTCTTTGCCCTGGGTGCGCTGTTCGTTTTCGTCACCCTGTTCATGCCCAAGGGCATTGTCGGGCTGATCGGCCAATGGCGCACCATGACCACCAAGCGCGAACAGGCCCCGCCCAATGCGGCACTCCAGCCAAGCTCGCCCGAGACCTCGCAAGCCGCCGAGCGCGGCGAAGACCCTGCGACCATGCTGGTCGAGGGTGCCCAACCCAAGCCCGCGGAGTAAGACCATGGCCAAGGCCAGCGACACCATGCTCTATCTCGACGGCGTCTCGGTCGCCTTCGATGGCTTCAAGGCGATCAACAATCTCTCGATCATCGTGCGCCCGGCCGAAATGCTGGCGATCATCGGCCCTAACGGCGCCGGCAAGACCACGATGATGGACATCATCACCGGCAAGACGCGTCCTGACTCGGGCGAAGTGCTGTTCGACGGACGCACCGACCTGACCAAGCTCGATGAAGCCGCCATCGCCAATCTGGGCATTGGCCGCAAATTCCAGAAACCCACCGTGTTCGAAAGCCAGACCGTGTGGGACAATATCGAAATGGCGCTGAAAAAGCCGCGCGGGGTCTTTGCCACCCTGTTCTATTCGGCCAGCGCCGACGACATCGCCCGCATTGATGAAATCCTCGACACCGTCCGTCTCTCAGCCCGCAAGCACGACTTCGCCGCCAATCTCAGCCACGGGCAGAAGCAATGGCTCGAAATCGGCATGCTATTGGCACAGGACCCTAAATTGCTGCTGGTCGATGAGCCGGTCGCCGGCATGACCGACAGCGAGACCGTGGAAACCGCCAAACTGCTCAAGCAAATCGCCACGGCCCGCTCGGTCGTGGTGGTCGAACACGACATGAGCTTCGTGCGCGACCTCGGCTCCCGCGTCACGTGCCTGGCCGAAGGGTCAGTCCTCGCCGAGGGGAGTCTCGAACAAGTCAGCGCCAATCCGGTGGTGATCGAACGCTATTTGGGACGCTGACATGACCGCTCTCGCAATCCAGTCCATCGACCTGCATTACGGCGCCGCCCAGGCGCTCAAGGCGGTGTCGCTTGAGTGCAAGCCCAATCGCATCACCGCCGTGCTCGGCCGCAATGGCGTGGGCAAATCATCGACGCTGCGCGCCATCACCGGCATCAATGCGATCTCGGCGGGCGACATCACCTTCGGCGATCAGGTGCTGAAAAAGTCCCCACCCTATCGGCGCGCGCGCATGGGCATTGGCTATGTGCCGCAGGGGCGCGAGATTTTCCCGCTGCTGACGGTCAAGGAAAACCTCGAAACCGGCTATGCCGGGCTCAAGCGGGCCGACCGCAACATTCCTACCTACATTTTCGAGCTGTTCCCCGTGCTCAAATCCATGTTGAGCCGGCGGGGCGGCGACCTCTCGGGTGGCCAGCAACAGCAATTGGCCATTGGCCGTGCGCTGGTCACCCGACCCAAGGTTCTGGTGCTGGATGAGCCCACCGAGGGTATCCAGCCCTCAATCATCAAGGATATCGGCCGCGCGCTGCAATTCCTGCGCGACGAAAAGGGCATGACCATCCTGCTGGTCGAGCAATTCCTCGATTTCTGCCGCGAAATCGCCGACGACATCTATGTGATGGATCGCGGCGAAATCCAGCATTCAGGCCCCGCCAGCGATCTCGATCTGCCGGAGGTGCGGCGGCATTTGATGGTCTAGAAACGCAAACGCCCGGCACAAGTGCCGGACGCCTCTTTTTCAGGGATGCAGAACTCTCGATTACATGGCAGATACCAGACCTGCCTCCACGCAGGCTTCGAGCGTCAAAGTGTCGAGGTCGACAGCAGTGGTGGCATTGGCAGCTTCATTGGGCTGCGGGGCATCCGGAGTGGCAGCATCACCGGCGTTTTCGGTGGTTTCATCACCGGCTTTGGGATCGGCCAGCGATGCGGTATCGTCAGCAGTCTTGAGTTCGTCGCAGCGTTGCTGCACGGCAGGAAGATCAGCTTCCGAAACGGCCGCTCCGTTGATCATGGTCTGGGCGAAAGCCGGACCCGTGAAAGCAAAAGCGGCGGTAAGCGCAACGGCCGAGAGAGTAGTTTTGAGGTTCATTTTTCTTTTCCTATCAAAATTATCTGAGGCAGAGCCTGTGCACCCACCAGAAACGCCGTCCCGTGCAAATCGTTGCCAATGACCCTGTGAAAATGCAGCGCGCGCGCGGCATTGGTCGGTTGACGACCAAGCTGCGCGACGACGCGACGCATCTGCAAACCCTCTATCAGGAGGGCTGCGCCAAGATCCGGCTGCCCCATACGCATGACCACAGTCTGGACGCCGTGCTGATCAATACGGCGGGCGGCCTGACCGGTGGCGACCACATGCGCTGGGAGGCATATATTGCCCCCGGCACCCGCACCACCATTACCACTCAGGCCTGCGAACGCATCTATCGCTCGACCGGCGCCACCGCGCATGTCGAAACCCAACTCACAGTCGGCGCCAGCGCGCATCTCGACTGGCTGCCGCAGGAAACCATCCTTTTTGCCCAAAGCCGCTTCGAACGCTCGATCAATATCGATCTGGCACCCGATGCCACGCTTACGGCCATCGAAGCCGTGCTGCTGGGCCGCGACGCCATGGGCGAGGACGCCCGTGACGCCCTGTTCCGCGACAATTGGCGTATCCGGCGCAATGGCAGGCTGGTGCATGCCGAAGCCACCCATATCGACGGCTCCGACCTCAGCCGCGACAATCCCGCGCTCCTTGCGGGCGCCCGCGCCTTTGCCACGATTTTGCATTTCGGCCCCGACCTGGCGCGCCGCCTCGAACAGGTCCGCGCACTGCTGCCGGAGGGGGCGACGGCCGCTGCCAGTGTCAGCGGTGAACGTCTCGTCATACGAGCCATGGCAAATTCCGGGCTTGCGCTTCGCCGCATGATCGTTCCAATTCTTGGCGCATTGGCTCGCGCCGGCACTCTGCCGCGTCTCTGGCATCTTTAGGACATCTCGATGAATCTCACTCCGCGCGAAAAAGACAAACTGCTGATCGCTATGGCGGCCATCGTGGCCCGCAAGCGGCTCGAGCGGGGCGTCAAGCTCAACCATCCCGAAGCGATCGCGCTGATCACCGATTTCGTGGTCGAAGGCGCTCGCGACGGCCGTCCGGTGGCCGAACTGATGGAGGCCGGCGCCCATGTCATCACCCGCGATCAGGTGATGGAGGGCATCCCCGAAATGATCCATGATATCCAGGTGGAGGCCACCTTCCCCGACGGCACCAAGCTCGTCACCGTCCACCAACCCATTCGCTAGGAGCCCGGCATGATCCCCGGTGAAGTCATTCCCCAGTCCGGCGATATCGAACTCAATGTCGGTGCGCCCCAGATCACCATCGAGGTGGCCAATACCGGCGACCGACCGATCCAGGTCGGCTCGCATTATCATTTCTACGAAACCAATGCCGGGCTGCGGTTTGACCGCGAGCAGGCGCGCGGCATGCGGCTCGATATCGCCGCAGGCACTGCAGTGCGCTTCGAACCGGGCCAGACCCGCGAAGTCCGGCTCGTGCCATTGAGCGGCAGCCGCACCGTTTACGGCTTCCGCCAGCAGATCATGGGACAACTCTGAGACAATGACTGAACAGACCAATACCGATACCCGCCTTGCCGACCTGCGCCAGCGCCTCGCCGCTGTATTGCGGGACCTGACCGAAGCCGGCGTCGACGATGGCGAAGCCATGTATCTGCTCGGCGGCTCGACCGTCGGCCTGATCGACCGGGGCGGCGCCAAGGATTGGCGCGGCTTCAAGACCGGCCTACCCGCTGCCGATTTTGCCCGTCTGCTCAAGCAGATCGAAAAGGAAGGCAACCAGCTGGTCGCCGATGGCAAGGACAAGGCAGCCTATGCGCTACAGGCGCTTGCCCTGTCTTTGGTCGCCAGCCGCCAGAACGACAAAATGCTGCACGAGGGCGAGCAATTGCTCGATACCGTCATCGCCGCCAGCGTCGCCCAATATCGCAAGCACGCCAAGCCCGCCGCGTCCAAGGCCCACTAAGCCGGAGTTACCATGCCAGCCCGCATTTCCCGCGCCACCTATGCCGACATGTACGGCCCGACCACCGGCGACAAGGTGCGCCTGGCCGATACCGAACTCTTCGTCGAAGTGGAAAAGGACTTCACCATCTATGGTGAGGAGGTCAAATTCGGCGGCGGCAAGGTGATCCGCGACGGCATGGGTCAAAGCCAGCGCACCCGGGCCGAGGGTGCGGTCGACACTGTCATCACCAATGCGCTGATCATCGACCATTCCGGCATCTACAAAGCCGATATCGGCCTCAAGAACGGCCTGATCGCCGCCATCGGCAAGGCCGGCAATCCCGATACCCAGCCGGGCGTCACCATCATTATCGGCCCCTCGACCGAAGTCATCGCCAGCGAAGGCCGCATCATCACGGCGGGCGGGTTCGACGCTCATATTCACTTCATCTGCCCCCAGCAGATCGAGGAAGCCCTGATGAGCGGGGTGACCACCATGCTCGGCGGTGGTTCGGGCCCGGCCCATGGCACGCTGGCCACCACCTGCACCGGCGCCTGGCATGCCCAACGCATGATCGAGAGCTTTGACGGCTTCCCGATGAACCTGGCGCTGGCCGGCAAGGGCAATGCCTCCCTGCCCGCGCCGCTGGCCGAAATGGTGCTGGCGGGGGTGTCCTCACTCAAGCTGCATGAGGATTGGGGCACCACCCCTGCCACCATCGACAATTGCCTGTCGGTCGCCGACGAATTCGACGTCCAGGTGATGATCCACACCGATACGCTCAACGAGAGCGGGTTCGTCGAAGACACGATCGCCGCCTTCAAGGGCCGGACCATCCATGCCTTCCACACCGAAGGCGCCGGCGGTGGCCATGCCCCCGATATTCTGCGGGTGGCGGGCCTGCCCAATGTCATCCCGTCCTCGACCAACCCGACCCGGCCCTATACGCAGAACACCATCGCCGAGCATCTCGACATGCTCATGGTGTGCCACCACCTGTCCTCGTCCATTCCCGAGGACGTGGCCTTTGCCGAAAGCCGCATCCGCAAGGAGACCATCGCGGCCGAGGATATCCTGCACGATATCGGCGCGCTCTCGATCATTTCCTCGGACAGCCAGGCCATGGGCCGCGTCGGCGAAGTGATGATCCGCACCTGGCAAACCGCCGACAAGATGAAGAAGCAGCGCGGTCGCCTGCCGGAGGAAACCGGCGAAAACGACAATTTCCGCGTCAAGCGCTACATTGCCAAATACACCATCAATCCGGCCATCACCCATGGCATGAGCCAGCATATCGGCTCGGTGGAAGTGGGCAAACGCGCCGATTTGGTGATGTGGAGCCCGGCTTTTTTCGGCGTGAAGCCGGAAATGGTGCTGCTGGGCGGCTCGATTGCGGCGGCGCCCATGGGCGACCCCAATGCCTCAATCCCCACGCCCCAGCCGATGCATTACCGGCCCATGTTCGCCTCGTTCGGCAAGCTGCGCACCAGCTCCTCGGTAACCTTCGTGTCCCAGGCCGCCTATGACGATGGCCTGCGCAACAAGCTGGGCGTCGAAAAGCATATGCTGCCCGTGGGCAATACGCGGGGCGGCATCGGTAAGTCCTCGATGATCCACAATTCGGCAACGCCCTTTATCGAGGTCGACCCCGAAACCTATGAAGTGCGCGCCGATGGCGTTTTGCTCACCTGCGAGCCGGCAACGGTGCTGCCGATGGCCCAGCGTTACTTCCTGTTCTAGGCGATTGCGCTTGGCGTAGAACGGGATAGTCTTGGCCTTGCGGCAATGGGTCCGCTCGGATTGGGGCATCCAGAATGATCTACGTCTTTGCACTGCTTATCGGGGTGGTTGCGGGTCTGCGGGCCATGACACCATTGGCCGCCATCAGTTGGGCGGCTTATCTGGGTTGGATCGACTTTGCCGGCACCCAGCTCAGCTTTATCGGCGCGCTGCCGACCGTCATCATCCTGACCATTCTGGCCATCGGCGAGCTGGTCACTGACCAATTGCCCAAGACGCCCAGCCGCAAGGTACCGGTCCAATTCGGTGCCCGCATCGTGCTCGGCGCCCTGTGTGGCGCGCTGCTGCCGGGCAATTGGATCATTGGCGCCATTCTCGGCGCGGTCGGTGCCGTCATCGGCACCTATGGCGGCGCCGAGGCGCGTTCCCGCCTGGCGGCGTCCTTCGGCAAGGACCAGCCAGCCGCATTGATCGAAGATGCGGTAGCCATCATCGCCGCGTTGCTGATCGTTTATCTCGTCTAAATCGCTCAGCCGATCCAATTTCCGCCGCCTGCATGGTCCAATCTTGGCGCTGGACAAGCGAGGAGTCAGCGCCAAAATGATCTTCATGAAGACGATTCTCACAGCATTGCTTCTGACCGGCGCGGTAACGGCCGCACACGGCGTCGAGGCGTCGTTGTCGCTCACCTTGGGCACCGATGCCTCGGCCGATATCCAAAAGCGCACCGTGCAATATGAATGTGGAACCGGCGTGCCGCTGACGGTCGATTACATCAATGCCTCGCCCAATTTCCTGGCGCTGGTCAATGTGCCCGAGGAAACCGAAAAGCTGGTCTTTGCCTCCGTCGTATCCGGCTCCGGCGTGCGCTATGTCTCGGGCCAATGGGCCTGGCTGACGGAAGGCGCCGAAGCGAGCCTGCATGACACGACACTGGGCGAGGACGCTCCGGCAGTCAGCTCCTGCTCCGAAGCCAGCAACGCACCCTGAGCCGATATGGACCCGCAGCCGATCCACCCAGAGCTGTTCCCCCATATCCGCATCGTCATGGGCATGGTTATCGGCCTTGGCATCACCCGCCTGCTGATGGGTGTTGCCGGGCTTATCCAGCATCCCAATCGCAACAGGCCTTCTACCGTCCACCTGCTCTGGGTGGGTTCGATCCTGGTGGAACTCGTGCTGTTCTGGTGGTGGGAATTTGCCCTGTTCCAGATCAATAGCTGGTCGTTCGGGCTGTTCTTCTTCCTCATTTTCTACGCCGTCACGCTGTTCCTGATGGCGGCTTTGCTCTTCCCCGACAACATCACCGAATATGCCGGCTATGAGGATTTCTTCCTCAAGCGGCGCAAATGGTTCTTCGGCCTATTGGCGGCGACCTTCGTGTTCGATTCCATCGATACGCTGATCAAGGGCGCCGAACATTGGGAACGCTTCGGGCCGGATTATTTCCTGCAAGTGCCGTTCGGCCTGGTGCTCTGCGCGCTGGGTATCTGGTCGGCCAGTCGGCGGCTGCATGTGGCCATACCGGCATTGCACATCGGCTATCAGCTCTATTGGATCATCAAGGTCTTCAATACCATGACCTGACGCGCTAGGGTGGACGCGGGCCGGGAAGCCTCGCTATCGTCGGAAAGTTCTTCATGCTTCGTGCCGTCTCCATCCTGCCGCCAGACCATGGGCAGGGCACCCCTTTCGACCTCGTTGTTCTCGAACATGACGAACGCCGCCTGCGGCGCAAATTGCTGCGCCTGCGCGGCGGCGCCGAGGTGATGGTGGACTTCCCCCAGACCATTACACTCGAGCACAAAAGTGCGCTTCTGCTCGATGATGGCCAGCTGGTGGAAATCATCGCCGCCGAAGAATTGCTCTATGAAGTGCGCGGCCGCGACACCGCCCATCTGGTGCGGCTCGCCTGGCATATCGGCAATCGCCACACTTCGGCGCAGCTCGAAGCGGACCGCATCCTGATCAAGCGCGACCACGTGCTCAAAACTATGCTCGAAGGCCTGGGCGCGACAGTGAGCAATGTCACCGAGCCCTTCTATGCCGAGCATGGCGCCTATCACAGCCATAGCGATGCCGGCCACGCGCTGCTGGCGCGATGAGCGATCTGCAAAAGCTGCTGACCTGGCTGTCGCCAGCCTTTCCCGTAGGCGCCTTCGCCTGGTCGGCGGGGCTCGAAGCCGCCATCGTCAAAGGCGTGGTGATTGACCGCGCAAGTACCCAGCAATGGATCGAGGGCATCCTCGCCCATGGCGGCCTGCGCACCGACGCCATCCTCTTCGCCCATGCCCATCGCGGCAGCACGCACGCCACAGCCCTGCACGACCTAGCCGATCTCTGCCTCGCTTTGACACCCGCCCGCGAGCGGCACGACGAAACTACCATAACCGGCGACGCCTTCGCGACGGCCGCAAAGGCCTGGCCGTCACCCGTGCTGGACATCCTGCCGCGCCCCTGTCCCTATCCCATCGCGGTCGGGGCCATCGCCGCCAGCCACGGCATCGAGCTGCAGGCGGCGCTCACGGCTTACCTCACCGCCACGGTGCATGCCCAGGTGTCGGTCGCCGTGCGACTGATCCCCATCGGCCAGTCCGATGGCCTTGCCATCATGGCCGCGCTGGAACGCCCCATTTCCGAAATGGCTGTGCTGTGCGAGCATGCGACGCTGGACGATATCGGCTCCATCGCCTATGCCGCTGATATCGCCCAAATGGCCCATGAAACCCTGACGACGAGAATTTTCCGCTCATGAGCATGCTGATTTCCGCATTCATGTTCATCGCCTTGCTGGCCGTGTCCTTTGCCCATCTGCTCTGGTCCTTCGGCCGCACCTGGCCCATTCGCGACGAGAAGCTGCTGGCCCAGACCGTAGTCGGCTTCCGCGACATCGAACGCATGCCGCCGCGCCTCGCCTCCTTCGCCGTGGCCGTGGCAACGCTGGCCGCCGGCATCCTGGCGCTGGCCCTGGCCGATCATGACAGCGGCGGCACGACGCTGACCCTGCTCGGCATTCCCGTCGCTGCCATATTCCTCGCCCGTGGCGTCATCGGCTACACGCCCTGGTGGGCCGGCAAGACGCCCGAGCCCAATTTCCGGCTGAATGACAGCCGCGTCTATTCCCCCCTCTGCCTGTTGCTCGGCGCAGGCTTTGTCGCACTCACCCTCATGAGGCTGCTATGAAATCGCTAAATGGTCCCCTGCGCATCGGCATTGGCGGCCCCGTCGGTTCGGGCAAGACGACGCTGTGCGAAATGCTGCTCAAGGCTTTGCGCGACCGCTATTCCATGGCCGTGGTCACCAATGACATCTATACCCGCGAGGACGCGCTGATCCTCGCCCGCGCGCAGGCCATTTCCGAAGACCGCATCGTCGGCGTCGAAACCGGCGGCTGCCCCCACACCGCCATCCGCGAAGACGCCTCGCTCAATCTCGCCGCCATCGACGATCTCAACCGCAAATTCCCCGATCTCGACATCATCCTGATCGAGAGTGGCGGCGACAATCTGGCCGCGACCTTCTCGCCGGACCTGGCGGATCTCACCATCTATGTGATCTCTGTCGCCCAGGGCGAAAAAATCCCCCGCAAGGGCGGCCCGGCCATTTCGCGCTCCGACCTGCTGGTCATCACCCATACCGATCTGGCGCAATATGTCGGCGCCAGCCTTGAGGTGATGGAAAGCGACAGCCAGAAAGTGCGCGAAGGGCGGCCCTATGTCTTCACCGACCTGCTGCGGCGCGAGAGCCTCGACCAGATCATCGGCTTCATCGAAAAGGCTGGCGGCTTCACCGATGCGGTAGCCGCCGAATAAAACGGCGCCGGACCCTGTGCAGCGGTCCGGCGCCATTATCAGCCCACAAGGGACGGTGCGGGCGACAGCCACAAGCTGCGCGCCCGCCGCGGCAAATGTTCGGGCAATTGATGGAATTGTCCGGGCGCAATTACGGCTTTGCGATGGTCAGCCCTGATACCGCGGCAGAGCGTATTTCACGCCCTGACCAGCGCCACCACGGAACGCGGCGTCAGCGTGGCCGTGCCCTCGGAAAAAGCTATCTCCGCACTGCTGTCCGACTGGATGCCAACCGCCCAGTTCCCTTCCGGCAGCCGCGCCACTACCGGTTCGGTGCGGCGATTGAACCAGACCAGCACCTGATCGTCCTTGTTGGTCAGCTGCATGCCCAGCACCGAGGCGGCTGAATCACGCCAGTCGCCCTCATTCATTTCGCGGCCATCGGGATGCAGCCAGGCCACGTCGCGCACGCCATTCTTGTCCTGGCCGGTGAGGAAATGGTCATGCGTCAGCGCCGAATGCGCCTTGCGGAAACCATTCACGGCAGCGACGAAATTCACCAGTTCGCCATCCGCCGCTTCCCAATCGAGCCAGGTGATTTCATTGTCCTGCGCATAGGCATTGTTATTGCCCTGCTGGGTGCGGAACATTTCGTCGCCCTGCTGCAGCAGCGGCGTGCCGCGCGACAGGAACAGCGTCGCCAGCAGCGCCCGCACATCGCGCTTGCGTGCCGCATTGATGGCGGGATCGTCCGTCTCGCCCTCGGCGCCGCAATTCCACGATTGATTGTGGTTGTGGCCGTCGCGATTGCCCTCGCCATTGGCGTCATTATGCTTGTCGCTATAGCTGACCAGGTCGCGCAGGGTGAACCCGTCATGCACGGCCAGCATATTGACGCCATTGCTGGGCTTGCGGCCCGCACTGTCAAAAATCTCGGCCGAGCCGGCAACCTTGCCGGCCAGCGCACCGATCTTGCCGTCTTCACCGCGCCAGAAGCCGCGGATTTCGTCGCGATAGGTGTCGTTGTGCTCTTTGAATTCCTTGCCGAACTGGCCAAGGTGATAGCCACCCGGACCCGGGTCCCATGGCTCGGCCACCAGGATGCACTGGCTCAAGACCGGATCGGCTTTGATCTTCTTGAGCATTTCGGCGTTCGGATTGAATCCCGGCTCGCGGCCCAGCACGGTGGCCAGGTCGAAGCGGAAGCCGGAAACCCCCATTTCCTCGACCCAATAGCGCAGGCTGTCGATCACCAGCCGCTGCGTCGCAGGATGATCGCAGCGTAGCGTATTGCCGGTGCCGGTATCGTTGACCAGATGCTGTTTGCCGTCGACTTCGACGAACCGGTAATAGGTCTTGGCGTCCAGCCCCATCAGGCTGAGCATGGGGCCGTCGGCATCACCCTCCCCGGTATGGTTATAGACCACGTCGAGGATCACCGAGATGCCGTTCTTGCGGTAGAGATCGGTCATGTTCCGCAATTCATGCGGCCCCCGCGGCGCCAGGCGCGGATCGATGGCTGAATAAACTACCGGATTATAGCCCCAGGCATTGGTCAACCCCAATGCCGGCAAATGTCCCTCGTCGATCCAAGCGGCCGTCGGCATCAATTGCAGTGTATCGACGCCAATGAATTTGAGATGGTCGATCACCCGCTGCGTGGTCAGCGCCGCCACGGTGCCGCGCAACGGCCCCTGCACGCTGGGATGGCGCATCGTATAGCCGCGCACATTCATTTCGTAGAACAGTCCCGGCGCCTTCTTGCGCGGCAGGATCAATTCGTCATTGGGCGTAACGACAATGGCCTTGGGCACCAGCGGCGCGGTATCCACCGCCTCGGCGCGATCCAGCCGCAGCCTGGGCGAGCGCACGAACACCCGGTCGAGCCGCTTGGCATAGGGATCGACCAGCAGTTTTTGCGGATCAAAGAACAGGCCCTGGTCGGGATTGTATTCGCCATCGGCCCGCAGCCCATAGCGCGTGCCAGCGCCCAGTCCGGTAACCAACCCGGCATGGATGTGGTCGCGATGCACGTCCAGCTCGAAGCGGTCGGTTTCCTCGTCCTGTTCGTTGTAGATCGATACCCAGATCGCCGAGGCGCTTTCGGAATAGACGGCGAAATTGACGCCGTCCGCCACAAGTGTTGCACCAAGTCGATCCGTCGTCCCGCCATTGGGGACCAGTTCTGGTTTCATGGGTCGTCCAGTATCAAGGCATGCCGCGAGCACCGAAACCGGTCCTCGCGGGATACATGCAACTATAAAAATCTAGAGCCGGCGATTTGATTTCGTCAATTCGCCGGCGAATGTCGTCATTTCGCCGCGGCGTTCAGGTGATGACGCTCGGCTGCTCGCGGCCGGTGCGCTGCTTGATCCCCGCCAGGGTCTCCGACAGCGCGATCAGCGGCTCCAGCGCCAGCTGGGTATCCAGGTCATGCCGTCCGTCGGCGGCTTCGTATCGTTCAAGGTAGAGCCGCAACGTCGCGCCGACCGTACCCGTTCCACTCAGCCGCAGAACAATGCGCGATCCATCAGTAAAACCGATACGGATACCCTGCTTGGCGCTGGTCGAACCATCCACCGGATCGTGATAGGTGAAGTCATCGGCATAGGCGACTTGCAGGTCTTCCCCGAAGGTCTTTCCCGCCAGCGCCGGCAATTGCGCACGCAAGTCATCGACCAGCTTGCCGGCAATGGAAGCATCGACCTCTTCATAATCGTGGCGGGTATAGTAGTTGCGGCCATAGGTGGCCCAATGCTCGCGCACGATCTGGTCGACGCCCTGCTTGCGCGCGGCAATGATGTTGAGCCAGAGCAGCACGGCCCAGAGCCCATCCTTCTCGCGCACATGGTTGGAGCCTGTGCCGGCACTTTCCTCGCCGCAAATGGTGACACGACCGGCGTCCAGCAGATTGCCAAAGAACTTCCAGCCGGTCGGGGTCTCATGCATCTCGATGCCCAGCTTCTCGGCCACGCGATCGGCCGCGGCGCTGGTCGGCATGGAGCGGGCAATGCCGGCAATGCCAGCCTTGTAGCCCGGCGCCAGATGCGCATTGGCGGCGAGCAGTGCCAAGGAATCCGAAGGCGTCACGAAGCGGTTCTTGCCGATGATCAGGTTCCGATCGCCATCGCCATCCGAGGCGGCGCCGAAATCGGGGCCTTCTGGCGTCATCAGCAGGTCGAACATGTCCTTGCAATAGACCAGGTTCGGGTCAGGATGGCCCTTGCCGAAATCGGGCGATGGCGTGCCGTTGACCACACTGCCCTTGGCCGCCCCGAGCTTGCCTTCGAGAATGGCATGGGCATAGGGGCCGGTAATGGCATGCATGGCGTCAAACGTCATGGTGAAGCCCGAGGCAAACAGCGCCCGGATCGCCGGAAAATCGAACAGCGTCTCCATCAGCGCCGCATAATCGGTCACCGGATCGATGACCTCGACCACCATGCCGCCCACTTGCTGGGTGCCGATCTGGCCCAGCGCGATATCGGGCGCATCAACGCTTTTGTAGCTGTCGATCACCTTGGTCCGCTCGAACACCGCATCGGTGATCTTCTCAGGCGCCGGCCCGCCATTGGAAATATTGTACTTGATACCGAAATCGCCATCCGGTCCGCCCGGATTGTGGCTGGCCGACAGAACCAGCCCGCCATACGCCTTGTTATGGCGGATGACGTGGCTGGCGGCCGGCGTGGACAGCAGGCCGTTCTGGCCGACCAACACCTTGCCGAAGCCATTGGCCGCAGCGATGCGGATGGCCTTCTGAATGGCCGCGTCATTGTAGAACCGGCCATCGCCGCCGATCACCAGCGTCTGCCCCTCAAAGCCCTCGAGGCTATCGAAGATGGCCTGGATATAGTTCTCGACGTAATTGGGCTGCTGCCACACAGTCACCCGCTTGCGCAGGCCCGATGTGCCAGGCTTCTGGTCACCAAATGGAGTGGTCTTAATCGTCTGAACTGTCATCTGTCTTCTGCCCGATAAGGGTGGCGTAGAGATCGGCATAGCGTGCTGCGCTGGTTTCCCAGGAGACGTCCGACTTCATTCCCCGCCGTTGGATTTTCTTCCAGAGCTTGTCATTGGCATAGAGCCGGACGGTGCGCCGGATGGCTTCATACAGCGCATGCGCGCTGCCGGCGTCGAACATGACGCCGGTTGCAACTTCGGCGGCAATTGCGGCCGGATTGGCATCGATCACCGTATCGGCCAGCCCGCCAATGCGGCTGACCACCGGCACGCAGCCATAGCGCAACCCATAAAGCTGGGTCAGCCCGCAGGGCTCGAACCGGGACGGGATCAGGATTGCGTCGCACCCTCCTTGCATCAGATGGGAGAGATCTTCGTTATAGCCGGTGATGATCGCGACCTTCCCCGGATGGCGGGCCGAGGCATAGCGGAAGCCGTCTTCCAGATACCCCTCGCCCGACCCCAGCACGGCGAGCCGCGCGCCCAGATCGACCATTCCGTCCACGATCTGCAACAGCAGGTCCATGCCCTTCTGGTCGGTCAGCCGGCTGACCACGCAGAACAGCGGGCCATCGACGCCATCAAGCCCGAAGCGATCGGCCACGGCCAGCTTGTTGGCGCGGCGCTGGTGGATCGTGTTGATGCCATAGGGTTGCACCAGCGCTTTATCCGTCGCCGGGTCCCAGGCGGTAATATCGATGCCGTTGAGAATGCCCAGCACCGTATCGGCCCGGCCATTGAGCAGGCCTTCCAGCCCCATACCGAATGCCGGAGTGCGGATTTCATCGGCATAATTGGGGCTGACGGTGGTGACATAGTCAGCGCATTCCATGCCCGATTTGAGATAGGAAATGCCGCCGTAATATTCGACGCCATTGACCCCATAGGCATGCGGCGGCAGCCGCAGCTGCGAGAAAATCTCGGGCCCGAAAAAGCCCTTGAACGCCATGTTATGCACCGTCATCACCGTTTTGACGCGGTCGGATGGACCATATTTGATATAGGCGGGGGCCAGCCCCGCCTGCCAGTCATGCGCATGGATGATCTGGGGCAAATAGCCCTCCACCAGCCCCTGCCCTAGCTCGGCCGCCACCCAGCTCAGGGCGGCAAAGCGCTTCCAATTGTCCGACCAGTCCCAGCCATCGGGGCTGACATAGGGATTGCCCGGCCGGTCATAAAGCGCGGGCGCTTCGATAACGATGATATCGAGGCCCGCCACCCGGCCGGCAATGAGCTTGGCCGGCACGCCGAACAGGTCGGCGATCTCAGCCACCACCCGCCCGCCAGTCAGCTTGCCCATCACCGCCGGATAGCCCGGCACCAGGGTGCGCATGGTAATGCCGCTTTGCGCCAAGGCACCGGGGAGCGCCCCGGTGACATCGGCCAGACCGCCGGTCTTGATCAGCGGATAGAGCTCGGAAGCAACCGAGAGGACTTCGATCATCGGCTCGCCAGATATTTGTTGATCATGGCCTGCGTGATCAGCGTCACCCCGTCATCGGTGCGCCTGAACCATTTGGCGTCGAATTCGGGATCGTCACCGACCACCAGTCCCTCGGGAATATTGACGCCGCGGTCGATCACCACCTTCTTGAGCCGCGCATTGCGTCCGATATCGCAATAGGGCAGCACCACCGCCTCATGCAGTTCCGAATAGGAATGCACGCGCGAACCGGTCGAGAGCAGCGTGCGCTGCAAATGCCCGCCCGAAATGATGCAATCGCCCGAGACCAGCGAATTGACCGCCGAGCCGCGCCGCCCATCAAAATCATGCACGAACTTGGCCGGCGGCGTGATCTCGGCATAGGTCCAGATCGGCCAGTCGCGATCGTAAAGATCGAGCTGCGGCTCGATATCGGTCAGATCGATCGAGGCCTTCCAATAGGCGTCGATCGTGCCGACATCGCGCCAATAGCTGACTTCTTCCTTGCTCGAGCGGACACAGGAGCGGTTGAAGCGATGCGCCCAGGCCGTGCCGTTCTTGACGATATAGGGAATGATATCCTTGCCGAAATCGCGGCTCGAGCCCTCCGTCGCGGCGTCGCGGCGCAATTGCTCCATCAGGAACCGCGTCTCGAACACATAAATGCCCATCGACGCCAAAGCCATGTTCGGATTGTCCGGAATACCCGGCGGGTCCTTGGGCTTTTCCACGAAATCGACCACCCGGTCGCGCCCGTCGACCGCCATCACGCCGAAGCCGGTAGCCTCCATGCGCGGCACTTCAAGGCACCCGATCGTTACATCGGCGCCGGTGTCCACATGCTGGCGCAGCATGATTTCATAGTCCATCTTGTAGATATGGTCGCCAGCCAGGATCACGATATAGCGGGCGCCGTAATCCTCGATAATGTCCATGTTCTGGTACACGGCGTCGGCCGTGCCGGCATACCACATGTCCTCGGCCACCCGCTGGCTGGCGGGCAGCACGTCGAAGCTTTCGTTACGTTCCTGGCGCAGGAAGTTCCAGCCGCGCGACAGGTGGCGGATCAGGCTGTGGGCCTGATATTGCGTCGCCACCGAAATCCGGCGAATGCCCGAATTGATCGCATTCGATAACGCAAAGTCGATGATGCGGGACTTGCCGCCAAAATACACCGCCGGCTTGGCGCGCCGGTCCGTCAGTTCCATGAGTCTCGTGCCGCGCCCCCCCGCAAGCACATAGGCCATGGCCTCGCGGGCCAATGGTGATGGAATTCTATAGTCTGCCATTTCTAACCCTCCACGCGTCGCCCGGATTGATCCGGGACGTATCCCTCACACCCGATCATTCGGGCTCGAATTTCAAGAACAGCGTCGATAACGGCGGCAGATATAGCTCTGCCTCCGCCGGCCAATGCCGCCCCTCAACGGCATGAGCCTCCACGGCACCCTGGTTGCCCGTGTTGGATCCCGAATACCAACCGGCATCGGTATTGATGCGCTCGATCCACTTGCCGACAAGCGGCATGGGCACTTTGTACCCATTGCGTGGCACTGGCGTGAAATTGGAGACGACCAAAACCGGATCGGCCCCCGGCGCCTTGCGCAGCCAGGCGAGCACCGAATTGGCGTGATCATTGCCGATCACCCATTCAAAACCGTCCGGCTCGCAATCGCGCTCATGCAAAGCGGGCAATTGGCGATAGGCCAGGTTCAGGTCCGCAATCAGCCGGCGCGTGCCTTCATGCATCCCGGCATCGAGCAGATACCAATCGAGCGATTTGCCATCGGCCCATTCCTCGCGCTGCGCGAATTCCTGGCCCATGAACAGCAGCTTCTTGCCCGGATGCCCCCACATGAAAGCGTAATAGGCCCGCAGATTGGCAAATTTCTGCCAATCATCGCCCGGCATTTTCTCCAGCAGCGAGCCCTTGCCATGCACCACTTCGTCGTGGCTCAGCGGCAGCACGAAGTTTTCCGAGAAGGCATAGACCGCGCCAAAGGTCATGTCGTTGTGGTGGAATTTGCGATGCACCGGCTCGCGGCTCATGAAGCGCAAAGTGTCGTTCATGAAGCCCATATTCCACTTGAAGCCAAAGCCCAGTCCACCGGTATAGGCCGGCTGGCTGACGCCGGGCCAGGCCGTGGATTCCTCGGCAATCATGAACGTGCCGGGATGCAGCCGATAGGCTTCCGTATTCACCCGGCGCAGGAATTCGACGGCTTCCAGATTCTCGTTGCCGCCATGCTGGTTGGGCACCCATTGGCCGGGTTTGCGCGAATAATCGAGATAGAGCATGGAAGCGACCGCATCGACGCGCAGGCCATCGATATGGAATTTTTCCAGCCAATAGAGCGCGTTGTTGACGAGGAAGCTCACCACTTCCTTGCGCCCGAAATTATAGATCGCGGTGTTCCAGTCGGGGTGATAGCCCTGCCGCGGATCGGCATGTTCGTAAAGCGCGGTACCATCGAAATGGGCCAGGCCATGCGCGTCGGTGGGGAAATGCGCCGGCACCCAATCGAGGATTATGCCCAGCCCCGCTTCATGGGCGGCATTGACGAAGCGGGCAAACGCCGCCGGATCGCCAAATCGCGCCGTGGGCGCATAAAGCCCGGTGGGCTGATAGCCCCAGCTCGGATCAAACGGGTGCTCGCTGATCGGCAGCAGCTCGATATGGGTGTAGCCCATGTCGGCCGCATAGGGCACCAGCTGCTCGGCCAGCTGATCATAGGTCAGGAACCCGCCATCGGGCCGGCGGCGCCAGCTGCCCAGATGCACCTCATAGATCGACATCGGCGTCCGCCGCCAATCGCGGGTCGCGCGTTCTTCGATATATTTGGCATCGCTCCAGGTGAACGGGGTCGGATCAGGCACGACCGAAGCCGTGCGCGGTCGCAATTCGGACTGCCGCGCAAAGGGATCGGCCTTGAGCGGCTGCACCACCCCGTCGGGCCCCACGATCTCGAATTTATAGAGCGTGCCGGTCCCCAGGATCGGCACGAACACTTCCCAGATGCCGGTCTCGAAGCGATTGCGCATCGGATTGCGCCGGCCATCCCATTCGTTGAACGGGCCGACCACGCTGACGCGTTGCGCATTGGGTGCCCAGACCGCGAAATGGGTGCCGTGGATGCCCTCGAATTCCATTTCGTGGGCGCCCAGCTTATCGAACAGCCTGAGATGGCTGCCCTCCCCGATAAAGTAATCGTCCATCGGCCCCAGCACGGGACCAAAGGAATAGGGATCATAAACATCCCATTCGCCACCCGCATTCTTGGCGCGGTAGCGGATCGGCTGGCGGCGGTCCACCGTCACCTTGCCTTCAAAAAACCCGCTCGGATGACGTGGGAACAAATGCCCCAGCTCGGTACCATCCAGCGTGAAGGCCGTCACCATTTCGGCATGGGGAATGAACGCGCGCAGCACCCAATTGCCCTCCACCTCCTGCAGCCCCAGAAAGGCGAAGGGGTTGGAATGGCGGCCATTGACGATTGCGTCGACGTCCCTGGTATCGGCTTGCCAGATTTCCTTGGTCACACGCACGTCCCCCCGTGAACCGCCTGCGGGCCGATGGCCCTGCGGGTTCTAAATCCAAACATCAAGCGAGCCCGATCTTGTCCGTCGGGTGCCTCGCGGCTCACAATCATGCCGGCGTCGCCCCGACGCCCCAAATATCCTTCGCATATTGCCGTATCGTGCGATCCGAGGAGAAGAACCCCACGCTCGCCGTGTTGCGGATGGCCACGGCGTTCCAGTGCCGCTTGTCATTCCACAGCGCATCCACCTCGGCCTGGGCCGCGACATAGGCATCGAAATCGCGCGCCACCATGAACCAGTCATGGTCATAGAGCCCGCCGATCAGATCGCGATAGCGGTTCGGATCATCGGGCGAGAACACGCCCGAGGAGATCGATTCCAGCGCTTCCTTGAGCCGTGGCGAGGCTTCGATAGCGTCCTTGGGCAGGTCGCCCTTGGCCCGCTTCTCATTCACCTCTTCGGTGGAGAGCCCGAAAATAACGATATTGTCGGCCCCCACTTCCTTGTGCATTTCCACATTGGCGCCGTCCATCGTCCCGATGGTGATGGCGCCATTGGCCATGAATTTCATATTGCCCGTGCCCGACGCTTCCATGCCCGCGGTCGAAATCTGTTCGGACAAATCAGCGGCGGGAACGATCACTTCGGCCAGGCTCACATTGTAATTGGGCAGGAACACCACCTTGAGCAGGCCACGCACCGCTGGATCGTGATTGATGACCTTGGCGACATCATTGATCAGCTTGATGATGAGCTTGGCGTTCCAATAGCCCGGAGCCGCCTTGCCTGCGAAAATCTTAACGCGCGGAACGTATTCGCGTTCCGGATGCGCACGAATTTCGTCATAGGCGGCAACGGCTTGAATGATGTTGAGCAGCTGGCGCTTATATTCGTGGATGCGCTTGATCTGCACGTCGAACAGCGCGTCCGACGACACAGTGATGCCCATCCGGTCCTTGATCAACTTGGCCAGGCGCTGCTTGTTGGCGGTTTTGACGGCAGCAAATTGCGCCTGAAATCCCGGGTCCTCGGCATGTGCCTTGAGGCCCTGTAGCAGGTCGATATCGTCGAGAAACCCCGTACCGATCCGCTCGCCAATCAGCTTGGTCAGCGCGGGATTGCACTGCATCAGCCAGCGGCGCGGCGTAATGCCATTGGTCTTGTTGTTGATGCGGTCGGGATAGAGCTTGTGCAGGTCGGAAAACACCGTCTGCTTCATCAATTCGGTATGCAGCGCCGACACGCCATTGATCGAGTGCGAGCCCACAAAGGCCAATTGCCCCATGCGCACCCGGCGGCCGCCAGCTTCGTCGATCAGCGACACATTGGCGATCTGCGCATCGTTGAACTTGGCGCGCTGCCGCGCCTCGGCCAGCACATCGGCATTGATCTGGTAGATGATCTGCATATGGCGTGGCAGCAGCCGCTCCAGCAGCGCCACCGGCCAGCTTTCCAGCGCCTCGGGCAACAGCGTGTGGTTGGTATAGCCAAACGTGCCGCGCGTCAGCTTCCAGGCATCGGCCCATTTGAGCCCATTGTCGTCGATCAGGATGCGCATCAGCTCGGCAATCGAGATCGAGGGATGCGTGTCATTGAGCTGGATGGCCACCTTGTCGGGGAGCGACCCCAGGTCGCCATATTGCTGCAGATGCCGCCGCACGATGTCCTGCAGCGAGGCCGAAGAGAAGAAAAACTCCTGGCGCAGCCGCAATTCCTGGCCGGCCGCCGTTGAATCGGCGGGGTAAAGCACCCGCGTAATCGCTTCAGCCCGCGCGCTTTCTTCCAGCGCGCCGATATGGTCGCCCGAATTGAACTTGTCGAGCAGGATGGGATCGATCGGCTGCGCGCTCCACAGCCGCAACGTATTCACCCGCGCCCCGCGCCAGCCCACAATGGGGGTGTCAAAAGCCACCGCCAGCAGATGGTCATTGGGCCGCCACTCCTGCCGCACGCTGCCATCGGGATCGGTGACCGGCTCGACATGACCGCCAAAACCGATCTCATAAGCGCTTTCGCGGCGCTCGAATTCCCAGGGATTGCCGTGCGCCAGCCATTCCTCGGGCAGTTCGACCTGCCAGCCTTCGCTCATTTCCTGGCGGAACAGGCCATGCACATAGCGGATGCCATAGCCATAGGCCGGGATTTTCACCGACGACATGGATTCGAGGAAACACGCGGCCAGCCGGCCGAGGCCACCATTGCCAAGCGCCGCATCAGGCTCGAGATTGATCAGGTCGCCCAGATCGACATTGAGGTTCTTGAGCGCTTCCTGCACCGGCTCCATCAGCCCGACATTGCTCATGGCATCGCGCATGAGCCGGCCGATCAGGAACTCGAGGCTGAGATAATACACCCGCTTGTTGGAGGTCCGCCACGTCTCGCGCGAGGACTCCATCCAGAGGTCCATCACCCGGTCGCGCACCGCCAGAATAGTTGCCGCCAGCCAATCATGTGGCCGCGCAACAATCGGGTCCTTGCCGACAGAATAGATCAGTCTTTCGAGGATCTCGCCCTGGATAGCCTCAACTGTTGCTGCAGGGCGTTCGGGGGTAGGCGCGTCGTAAACGATTGGCTTTTGCGGCATATCGCAATCCAGTTTTCATGACGAACAGTTCCCCTCTGTTGTGCTCAAGCATTGCACTTAATTTGGGCAGGCGGAAGCCCCCTCGCGCAGCCCTTCCATGTCTAGGACGCAGGCTGCGTGCTCTTGGCGATGGTGTCCTCCACCGCCTCCTCCGACAACACCACCCCGCCTTCGCGAGCCTGGTCGCGCGCATTGCTGAGCAGCAGGCGGCTGCCCTCCAGTTGATCGGCGCCCGCCAATTGCATTTCGAAGCGCTGCCGGTCGCGATCGCGCACGCCCTCCACCACTTCGGCGGCTTCTTCTTCGCTTGCGCCCAGCATCTTGATCACGTCGCCGCCGAAGGTCAGCGCGGATTCGAACATCTCGCGCAGCTGATATTCCACGCCGACCTTGATCAGTTCCATGGCATGGCCACGATCGAACGCCCGCGCCATCACCCGCACCAGCGGGAACTCATCGCGTAGCAATTCGGCGATACGGGTGGTCTGCTCCTTCTTGTCGGTGCAGATCAGGATCACGTCGGCCGTGCCGGCACCCGCCGCATGCAGGATATCGAGCCGCGTGCCATCGCCATAATAGACCTTGAAGCCGATCTGCGCGGCGACCCGCACCATCTCGGTATCATTGTCGATGATCGACACCGAATGGTGCATGGCCAGCAGCGGCTGGCTGGCGATCTGCCCAAAGCGCCCAAAGCCGATGATGAGGATTTTGCCCGACAGGCCATCGGCCTTTTCCACGCCCTCCATCGACTGCGTCTCCTCCTTGGGCAGCACATAGCGCAGCCCGATGATGAAGAATGGCGTCAGCACCATCGAGATGATGACGGTCGCGGTAAAGATCGCATTGGTCGGCCCGTCGATCAGCCCGGCGGTCGCGGCAGTAGTATAGAGCACGAAGGCGAATTCGCCGCCCTGCCCCATCAGCACCGCGCGCTCCAGCGCCTCGCCATGGCTCGACTTGAGGGCGCGCGCTATGGCATAGATCGCCCCTGCCTTGACCAGCATGTAGGCCGCCACGCTGACGGCGATAATGCCCCAGTTCTGCAGCACGATCGCCAGATCGAGCGACATGCCGACGGCAAGGAAAAACAGCCCCAGCAGGATGCCGCGGAACGGCTCGACATCGGCTTCGAGCTGGTGACGGAAGGTCGAAGTCGACAGCAGCACCCCGGCGAGGAACGCCCCCATGGCCATGGAGAGCCCGCTGACCTGGAACAGCAAGGCCGCCCCCAGCACCACCAGCAGCGCCGCCGCGGTCATCACCTCGCGCAGCTTGGTCGAAGCCAAGAGCGAAAAGAACGGATTCATGATGCGCCGGCCAAGGAAAATCAGCAGGCCGATGGCGCCCAGCGCGATGGCAATGCCGGTCAACCGGCTCACCAGCGTTTCTTCCCCGCCCGTCGGCGCCAGAATGGCGACCACAGCCAAAAGCGGCACGATGGCGAGGTCTTCGAGCAACAGGATGGAGACCATGCGCTGCCCGCTATCGCTCGACAGCTCGCCCCGCTCGCCCAGAATCTGCATGACGATGGCGGTCGAAGTCAGCACGAAACCCATGCCGAAGACGAAGGCCACGGCAGGCGCGAAGCCAAGCAGAATGCCCACCCCGGTCAGCAGCAGCCCGCAAACCGCCACCTGGATGACGCCGAGCCCAAGTATCTGCTTACGCAGCGACCACAGTCGCGATGGCTCCATTTCGAGCCCGATGATGAACAGGAACATCACCACGCCCAATTCGGCCAGATGCAGCACCGACGCCGGATCGTTGATGACTTCGAGACCCGATGGCCCCAGCAGCAGCCCCGCCGCCAGATAGCCCAGCACCGAGCCCAGCCCCAGCCGCTTGAACAGCGGCACGGCAATCACCCCGGCGGCCAGCAGCGCCACGACCGGCAACAGATCGATGCCATGCGATGCGGCTTCTGCCGCGTGTCCAACCGCTTCGCCTGCCACCATGCTCTCCCAATATGAACCAGGCTATGCAGTGTTCCGATCTGCCCCCGCGCGTCAAGCAGGGCGCGTGCAAACCAGCTTCACGCCGCCGGCTCCGCCCCGCTTGGCGCGGTGCCGTCTGGGGGCTGCATGCGCTCGTTCTTGCGCTTGCTTTCGGGCTTTTTCTGCTCCTCGGCCTGCTCGCGAATGGCCACCGCGGCATTGGCCAGCAACTCGTCGCGGTCGGTCATATTCCGCGTGCGCCGCACCGGGCGCTTGGGCATGACGGGCTTGCTCGGCACCGCATGACTGAGAATCGAATGCGCCATCAACAGCGTCGGCACGGCAACCAACCCGCCCACCGGCCCCCAGGCCCACAGCCAGAAAGTGATCGACAGAAAAATGATGAAGGGGTTGAGCGTCATGGTCCGCCCGATGAAATGCGGCGTCAGGATTTGCCCCTCGACAAAGTTGATCGCCACATAGCACCCCACCGGCAGCAGGATGTTTTCGAGCCCCGTCTGCGTACCCAGTCCCACGGCCAGCAGCACCAGGATCATCACACCCTGCCCCACATAGGGAATGTAATTGAGCACCGCCGCCATGGCGCCCCACAGGATCGGCGAGGGCATGCCAATGGCCCACATGGCCAGCGTTACCGCGCAGCCGACACAGAAATTGATGAAGGTGATCGACAGCAGAAACCGGCTGACCTTGGTTTCCACATCGAGAAACACATGTGCCGTGCGCCAGCGCATTCGCCGGCTGACACACAGCGACAGTACAGAGACACGGATATGGTCCCGCGTCGCCATGAAGAAATAAAGGCTGGCGAGAAAGATCAGCACCTGCGCCCCGATGGCCGGCGCCAACATGGCGAGGCCAATCACCTGTCCGCCATCCTCCACCGTCACCGCCATGGCCGAGGCGCTGCCGAACACCGAGGTCAATTGCTCCTGGAACGCGGCTACCGATTCCATCGGTTCGCGCAGCGCCGAAATCTCGTTTTGCAGCTTCTCCCAGATCGTCGGCGCCCGCGCCACCCATTCCGACAGCGGCACGGCAAACAGCGCCACCCCGCCGAAAATCACCGTCAGCAACAGCAGTACGACCACCCCGGCCGACAGTGCCGGCGGCACGCCGATAGCCTCAAGCCGATCCGCCACCGGGCCGAACATCAGCCCGATAATGATCGCCAGCGTGACCGGCGCCAGAATGACCCGCCCTTCCTGCAACACCACCAGCAGCACCGCAAAACCGACCAGGACAATAGCGATGCGGGCGGCATTGCCTAATATCCGCTCGAACTGGCTCTCATCCAGATCACTGCTTGCAACCGTTCGCGGCGAGCGGGCCATATAGCGTTCCAATAGCGGGGGAATTCCTGCCAACCACCAACGTTGGCTTGCCGCAAACGTTCCTTTGTACAACCCGCATATCCCCAGTCGACCGGCGCCATGACCGCCGCTACCATCGCGCCGGTTTTCAACGCGCCAAGGTTCCGACATGTCCCGCAAAATCATCATCGACACCGATCCCGGCCAGGACGATGCCGTCGCCATCCTTTTGGCGCTGGCCTCCCCGGATGAGCTCGATGTGCTGGGCGTGGTGGCAGTCGCCGGCAATGTCGGCGTCGCGCAAAACGCCATCAATGCCCGCAAGGTGGTTGAACTGGCCGGCCGCAGCGATATCCCGGTCTATGCCGGCTGCTCCCGCCCGCTGCGCCGGCACCTGGTCACCGCCGAGCACGTCCACGGCGAAACCGGCCTCGATGGCCCCAACCTGCCCGATCCGCAAATGCCACTGCAGACTCTGCATGGCGTCGACTACATCATCAATACCCTCATGGCGGCCGAGCCCAAGACCATCACGCTCTGCACCCTCGGCCCGCTGACCAATGTCGCCATGGCGCTGATCAAGCAGCCCGCCATTGCCGAGCGCATCGCCGAAATCGTCATGATGGGCGGCGCCTATTTCGAAGTGGGCAACATCACCCCCGCCGCCGAATTCAACATCTATGTCGATCCTGAAGCCGCCGACGTGGTGCTGCGCTCCGGCGTGCCCGTCACCATCCTGCCGCTCGACGTGACCCACCAGATCCAGTCGACGCCCGAGCGCCTCGCCGCCATCAAGGCCATCGGCAATGCGTCCGGCGCGGCGGTCCACGCCATGCTGACCTTCTCGGAAACCTTCGATCTCAAGAAATACGGCTGGACCGGCGCCCCCCTGCACGACCCCACCGTCATCGCCTATCTGCTGCAGCCCGACCTCTTCGAAGGCCGCCACTGCAACGTCGCCATCGAAACCGCGAGCGAGCTGACGGTCGGCATGACCGTGGTGGACTATTGGCACGTCACCGGCAGGGTCAAGAATGCGAATTATCTGCGCAACGGCAATGCTGACGGGTTTTACAAGCTGCTGACCGAACGGTTGGCTCGGCTGCCGTAAGCACCCCAGCGCCTACCCACAGCGTCATTCCCGTCCCCAGCGTCACCCCCTTCCCACAATGTCATTCCCGCGAAAGCGGGAACCTCTGTTTTCTTCTCCGACATCGCCAACAGAGGTTCCCGCTTTCGCGGGAATGACACCGTGGTTGTTGCCAGTTTGGTTGCGAAGCGTGAACACGGGAGCCCCATTGGCAACCCCCTTCCACAGGCGTAGTGTCCGCCTCCCATTCGCCGGATACCACCCATGGAACCCTTCACCCTCCTGACCTTCACCATCGCTTACGCCATCGCCGTGCTCGTGCCCGGTCCCGGCGTCGCGGCCGTTGTCGCCCGCGCCCTTGGCGGCGGGTTCAAGGGCGCCTTTCCCATGGTGTTGGGCATTCTAGCGGGTGATCTGGTCTATTTCGTCTTCGCAGTCTTCGGCCTCGCGGCCGTCGCCACCTGGTTCGGCCCGGTCTTCACCATCATCCGCTGGGCGGGCGCGGCCTATCTGCTCTATATCGCCTATAAATTCTGGACCGCGCGCCCCGGCTCCGAGCAGATGAAGCCCAAGAACGAAGATCCCTGGCGCACCTTCCTCGCCGGTTTCTCGCTCACCATGGGCAATCCCAAGACCATCGTCTTCTACCTGGCCATCCTGCCCACGGTGATCCCGCTCGACCAGATGACGCCAGTTGCCTTTGCCGAACTGACCGCCATCGTGGTCATCGTGCTGCTGATCATCGGCTGCGGCTACGCCTGGCTCGCCTCCGCCGCCCGCGAAATGTTCAAGAGCAGCAAGGCCCTCGGCCGTCTCAACAAGACAGCCGGCGTGATGATGGCAACGGCCGCCGGCCTGGTCGTCTGGCAGCACTAGGCGACACGGCAGTGTCATTCCCGCGAAAGCGGGAACCTCTGTTTTCTTCTCTAACATGCAACGGACGTTCCCGCTTCGCGGGAATGACACCCAGTTTGTTTGGGCTGTCGCTCCTAAATCGCCTTCTCCGTAGCCGGATCGAACAGATGCACATTGCCCGGCTCGATGCTGACCGAGATCGTATCGCCGGCCCTCACGCTGGTGCGCCCGGTATCGACCACCATGATCTCCGGATCATCGCCCAGCGTCAGATAGGTCATCGACCCGGTCGATTCCACCGCAGAAACCGGCAGCCGCAACACGGCCGGACCATTCCCGCCCACCTGCAAATGCTCCGGCCGCAGCCCGATCAGCACCGAGCGCCCTGCCCCCACCGAACGGCCCAGCGCAACCGAGCCAGCGCCCGGCAAATCCGGCTGCACCGATTGCCCATCCGCGCTCACTTTCCCAGGCACGAAATTCATCGCGGGCGAGCCGATAAAGCCCGCCACGAATTTGCTCGCCGGCGTGTCATAAAGCTCCAGCGGCGAACCCTGCTGCTCGATCACCCCATCGCGCATCACCACCACATGGTCGGCCATAGTCATGGCCTCGATCTGGTCATGCGTCACATAAACCGAAGTGGCGCCCAGCCGGTCATGCAGCGCGCGGATTTCCTTGCGCATATGCACCCGCAACGCCGCATCGAGATTGGACAGCGGTTCGTCGAACAAAAACGCCTTGGGATTGCGAATGATCGCCCTTCCCATCGCCACACGCTGCCGCTGCCCGCCCGACAATTCGCGCGGATAGCGCGCCAGTAGCGGCGTCAGCCCCGTCGTCTCCGCCACTTCACGCGCCGCCCGCGCTGCCTCGGCCTTGGGCACCCGCTTGAGCCGCAGCGAATAGGTCAGGTTCTGCTCCACCGTCATATGCGGATAAAGCGCATAGCTCTGGAACACCATGGCCACGTCGCGCTTGCGCGGTGGCACGCCATTCATCTGCTCCCCGGCGATTTTCATCGTGCCGCCCGAGATGGTTTCCAGCCCCGCCAGCGAGCGCAGCAAGGTGGATTTGCCACAGCCCGACGGCCCCACCAGCGCCACGAACGCCCCCTTGGGAATGGTCAGGTCGACATTCTTGAGCGCATGGAAGCTGCCATAATGCTTGTTGATGCCGACGAGTTCGATTTGCGGCTCTGCACTCATTTGAGAGCTCCCGAGGTAAGGCCGGAGACAATCCGGCGCTGCAGGATGACGAAGACGAGGAGGATCGGGGTCACATAAATGGCCGAATAGGCCATGATGCCGTTCCAGTCCGACGAATTGGGTCCCAGGAACCCGGAGAGGCCAACGCTGGCCGGTTGCAGATTGGGGCTCTGGATGATCGACTTGGAATAGATATATTCGCCAAACGAGCTCATGAAGGTGAGAATGGCGCAGACCAGAATGCCATTGCGCGCCAGCGGCAGCACGATGAAGAAAAACGCCCCCACCCGCGAATTGCCATCCACAAGCGCCGCCTCTTCCAGCTCGCGCGGCACGCTCATGAACGTGGCCCGCACCAGCACGACGAAGAACGGCATGGCCTTGGCGGCAGCCGCCAACACCACCGCGGTCCGTGGATAGTTCAGCAGCCCGATCTGGTTGAACCCCACAAACAGCGGCGTGATCATCACCGATGCCGGCAACACCTGCAGCATCAGAATGGCGAACAGCCCCAGATCGATCCAGGCGCTGCGATAGCGCGCCAGCACATAGGCGCAGCCCGTGCCCAGGATCACCGTGATCGCGGTAACGCCCGAGGCGATCACCACCGAGTTCCACAGGAAGGTGGACATGGTGCGCCGCGCCCAGACCTGCGGATAGATATCCGGGTTGGGCGCGAGCGGCCAGAAGGTCGGCGGATTGGCGAAGATTTCCGAGCCCGATTTGAGGCTGGTCACATACATCCAATAGAGCGGAAACAGATAGACTGCGGCCAATGCCAGCGCGATGGCGAGCAATGCCCAGGGCGTATAAGTCCGGGTCATCCGCGCACCTCATGCCGGGTCGAGCGCACATAAAGGATCGAGGCAAACAGCACGAGCACGAACATCATCACCGAAACCGTGGCGCCCTTGGCAAAATCATAAAGCTGGAAACTCAGCTGCCAGGACCAGTATCCCGCAACGTTCGAGGTATTGGCCGGGCCACCCTCGGTGAGCGCGGGGAACAGATCGAATTGCTGCAACGTGCCGATCAGCCCCAGCGACAGCACCGCCCCGATCGTCGAGCGCATCATGGGCAGGGTAATGGTCCAGAACCGCTGCCAGGCATTGGCGCCGTCAAGCTCGGCGGCCTCATAGAGATCGCGCGGAATGGCGGCCAGTCCCACCGAGAGCAGCAGCATGTTGAAGGCCAGGCCCAACCAGATATTGGCGATGATCACCGCCCAGATGGAAAAACTCGGATCCGATTTCCAGAAAATATTGGACTGGATGACGCCCAGGCCACGCAGCACGGAATTAAGCACGCCAAAATCGCCGGCCAGAATCCAGCTCCAGATCGCGCCCACCACCAGCCCCGGCATCACCCAGGACACGAGGAACAGCCCCCGAATGGTTGCCGCCCCCGGAAACTTCTGCGCGAAGAACACCGCCAGCGCAAAACCCAGCACGAATTGCCCGGTCATCGAGCCAACGACAAAGACCAGCGTATTGCGGGTCACCATCCAGAATTCGGGCTGCTGCACCACCGCCACGTAATTGGCAATGCCGGCAAAGGGGCGGATCAGCTGACCCAGGGTGAACATATCCACCTGCTGGAAACTCATCAGCACATTATAGACCAGCGGCAGGCCGGCCAGCGCCAGCAGGAACAGCATCGCCGCCCCCACCAGGATCAGGTCAAACCCGACCCCATCCCGCAAACTATTGAAAAACTTCGTCATCCGGCCGTCCCTTATACAAAAATCCCGGCCGGATCGCTCCGGCCGGGCGGGAGGTCATGCCTCAGCCGACAATGCCCTTGATCGTGGCTTCAGCCTGATCGAGCGCATCCTTGGCCGACATTTGGCCGGTCAGGGCCGCCTGCATGGCGTCATAGATGGCCTTGGAGATTTTCTGCCATTCCGGGTGCGGACCACGCGGCTGGGCATATTTCAGCTGTTCCTGGAACACCTTGAGTGCGGCATCCTTGAGCGCATTGCCCGATGCCGGCAGCGGAATGTCGCTGCGCGCCGGAATGCTGCCGAATTCGGCAAAGATCCGGTTGTCCTGGCTGGCGAAATATTCCAGCGCCCGGAACGCTTCGTCCGGATGCTTGGTGGTGGACATGATGCCCCAATCGAACCCGCCCAGGGCCGAGGAACGATCGCCACCCTCGGTCAGGGTCGGCAGCAGCGCCACGCCCCAATCGAACTTGGCGTCCTCGACCATGCGGTCCACTTCCCATGGGCCGGAAATGGCCATGGCGGCATTGCCCGAATTGAAGGTACCGGTGGAATCCCACTGGCCCAGGCTCAGCACGTCCTTGGAAGCCCAGCCATTGTCGATGATCTTCTTCCACAATTCGAGCGCACCAATCGCGCCGTCCGTGTTCACATCGGTATAGCTGCCGCCCGACATCTGGATCAGCGGCAGGAACTGGAACGTGCCCTCTTCGCCGGCACGCGCCGAGAAGGTCACGCCATAGACGTTATTGGCCGGATCGGTCAGCTTTTCGGCATATTCGGCCAGCTGTTCCCAGGTCGTCGGTGGCTCGGTTATGCCGGCCTTGGCAAACAGGTCCTTGTTATAGAACACGCCGATCGTGTCGGTATATTTCGGAATGCCGAAATACTTGCCTTCCCAGCTCACCGAGTTCAGCGGACCGGCGAAATAATTGTCGGCCTTGATCACGGTCGAAGCCGCGATGCGGTCGGTAATGTCGAGCATGGCCCCGCGCGAGGAGAACATCGCGAAATCGGGATTGTCGAACGAGACGATGTCAGGCGCATTGCCGGTGGCGAAGGCGCGCAGCGTCTCGTTCACCAGGTCATCGAACGGAATGGCGCGGTATTCCACCACGATGTCTTCATTCTGCTCGTCGAATTCCTTGGAAAACGTGTCGGCAATGCCCACGCGATCCACCCCGTCGATCGACCAGATCTTGAGCGTTACCTGCGCCATGGCGGGTCCCGCCGCCATCAGCGCGCCCAATGCAATACCGGCCGCAAGGCCGAGTTTAGTCAGCTTCATTTGTCTTCCTCCCTTTGGCGGCATGTGCCGCTTCCAAAGCCAAGCGGGGCCCTCCAGCCCCGCCCGGCAATCTAGCTGGCCATGGCGACGAATTCGCCACCACGGCAATTCTTGAGATAGTTGAGCCCGCGCACCTGCCCGGTCATTTCCAGCGCATCGCGATAGACTGGATCATGCCAGCCCTCGATATCGATCGAGCCTTCATAGCCGGCGAGCCGCAGCTCGGAGATCACGTCGGTCCAATTGGTATCGCCAAAGCCCGGCGTGCGCATGAACACGAACTTTTCCTTGCCGAAAATGCCGTGCTCCTTGATCACTTCCCAGCGGATGGTCGCGTCCTTGCCATGCACATGGAAGAATTTGTGCGCCCATTTGCGGATCTGCGGGATCGGATCAATCAGATAGACCAGCTGATGGCAGGGCTCCCATTCGAGCCCGATATTGTCGTCCGGTGTCTCGTTGAACATCAGCTCCCAGGCATCGGGATTATGCGCGATGTTCCAGTCGCCACTGGCCCAATTGCCGTCCATGGCGCAGTTTTCAAACGCGATTTTGACGCCCTTGTCCGCCGCCCGCTTGGCCAGCTCCGACCAGACTTCCTTGTAGCGCGGCAGGCTATCCGTCAGCGGCTTGTTGCGAATGCGGCCGGTGAAGCCCGCAACCGTCGTCGCGCCGAAATGGTGCGCATTGTCGATGCAATCCTTCCAGCCCTGCAGGGTCTGGCGATCCATTTCCTGGTCTTCCAGCGGATTGCCGAACATGCCGATAGTGGAAATGGTGATGTCGCGATTGCCGATGGCGTCGAGGCTTCGCTTGCCCAGCTCGGCCAGGTTCTGCCCATTGGTGGTCTGCCAGAAAAACGGCTCGAAACTTTCGAATCCCAGATCGGCAATGGCCGCAATGTTCTCGGCGGCCTTGCCGGCCGTGCCCTGGATCATGGTGCCGATACGGATGGTCTTGGCTGGATCGCTCACGTGCTCTGTTCCTAAACTGCAATGGTGACGCGCTGCTTGGTCTTGGCGCTCTCGATCGCCGCAAAGACCATGGCAAGGCTTTTGATATTGTCGTTGCCGGCGGTTTCCGGCTGGCGGTTTTCGTCGATGGCGGCCAGGAATTCGGCAATGACGCTGGCATGGCCATGCGTCTGGGCAGCGTCAGCCAGCTCCGGCACGTCGATGGACTTCAGATCGCGCAGGAACCCGCTGTCCCCCGCCACCACCTTGGCCTCGAAGCTGTCTTCGCCGTCCCACAACAGCGTGCCCTTGGTGCCGACAAAGCGCCACGCACTTTCCCAGCTGGTATTGGCGCCCTCGGCCGCCCAACTCCCGCGATAGGTGAACACCACATCGTCGGAAAATTCAAAGATCGCATTGGCCGCTGCGCCATGGCTGTACCAGGAGCCGCGCGGGTTGTTTTCGAGGCAATAGACCGCCAGCGGCACCTTGCCGGCCATGAACCGGGCTGCATCCAGCGTGTGGATCGCCATATCCAGCAGCAGCACATTTTCCATCTGCTCGCGGAAACCGCCAAAATGCGCGCCGATGAAGAAATCGCAATGCAGCGCCGTCAATTCCCCCAGCGCACCGCTCTCGATCAGCCGGCGGATGCGCCGCACGCCCGAAATAAACCGCCGGTTCTGCACCACTGCATGCACCCGCCCGGCAGTTTTCGCCTTCGCGATCAGGTCCTGCCCCGCCGCCAGCGACGTCGCCATCGGCTTCTCGCTCAACACGTGACAGCCGTGCTTGAGGCCCGTCGCCACCACATCATGGCGCGCCACCGGCACCACCACGTCAAACAGCAGATCCGGCTTGACCTTGGCCAGCATGGCATCGAGGTCGGTGCCGATCACAGCGCCACTCAACCCGAATTCATCGGCCCGCGCCTGCGCCACCGCCGGGTCCAGATCGACCAGGCCGACGACCTCGACCCGGCCCGCCACCTCCGGCGCTTCCAGAATGGCTTTCAGCCATCCCTTGGACATAGCTCCGCACCCGGCCAGAACGGCTGTTTTCGTCAAACTGATATCCTCCATACGGAAACCATGGCCCGGGGGTTCCTCCTCCGCAAGCCAATTCCGTAAACGTTTACGAGGCTATATAAACCGGCTATTCCATGTCAATAGGGGTTGAAGGGAGCCGTGCAAAACCGGTCTCCTGCCACCGGGGGGAGCTGCCAGAAAAATGATCGGTATCAAGCGTTTGGCCGAGCACCTCAACGTGTCGATCGGCACTGTATCGCGCGCCCTCAATGGCAAGCCCGATGTCAACGAAGCCACCCGCAAGCGCGTATTTGAGGCCGCGGCCGAGCTTGGCTATGTCCCCAACCAGGCCGGCCGCGCCCTGCGCAAGGGCTCCACCGGCGTCGTCGGCTTCATGATGCAGACTGGTTCGCAGATCACCGGCGAGGGCGATGTGTTCTTCATGAGCGTCTTTGATGGCGTGCAAACCGTCTTTGCGCGCCATCAGCTCGATCTGGTCGCCCTGCTCTGCTCATCCGAGGAAGACCCCGACGCCTATCTGCAGCGCGTTGTCGCCCGCGGCTTTGCCGATGCCCTGATCATCTCGGCCACCAAGCGGCAGGATCACCGCATCGATTATCTGGCCGAAAACGGCATTCCCTTCGTCGCCCTCGGTCGCAGCCTGACCGATGCGGGCCAGCCCTGGCTCGATCTCGATTTCGAAGGCATGGCCGAAACCGGCGTCAATCGCCTCGTCGCCAAGGGCCATCGCCGCATCGGCGTCTTTGCCCCGATAGACGATACCAATCTGGGCTTCGTCTTTGTCGACAATTATCGCAAGACGCTGGAGCGCCACGGCGTCGCATTCGACCCCGACCTGGTCTTCCGCACCCATCCCAATGAGCGCGGCGGCCACCAGATTGCCCGCGCCATCGCCGCCATGCCGACAGACAAACGCCCCACCGGCTTTGTGCTGATCAATGAGAAGCTCTCCGTCGGCCTTTATGGCGGGCTGCACGAGGCGGGCCTGACACCCGGGCGCGACATCGCCGTCATCGGCCGCGACAGCCCGCACGCCCATTACCTCACGCCCAAGCTCACCTGTTTCCGCCTCTCGCTGCGCGAGCTGGGCATTAGCCTGGCCGAAGCCCTGCTTGCCACCATGCCCGCCTATGCCGCCCAATATCCGCTGGGCGTCGTCCGCAAGGTTCTGCCCATGGAATTGATCGAAGGCGACAGCGACAACGCCCTCCCCCTTTGACACGCGCCACGACCCTGCTATGAGGCTGCCAAGGGCCTATAGCTCAATGGTTAGAGCCGACCGCTCATAACGGTCTGGTTCCAGGTTCGAGTCCTGGTGGGCCCACCACCACCCTTTATGAATCAATGGCTTAGAAGCCCATTTCTGGGCCGCTTAGAAACACATTGATTATCTTTTTGCAGAACCAAGCTTGGCCATACCGGAAGCTGCCATCTTAATTTGCGCCGCCGACCGGGTGTATCGCTCGACTTCTGAAATATCTTTGTGTCCGGTGATCGACATAATTTCATTCGCCGTACATCCAGCCTCTGCCAGCCGCCGAGCTGCCGCCTTGCGGAGTCCGTGAGCGTTGTAGCCCTTCGGCAAACCGGCCCGACGGCACATGTCACCGAACCAATTGCCAAAGCCTGCGCGAGAGTAAGCCTTGCCCTTATCCGTTACGATAAAGGCCGGAATATCATGGGTGACGTGAGAAAGGATTTCGGCCAAGTCGGGATGAATTGGCACTTCTAGAGAAGTGCCGGTTTTTTCCTGCACAAGCTCGATAGCCGTTCCATTACGAACGATATGCTTCCGGCTCATCAGGATCACGTCGCTGCGGCGCTGACCCGTATAAAGCGCTAGGGCCATTGCCAGACGCGGTTTCGATCCGATGGGGAAAGCCGCCTCAAACTTTGCAATGTCGTCGTCAGTCCACGCTATGAAGCCGTCGCCGGGAACTTTCAGCTTGTCGACTCCCGCCGTAGGGTCGAAGTCCCGCATTTTACATTTTACTGCATATTTCATCAGCATACGGACGGTGCGCAGCAGCTTGTTTGCCGCACCGGGCGTGTCAGCCTTTTTGGCCATTAATGCCTCAACAGTTTCCCAATCGAGATCGACCACGGACTCATGACCGTGTGCCTTCCGCAGTTTCTCAATCTCGTTTCGATAGCCCTGCTGTGTGAGCTTGGAGAGATTAAGAAATTTGGGGCTGGCGTAATAGCGGGCGATCAGGTCGGCAAAGCTGCCCTCGACCACCTTGCCTCTAACCGGCTGGCTGGTGCCTTTGTTGGAAGCATCCTTGGCAGCGTTGTATGCCGCCAGCCATGCAGGGGACAAAGGATCACCGGGCAGCTTCGCTGCGGGAAAGCCGCGCCGATTAAAGTAATAATATGTGCGCCCGGCGACCTTGTAGGACTTGAGGTAAGGCAGGTCGATCTTAGCCATTCTTTCCATCCCTAGTTCACGGTCCAGCCAGTTTTCTTCTGGCCTTGTCCCGTCTCGCCCTCGCGAGGCAATTCCCAAAAAGCCGCGTCTAGCTCTTCAATGTCCCAAAGCTTTGATCCAACCACTATGCGTGGTCGCGGCATTACTTCTGCCTTGACCATGGTCGCAAATTTGCTAGCACCCATGCCCAAATAAATGGCCGCTTCCGCCTGATTAAGTGCCCGTCGCATCGGGAAGCGAGCCGCGACTTCCGCCTTTGCGAGCGCCATCATGCGACCGCCTTCCGGCGACGGCGAGGCTTGGGCAAATACCAATCTATCCAGCCATCTTGCACCGAACTAAACGTCTGGACATATGGACTACCAGACCGCCAACGTTCTGGAATCTTCGCCACACTCTCTGGTGAAATCCAGATAAAGCCTTGGTCCTCGATGCCAAAAAACCAAACACCGTCAGCCAGACATTCTGTGCTCTGGACGATCTGGCCGTCCATATCGTCACCAGCTTGAAAGGGAGGTGGAGTCATCTCCCCATCGATATGACGTGGGCTATCATTCTCAATATTCATTTCAGTTCCATCCATTCTAAGTTTTCAAATCGGCTCTCCATTTCTGTTTGGCCGGGCTGCCTCAAACAAATTCTGCCGGAGGATGAAATAACCCTATCAGATAGAATCTGATTCCGCAATAGGAGTCATTATTAGAATTTAATACTGATATTTTCAATTTATTGCCAGCAAGTGATTGAGCCTGTTGGACGAATTTCGGCTCCGGGGTTGCGACGAACCTTTAGGCGCGAAGAAATTGTGTCGCATGGTGGATTGGCAACCGCTGACAGTTGGCAAGCTATTATTCACTGCTAAATATTGTGGGTAGTAGCTGCAAATGCTGTTGAGATAAGTGCAGATCACTTAGACTGCCGTTCAGAAAGAGGGGTATCATGACCAAATGCGGACCTGATGACGAAGTTTCCTTTGGAATTGAAGTCACCCCAAATTCGGTAACCGGCAAAGCTAAGTCGCGTGCACTATCTGTCTTTCATCGGTGGTTTGGCTCAGCAATGGCCATTTCTATTGCCAAAAACAACCGAGCAGCAGCGCGGGAACGGCTCCTTGGATCACTTGAGCAAGAGGCATTTAAAGAAGTTGGAGCACAGGCCATTGCCCAGCTTAAATCAAACCCAGACGCCGTAGACGCAGTCATCGAGGCAATCGCTCCGCAGGGTTGGACGCGAAAAATCGAAAATACGAGCGCTGTTTTTGAGAAAGCGGCAGAGGATTTGCGTTTGAATCCTCCTACTGAAACGCAATCCGTCGCAGGGGACGAGACGATGACCCCTGAGATCGCCGATAGGCTAGAGCAATATGCTGCGGGAGCTACCACGGACGAAGTGAGGGAAAGGTGGGGCCGCGTACTCGCGGCAGAAATCAGACAGCCCGGTACTTTTTCTCTAAAAGTTCTCCGAATTATCGATGAACTTGATGATCGCTTGCCTGCGGTGTTTGAACGCTTAGCGGGCGATAGGCTCCACAGCGACTGTGTACCTCGGTGTTTGTCAGGCGAACTCAACTATACCGATCAGATTGATCTGATCGACGCGGGGCTTTTGCACGACCCTGGATCAGGAGGTGCGTATCAGTTCCGGATGTTCGCCGAAGGATCGGAGAACACTACCGGTCAGCGAGAATCCACTGAGGTGTGGGTTTTTCAGACAGACACCGGAACGATTACGGTTCCGCGATCAGGCTCTTACTCTGTGGCTTCTGGAGCACAGGAACCAATCAACTCGAACGATGGTCGCCCGGGGCTACCCTCGTATCTCCTCACAAGCGCTGGAGAAGCGATTACTAGTATCCTACCGCCGGTTGACAACGCCAAGCGTTATCTCGCCGCGCTAAGGGTCAAAGTGCCAAACGCGAAGCTATGGATTCAATCTGGCACGCAATGGCATCAGCATGACCCAGTACCCGATGAATTAAGCGAAGTTGGCGACCAGCCTTCTCATTAAGTCGGGGGGCTTAGGGGATCTAATTTTGCCGTCATGATGGACCGGCGGGGGTCCCACAACTTTGAGTCCCGGTGACTTTTTGAGGAAAAAATGCTCGGTTTTTGGAGCAAAAACCTAGTGCGAACCTGCCATTTTCCTGCGGCTCTCCGCGATCTCCTCGGGTGTCATCCCGAATTCCCAAGGCTTTTCCTTGGTTTCAACCGTCTTTTGCCCGCCCCTGTATCCGACCGTGGCGCTGGGAGTGGCCTTTAGCTTCACCAGTAGGGTCGTCATTGTCGAGGTGCTGGTCGCTTGCGCCCTCATGAACTTCAAAAGCTCGCCCGACTTGCTGGGGTCAAGTTTTAGCTCTTCAATGCGCTCGCTGAGATAGTCGCTGTTCAGCTTCTCCCTGACAAAATTTACCAAAAGTGGCTCTACCGTTTTTGTCATGGCGTGGGCGCTTGGGTTGTCGAGATAAAAAGTCCGGTAGAGGCTCTTTTCCCGCTCACTCGTTAGTTCGAGCGGAATATCAACGTGGATATAATCACTCAAATCCTTGAGGCGGGCTGTTACGTCATCAGCCATTAGGGCTGACATTTCTATCTCGGCCTTACTTTTCGGGCCTGACTTTCTATGCATTAATTTTCTCCAATGTGTAATTCTCAAATAAATCGGGTCCGAGCTGGACAGCTATTTTGTATCTGTAGGGTCGAGTCTGCTTGACCGGCTTGCGTGACTTGACCGGCCTGTATGGGTCGTCTCGGTCTGCCAAGTCGGCCCGCTCTCTGTCAGGGTTTTCGTCACCTATCGAGCGACGAAAGAAATATGTGGCCGGTTCCGTAGTGGCGCGGACCACATGCGGGTTCCAGACAGGCAATAGGCCAGCCAAAAGGTAGGGCAAATGGTCTTTATACCTCACGTCGCCAAACCATTTGCCGGTGCGTTGATCTCGGACTTGGCCCCCTGCATTGGCCTCTAGCCAAGTGCCAGGAATTTCCATCCACTCGCCAATCGGGGAGGCAATGAATTGATAGATTTCTGGCGTCATGGGTCACGCCGCTTCTGCGCGGCGGCGATCCGCCCACAGTACGCCCGGATTATTGGTGCGCTGGATCACGCCTTTCAGTTCAACAGGCGTATGGCCCTCAACTAGGCCTAGCAAATCGGCCTGATAAATAACCCTGCCATACCAGCCAGAGCCGTCTGCATAGCGGATGCGCAAGAAGTTGGAGATTTCCAATTCAGGGTTGTTTGGCAGCGGACGAAAGACTTCGCTCGCTGATTCAAAAAATTCTTTGATTTCCATTTTAAATATCCTTTGTGATTATTATTCTGTCCCGCCTGTCCCTCTCGTTTGTCCCCGCCCAAGGGACACGAAAACTTCAGGATTTGCGGGCTTTTTTGTCTGTGTCCCTCCTGTCCCCCCTAAATATAGATAGAGTACAAAAGGGAAGCTGGATGGGAGAGCCGGATAAAGGAGACTATATCCCTCTAGGCGATTGCCTTGGGACACGAGGGACAGGGGGGACTCGCCGTTCAAAAGGCCCGGAAAATAAGGGAATTTTGAGTCCCCGCCCTATGTCCCCCTCTGTAGCTTTGTCCCCCGCCCTAGAAAGGTCTTTCAGCGTTAATTACGTGCTGGCTTTCGCCACGCTGGTAAGCCCAACTAGTATTTGTTCCAAAGCGCATTTTCTTCCGTTGGAAGCCAAGTTGCTTCATCACAGAGCCTAGACGGGCATTTTGTTCCTGAGTTCGCTTTTCGACCTCGACGCCCAAAGCGCTCCACAAGTCCAATGTGCTGATCTTGCCTTCCTGATCACCTAGTCGGTCTTGCAGAACCTCAACGAATGGATCGTCTATTCGCCGTTCTTCCTGCTCTGCCGCTGCGGCGTCCCAAAGCGTCTTGTCGAGGCGAATGCTTTCGCCTGCCGCCTCTCGGGTGGATGCTTCGGCCCATAGCTGGTCAACGTCGCGGGCAAGAGCCGCTAAGTCGAACTGCTCTATCCTGACGGGCCAGATGCGGCGATTGCCGGTGCTGTCTCTGAGATAGTTGCCGGAATTGTCAGTGCCGATGAAAACACACTGGCGGGGATGCTCTAGCGGAACTCTGCCATATGCCATTCTTGCCCGGTCGATGCGCCGGGACAGAAATGACTTCATGTGTTCCACTTCGCCTTTCCGCATGCCTGCCAATTCGGCAGCTTCCACGATCCAGCGCCCGGCGATACGCTCGATGACTTTCTGACTGTCAGCGTTCAACGGCAAGTCGTCAGAGAACCAATCTTCACGCTTTGCGAGAATGGCTAGAGCGCTCGACTTGTTTTTGCCCTGGTCGCTTTCCAGCACCAGCATTTCATCAAACTTGCATCCCGGCTGACGGATGCGGCGAACTGCGGCGATCAGAACCAAAGCGCCAATGGCCTTTGTGTAGTCATCATCCTTCGCGCCGCCATATCGGTGCAACCAACCATCTAGGCGTGGCACTCCGTCCCATTGAAGCGAGTCCAGATAATCCCTTACCGGGTGGAAGCTGTTCTGGTGCGCAATGTCGAAAACGACATCGGTGAAGAAATCTTTAGCCGCTGACAGGTGCCATTTCTCATCGATCTGCATACGCATACGATTGAGCGCCGCATCGGATAGGGCCGGGCCGAAGCCCTCTAGCCCGTCGATTAGAAGCCTGTCTTGAAACTCATCCCGGCTGAGGCGAACCCCGAGCAGTCCGAGTGCCAATTTGATGTTGCGCTGACTGGCAATCACCTTGCCGTTTTTGTCCCGCTCAATCTCATCTGGCCGATAGGCGGGGCCGATCCTCGCGATCAACTCGTCTAGTGTGCCGCCAGCTTGAATAAAATCCGTGGCGTCGGACTTCTCCGCCATGTCTTCAAATCGGATAACGTTGATACTTTTCGCAAATTTTCCGATACTGAACCTTATATCAGCGGTTCGCTTTCGGCTGGCGTCATCATTGTCTTCTACGATGATGCATTTTCTGCCTTTGAAGAACTCGGCAAAATCATCGCTCCAACCTTCGAAACCATTGGGGTTAGTCGTGGCCACCAGACCAAGTGCCACCAGCGTTTCCACGTCCTTTTCCCCTTCGGGAATCCAAACGTATTCTTCATTGGAAGCGGCGATCAGTTGCGGCAGTCGGTATAGAAGTCGCCCGGAAGGGCCAAACCCCTTTTCCCAACCATCGCCGCCCGGCTCTGCATTACCAAACCCGACGAAATGCCGTGTATCCCAAGCCTTGTCGTCGCCAGTGCCCCACTTCTTAACCACATAGGCCGTGATGCCGGGCTCTGTCTCGTAGTTGTAAGTCTCGTCTGGCTCCGTATTCGGTGGTGGCCTTTTCGCCATCCTTTTGTATGATTTAATTACTTTGGTAGTCATTATGGTCTGCCATAGAACCTTTCTTTGTTTTTATTGATGTGTTTTCCATTTGGGGTCTGAGGCCGTAGCCTCAGACTGTCGCGACCTTTACCGGCTTGGCTCTGGTCGTCTTCTTGATTTGGGATTTTTCGATCACCCCATTTGAGCGCTCGACAATTAGCGAGTCGCCCTCGATCTTGACCGATTCAACGCCGTTGAGAACGGTTCGCCATCGCGTCCCGGTCCACTGCATGAGGCCCCCACCGCCAATGCTTGCAAGCTGGTTTTTCCGGTAGTCGGTGCGGTCTGGATCGAAGCCATTGATAATCTCAACGCCGGTTTCGGCCTTCAGGTCATCAAAGCTCTTTTCGATTTTCGAAATGACCTTTTCCAGTGAGCTAACAAGCTCTTCGGTGATCATCATTGAGGTCTGCTCGTTAAATGGCATCTTCTAAATTCCTTAGTCTGTTCAATAGGTTGAAATACTTATTTACGTCTGTTTCGTCTGGCGCTTCCGGCTTTTCCGTAGCCGCTCCGTTACCGAACGGGTCGTCCTGCGCATCGCGCTTGGCGAGAGCTTCCAAACTGAAATTTTGTTGCTGGATGAAGACCGTGTTCCCACCTGTCAGCGGCTTGCGGTTCAAAATTTTCCGCATTTCGTTGACGGTTAACTTGCCCGATGCCTTGTCGAGCCATTCCATCTGGGCAAGTTGGTCAAGGCGTAGGAGTCCATCTAGATCGAACTCAACTGCCAGATTCGGGCCTAGGCCCAATCCTTCGGTCAGACAAAGTTCAATCTGCTCAATGATCGACTGAAGGCATTGTGTGAAAAACTGGGTCTGTAGAGCTTCGACGTTCTCAGAAGCGGGCATGTCGCCGCTGATCATGTAATACGGAACATGGAAAACCGACGCGACGACGCGAGCGGACCATTCTAATTGCTGAACTACCTGATTGCTTTCGGCAGTCTGAACATCAAAGGACTTATAAGTTAAACCGTCTGCCAAAACTGCTACGCGACCTGCATTATTTCCTGTATAATTATCTGACCAATACTTTCGTAGTTGTTCAGCGGTCGAATCAGATATTGCACCCTGTGCTTCAAGCACACCCCCAGGTCGGGCATTGTTCTGGAAGAATGCCGCGCTGTTCTTTTGGATTTCGATCCCTTGCAGGACCGGCAGCGCTGCCGCGTAGATCGGTGAAAGTCCCACGAGAGGCGAATAGAATGTATTTATCCGATGCGCGATTATCTCAGAGCTTGGCACCCTAACAGGCTCTTCCAAGCCCGCCGTTGAATCCGCTTGAAGCTCATACACGACCTGACCTGATGGACTGACAAGCGTCGTCACCCGATTTGGATCGAGGACAAACATTTCCTTCACGACGCGTCTAGCATCCCTCTTTACGAGGATGAGCGCCTGACCCGAAGCAAGTACCGATTGAACCCAAGACTGATAGAATTGGATGCGGTTCTGTGTGGCGTTAGGGCGTCTTAAGACAGGGGAATACGCGCTGCTCTCATATTCGCTCCAAATGGAGTCTGCATCCTTGCGGACAAGGCGAACATTCATTTTAGAAATCGACGCGGAAATCAGCGAAATGCATGCGTAGATCGCATGGAAGGAAAGCATGTCTTCCTTCGTGGTTTCTAGGTTACGAGCCCAAGCGCCAGAAAAGGGCTCACGCACCAGATTAGTGTGTGTCCTGCCACGCCCTCCGCCCCAAACGGGGCTAAAGAGCTTGGCGGCAAAATCTTTGAAGGAGGCCATTAGCTTGCGCCTCCCTCATCACCCCACGCCACGCCGGTCATTACTGCAACGGCGTTGGGTCTGCGCTTTTTCCAATTTATGTATCTTTCGGCGCGCACGAACACGAGGTTGTTTTGGAATGCCGAAACGAGCATTGCACCCTGGCCCGTAGTTCCATCGCTGGTGGGCGAGTCCGTCATCTCGACGCTGGCTTCTGAACTTGCGTCCACCATCACCTGACCATCGTCGGCCAAGTAGATTTCGCGGCTATTGGCGAGGATAATCATGCCTTCCGGCACATAGTCAGAGACCACCGTTGGGAGGCCGTAAAAAGTGCCTCCGGTCATTGAAATATCTGGGAAGGCCCGCTGACCAAGGACGTTCTTCATCAGCGAAAGCGAGAATGCTGTTGTCGCCCGCATGATAACGACGGTGCCGGTGATCGACATATTCGCCGCTAGGTAGATCGCAATGAGCGCCTTTATATCCCGGTCTACTGCCTCAATGTCGGTTCCGCTCGAAATCAGCGGAGTCACGCCGTTTGTAATCGAGGCAGGGGAAACATTGGAGACCTCAGCCTTGGCCGGGTCCACGAAGTCGGTATCGAGGCGGGAAATTAGAGCCTGCGCAAGGGCGTCACGAACGATTAGTTCGGCGTCCGGGTTACTGAAACGGATAAGCTCGTCAGTTAGCCCGGCGATATTTGCGACCTTGGCAAATCCCAAATTCACTTCACCGAAGTCGAACTTGGTTACCGGCTTTGCCTTGCCTTCGCCTACCCAATAGCCTTCGCCACCTGAAACTTGAGTTGGAATCTTGACATTGAAAGGGATGCGACGAAGGCTAGGAATCCCATTCCTGCCATTTAACTTCCCGATAATGGTCTGTGGCCGTAGGTACTCCACAAAGTCCCCAGCGAACCGCTGATAGCTGTCAACAAGCGGGGCGGCCCAGGTTGGGTTTGAAGTTGTTCCGGCACCCATAGCCGCCTTGAGCGAGGTAATTACACGCTGTTCATTGGGATAACGGTGCTTCGCAATTTCATGGGCGTTGACAGGGTCGCCACCGGCAGCGGCTAGGGAGATGGCGAACCGGGCAAACTCTAGGCCGGGTTCTGGCTTCTCTCGAATTGAAACGCCAGCCTTGGGCGTCTTTGAGGCATGGGCCTCAGCAAAATTGCTGCCCTTTGCTTCAACGAAATTTTTGAATGAGGGGTCGTGAAATGTCATTAAATAAAATCCTTAAGTAATTTTTGGTCAGTAGCGGCCTCCTGTTTTGTGAGCCGGTTGTGATCTTGAGATTGGTTTTGACCGCTGTCAGGGGACAGCGAATAGGGGCACGACGACTATATTATCGACGGTGCAATTAGAGGGGGCTAAGTCACGAAAACGAAGGTCGTGAACTGCCTTGTCGTAATTCTCGTCAATGAAGGTCTTTGCCACCATTTCAGAGAGCAGAACCCGCTTGCACTGGCCGTCTACGGTTATCGACAGATACGGCCCACGTGACTTGCGATAAGGCCTTGCGCCAGTGCTCATGTAGAGGGGTTTAAGGTGGTTTTCCGGTCGTCTTCTTCCGGCAGTGTCGGTGTAGGGGAGCCGCTTAACGCGTCCCAATGAGCTAACGTAATAGGGCGGGTAGCCAACCGCTTTTTTCCATAGTTCTTCGGTCATCAGATGCTTGTCTGGTCCTTTCTATAATTGTGATGGTTAGAGGCGTAAAATTCGCGCTTAGATCGGACCAGCTGAGGAAACCAAACCGGCCCGGTCAAAACGCAAAATCGCCCCCGCAAAGGCCCAATGGGCATTTTTCGCGAGGGCGTGGAAAAACACTGTCATCATAGAAGAGCTTCAGGAAGCCCCTCAATAAATAATCAATAAAAACAAATAACAGAAAACTGCTATACTTATATAGCTACCACACTTTGAGCAAAATGTCAAGCTTTATTTGTGTTTTGACGCAATAATATTCTACATTACCAGTCTAGGTGGGGGTTAGGGTTGGTTGCGCTATGGGTAGATCGCCAAGAGGTCACGCCGACAGATGTGACTTGTTCTCTTTTCGTTCTTATTCTATGACTTGCCTCAATGGAGGCGGTCATGGGGAATTCTCCCAGCACACATCAGAGCGCCCTGCCTTTTCTCGGCAAGCTCGCAGAGGTCGGCATGATCGTTGAATGCGGCTGTTATGGTTGCAGACGGCGACAAACGTACCTAGCCGCCGATCTAGCCGCCTATATCGGCCCGCAAGCCGTGGTGGGTGAACTATGGTCAGCGTGCCCGCATTGCGGAACCGGCGCAAACTGGTGGGAGCGCTATCGGCACCCGTCTAATGCTGACGTGGTCAATGGGACAATCATACGCAAGCTGGTGGGGTTTAGGAGTACCGCTGTCTGGCGTGATGAGCCCTACAGCGCACCGGGACCGAAACCTGATCCCGACGCGCCGAAACAGTGGAGAGGGCTGCTGTAGCCCTCGGATGACTCATCCAATCCTTAGAAACAGCGCCCCTAAGTGTTTGGTTTCATTTGGGTCATCTTGGTGGGGTTTCCCTTGCAACTAAATTCTAAGTCTTTGTATTATATAGAGAATAGTCGTCCTGGTGGGCCCACCATTCCTTTTCAGATGCGCCATGCCTAGTGCCCGCTCGGGCCGATCAGCCTTGAGCGGATAACGGTGGAGATATTGTCGAACAGGAACACCACGATCAGGATCAGCAGCACCATATAGGCCACCTTGTCCCAGTCCGAATTGGTGCCCATCGCCTCGAGCAGTTTGAGCCCGATACCCCCTGCCCCAACCGCGCCGATAATGGTGGCCGAGCGCGTATTGCTCTCCCAGAAATACAGCGACTGCGACACGAACACCGGCAGCACCTGCGGCACCACGCCATAGCGATTGACCGCCGCCGGGCTCGCGCCCACCGACTTCATGCCCTCGCGCTGCTTGTCATCCACATTCTCCAGCGCCTCGGCATAGACCTTGCCCAGCGCGCCCGTGTCGGTGAAGAAAATGGCTGCAATACCGGGGATCGGACCGGGGCCGAAGCCGCGGGTGAAAAACAGCGCCCAGATCAGCATGTCGATGGAGCGCAGGAAATCAAAGCTGCGCTTCATCAGCCAATTGGCGGTGCGATTGGGCGTGATATTGCGGGCAGCGATAAAGGCGAAGGGAAACGCCACCAGCGTTGCGAACAGCGTGCCGACAAAGGCCATGACCAGCGTCTGCATCAGCTTGGCCAAAATATCGCCATGCTGCCAGGCGCGGTTGCCCAGCCATTCGTCCAGCACCAATTGCGCATTGGACTTGTCGGGATTGACCCGATCGCCGCTGAACATCAGCCCGACGGTGCTGAACAGGTCATTGCCCCAAAGTGGCGATTTGGGATCGAACAGGAAATTGGCCCAGCCCAGGAAGCGGCGCTGCACATAGACCTGATTGTTGCGGATTTCCGCCTGCCCGGCAAAACCGAAATCGACCAGCACCTTGTCGCCCGACTGCACCATGGCAGCGGGCGCCCCGGCCGGCGCCAATGCGGCGCTGGACGTGATAGCAACGGGATAAGCCACGCCACCGAGATAGACATCGACCTGGGCCGTGGAAATCTCCAGCCGGTCCCCGCCAAAGCTCGCAGTCATGCTGCCATCTTCATGCGGCACCAGCCAGTCGATATCGGCGCCCGCCTTGTATTGCCCACGGCTGGACCATTGCGGCGCCACCTTGCCATCCTCAAACCGCAGCCGCGGCGTGGCCCGCCAGGAATACCAATCCTGAACATAGATCGCCGCCCGCTCCCATTTCCCATTCTGCAGCGCCGGTCCGACATTGAACAGCAGCCAGCAGAACAGCAGGTAGAGCACAGTCACGCCCAGGCCCGCCAACAGGCCCCAGCGCTGGAAAAAACTCTGCTTGAACACTTCGGGATATTTGTTTGCGAGGCGGCTGCGCTCGGCCTGGCTGATGGCACTCATCACGCTTCTCCCCGGCCCAGTTCGAACGATTGCCGGCCCACCAGCTTGTGCCGCAGCCAGCTCGAAAACTGGTCGATGCAGACGATGGTGATCAGCAGCAGGATGATGATGGCATAGGTCTTGGCCGCATGGTCGCGCCCGATGGACAGCCGAAACACTTCGCCAATGCCGCCCCCGCCCACCGCCCCGATAATGGTGGACGCCCGCACATTGATCTCGGTGCGCAGCAGCGCATAGCTGACGAAATTGGGCATGACCTGCGGCACGATGGCGTAGCGCACCCGCTCCAGCCAATTGGCACCCACCGAGCGCAACCCTTCTTCGGGCTTCATATCGGCATTCTCGACCACTTCGAAGAACAGCTTGCCCAGCGCCCCGATCGTATGCAGCGACACCGCCGCAATGGCCGCGATCGGCCCGATCGACAGTACAGCGGTCAAAAGCCCCGCAATGACGATTTCAGGAAACGCCCGGAACACTTCCATGATGCGCCGCACCACCCAGCGCACCGGCCCCGCGCCAACCAGATTGGTGGCCGCGAAAAAGCACAGGAAAAACGCCAGCCCGCCCCCGATAATCGTCGACACGATGGCGATGTTTACGGTGATGATCAGCTGGTAGATGAAATTGGGAATGTAGAAACTGCCCAGCACATAATGCCGGTCCGAGACATAGTCGAACTTCAGCGACCCATCGGCATAGGGCGAGGGCAGGTCGAACATGGCGCGGAAGATCTCGAAGGGATCATTCGGCACGAAGTTCTTGAGAAAATCGAACATATAGGGGATGCGGTCAAAGAACTTGCCCGAGTTCGCCGCATTGGCAAAATTCATCGCCGCCAGCAGCGCCACCAGCACCAGCACCACGCCAATGGCCGAATAGATGCGCCGGACGAACACCTGGCTCCGGTAATGCCGCAGCAGCGTCGCCGAAGACGTGCTCAAGCCAGTCGATTGGGAAAGGTCGGCCATTCTATGCCCCCATGTGGCAACGGCGGCGCCTGCAAGCGCCGCCGTCTGGTTCAGTCCGCGAAATCAGCCGCCGATGATCGACTTACGAGCATCGATAATGGTCTGGTACATTTCCTGGTTGGCATCCACGAAGTTGGTGTAGCCGCCAGCGGTGAAGGCGTCGAAGCATTCAAAGTCGGTTTCCGGCAGGGCCTTGAAGAAGGCGGTGACCTTGGTCTTGAGATCAGCCGGCAGCTTGTTGGACACCATCAGCGGGCCATTGGGGATGATCGGCGACTGCCAGACTTCCACCAGATCGTCCATGTCGAGCAGGCCCTTGTCGACCATGATGCGCAGATTGCCCGAAGTGTAACCCTCGGAGAATTCGCCCTGGCCCGAACCAAAGGTGGTGCCGACATCCCAGGTGCCGTCGAGCACGCCCAGAACCAGGTTTTCGTGACCGCCGCCAAAGCCGGTTTCGCTGTAGAATTCAGCAATCGGCGCACCGATGTCAGCCGGCAGCGCTACGTTGGGAACCAGATACCCAGAGGTCGAATCCGGGTCGGCAAAGCCGAGCTTCTTGCCCTTGGTCGAAGCCAGATCGGTAATCCCCGAATCCTTGCGCGCCACCATGATCGAGTGATAGCCGGTCGAGCCATCAGCCTGCTGGGTGGTCAGCACCGGGTCGACGGCTTCGGGATCCGCAATGTAGATCTTGGCATAGGACGACGCGCCCATGATGGCGATGTCGATCGTGCCGCCAAGCAGGCCCTGGATCACGCCATTATAGTCCGGCGAGGGGAAGAACTGCACTTCGGACACGCCCGTTGCGGCCTTCAGCGGCTCGGCAACGCATTCCGACCGGCGCAGCTGATCGCTCTCGTTTTCGCCGCCATCAAGGCCGATGCGCAGCACGGTGACGTCCTGGGCGAAGGCAGCGGTCGACATGGTCAAGGCCACGGAGGCCAGCAGGATTTTACGGATCGCGGACATGGATGTTTTTCCTTTGGTGTCGCTCATGTGTCGGCATGCCGGAAGTCCGGCAGCGGAACGTCGTTACGGCGCCGGTTGGGCGCTGGATGTCTTGAGGGTCAGCGGGGTGATCGAGGTCGAGGTCAGCGCTTCGGAAAACGCCTCCTTGAGCCCATCGGCCCCGTAAATGGTGCGGGCAACATCGGTGGTCAGCTCGTCCGGCGCGCCATCGAACACCACCTTGCCCGCCGCCATGCCGACAATGCGCTCGCAATAAGCGCGCGCCGTATCGAGCGTGTGCAGATTGGTGATGACGGTGATCTTGCCCTCGGCATTGATGTCGCGCAGGCTATCCATGACGATCTGGGCGTTGCGCGGATCAAGGCTGGCAATCGGCTCATCGGCCAGGATCATCTTTGGCCCCTGCATCAGGGCCCGGGCGATGGCGACGCGCTGCTGCTGCCCCCCCGACAGGGTCTGCGCCCATTGCGTGGCGGTCTGGGCAATGTCCAGCCGCTCCAGCGCCTTGAGAGCGGCAAACTGCTCGTCGGCAGAAAACACCTGCAGCAGATTGAGCAGCGGGTTGCGCCCATTGAGCCGCCCCAGCATCACATTGGTGATGACATCGAGCCGCGGCACCAGGTTGAACTGCTGGAAGATCATGGCGCAATCGCGCTGCCAGCCACGCAGCGCCTGCCCCTTCAGCTCCGAAACCCGGCTGCCTTCATAGTCGATATAGCCGCTCGACACGTCCGACAGGCGATTGATCATGCGCAGCAGGGTCGACTTGCCGGCGCCGGAGCGGCCGATAATCCCGACCATCTGGCCCTGCGGGATCTCCAGCGTCACATCGTCGACGGCAAGCTTGTTACCGAACCGTCGCGAAACGTGAGAGATCTTCAGCATGCAGCCTGCCCCGCCAATAAACTGCGGGCACACCTAGGGCCGCTGATTGACGCGACCATGTATGTTTGATGAAGCTTGTGTGACGCTGCACAGGATCAAAACAAAAAGCCCCGCCAGTATGCGGGGCTTCTTTGTTAGTGTTCGTGCTGCACTGCCGGGGGAATTTCCAGGCCGGTTTCGGCATATTCCCTCAACTTGTTCCGCATCGTCCTGATCGAGATACCCAGGACATTGGCGGCGTGGGTACGGTTTCCTTCTGTCTGCCGCAACGTCGCCAGGATCAGATCTCTTTCGACATCTGCTACCGGCAGGCCAACCAGGGCCTCGGTGGCGCTGGCATCGGGTGCGAAGTCATACATAGGTTGTCGCTTTCTGAGCCCCCAAAACCAAGTTACTCAGAATGCCCTAAGGGTGCCCCCTTATGGTTAACCAAAGGTTAACCTCAGGCGGGCTTTGCCGCCGCATCCAGTGCTATCGCCTCGCTCGCCCTATGCCCCTCGCGTTGCGCGATCACCGCACAGACAAACAGCTGGATCTGGTGAAAAATCATCAGCGGCAGCACGATCAGGCTCACCGTCTGCCCGGCAAACAGGATATTGGCCATCGGCAATCCGCTGGCGAGACTCTTCTTGGAGCCGCAGAACAGCAACACCAGCCGATCCTCCCGCGCCAGGCCGGTCACCCGCCCGACAAAGCTCGTCCCCACCATGATGATGGCGAGCAGCACGATGTCGGCTGTGATCATGATGGCCAGCGTGGACAGATCCACCTGCTGCCAGATCCCCGCCACCATGCCGGCGCTGAAGGCCGAATAGACGATCAGCAGGATCGAGCCGCGATCCACCACCTGCGTCAGCTTGGCATGGCGCTGGATGAACTTGCCGACCAGCGGCCGCGCCAATTGCCCCACGATGAACGGCAGCAAAATCTGCACCCCGATATCGACCATCGAGCCCAGGTCAAATCCGCCCTCCCCGCTGGTATGCAGCAGCAGCGCCGCAAAGATCGGCGTGATGAACACCCCGAGCAGGTTGGAAATCGACGCCGCACAAACCGCCGCCGGCACATTGCCACGCGCAATCGAAGTAAAGGCGATGGAGGACTGTACCGTCGACGGCAGCACCGCCAGATAGAGCAGCCCGATGACGATTTCCGGCCGCAGCCAGGGCGACAGCGCGCTCGATAGCGCAAATCCGACTAGGGGAAAGGCAATGAACGTGCTGGCAAAAACCAGCGCCTGCAGCCGCCAATTGCTCAGCCCTGCCACGATCGCCGAGGTATTCAGCTTGGCCCCATAGAGGAAAAACAGCAGCGCCACGGCGAAATACACTACCCGCGACAGCACCTCCGCCGCCACGCCCTGCGCCGGCAATAGACTCGCCAAAACCACCGCGCCCAGCAGCAACAGGAGATAAAGGTCAAAGCCGCTGCGTTTCAGTCTGCTGCTCAGGGACATCGAGGACACTCATTGATATTGCCTCTCCGGCCTAATCCAAACCGGCCACACTGAAAAGCGCGATCACCCCCGATTTCGTCCATCGCCATCACGATTTCGCGCCGATTTACTCGCCACCCCGCTTCGCCTAGGCTTGCCGCAAACACCAGCATAGAGCCCGCAATGCCGATCCATATCCGGCCCGCCCGCCCCGCCGACCGCGCCGACCTCTTCCGAATCTGCCTGCTCACCGCCGATTCCGGCACCGATGCCAGCGCACTGTTTTCCGATCCGGATTATCCGGGCCTCGTCTGGTCCGTGCCCTATCTCGACTTCGAGCCCGCCCATGCCTTCGTGGCCGACGATGACGGCGAAGTGGTTGGCTACATCGTCGGCACGCCCGATACCAACGCCTTCGAAGCCAGGCTGGACCGCCAATGGTGGCCCAAACTGGCCCAGCTTTATGCCGGCCGCACCGCCACAGCTCCCTTCGACGCCAAGGTGCTCGATCGCATCGCCAGCCCGGTCCACAGCCATGCCGGCGTCGCCGCCAGCCACCCCGCGCATCTGCATATCAATCTCCTGCCACCCGCCCAGTCGGGCGGCTGGGGCCGCAAGCTGATCGAGGCCGAACTGGCCTCGCTGCGCGAAGCCGGCGCCAAGGCCGTCCATCTGGGCGTCAGCCCCACCAATGCCCGCGCCATCGGCTTTTATCACCATCTCGGCTTTGTCGAGATCGAGCGCAGCGCGGGTCTCCATCTCGGCAAGGCCCTGTAGGCTAATCGAAGGAACCGCCCGCCTTGCGGGCCGTTTACCGGTGCAGCTGTTTACCACGCCATATTGATCGGGCAGAGCCGGCATCCTATCGTGGCCTTGGCGGCAGCTGAAATCGGAGGGGCGCGACACTTGCGTTACTGGCGCTCGACCAAGCCGTGTCCTATGGGTTTGCGCGCCAATGCATCTGACGCATCGGCCTGCATGACATTGCGCCTCAGGCGCCAAGAAGGAGTATTCAACGTGAAGATTTTCGGTATCCTCGCCTTCGCGGCCGTTACCGCTGTCTCGACCATGTCGCTCTCCGCGGCCGAGTTCGAAGTTCACATGCTCAACAAGGACGCGGCCGGCAACACTATGGTGTTCGAGCCAGCCTTCCTGCAGATCGCCCCCGGCGACACCGTCACCTTCATTCCCACCGACAAGGGCCACAATGCCGAGACCATCAAGGGCATGTTCCCCGAAGGCGGCAATGAGTTCAAAGGCAAGGTCAACGAGCAGTTCAGCGTCACCTTCGACGTGGCCGGTGCCTATGGCTACAAATGCGCACCGCACTTTGCCATGGGCATGGTTGGTCTGATCGTCGTTGGCGAAGACCCGGCCAACCTGGCAGACCTGCAGGCCGCCCGCGTGCCGCCCAAGGCCAAGGCCAAGTTCGACGAACTCGTCGCCCAGATCGGCCAGTAATCAACTCGCTGCAACGGGGGCAGACGGGCCGGCTGTCCGGCCGCCGCCTGCCCCGTTGGGAACCATCCGACATCAACTCGGGCCGGGAAGCGAAACACAATTTTCGCGCACCCGGCCGGAGTGTATTTGAGGCCTTGAAAGCGTGTTCCGCGCCGCGCTGGCCGCTGCCGATGAACACGAACAGCGCGGCATCACCCGCACGCCAAGGTCGCCGCCCATGAAAATCGCAGTCTATCGCCTGCTCTTTCTCGCCGCCCTCATTGGCTTGTGGTGGCTGGCCTCGACCCAAGTGGCCCGCAATCTCATCCCCTCCCCGCTCGCGACGCTTGAGGCCGCCCAGCGCCTCATTGCCGAAGGCCGGCTGGGCACGGCCTTGTTCGATAGCCTCTCGATTTATCTGGGCGGTTACGCCGTCGCCATTCTCGTCGGCGTGCCGCTCGGCCTGCTCATGGGCACCATCCGCCCGCTCGGCAAGACGCTCGAAATCTTCGTCTATGCGCTCTCGGCCACGCCCCGCGTCGCCTTCATTCCGCTGATCATCGTCTTTCTAGGCCTCGGCCCCCAGGCCAAGATTCTCATCATCTTTTTGGGCGCCGTCATGCCCATCCTGATCAATACCTATGCCGGCGCGCTCAACTCCGATCAGGAACTGGTCGAAATGGCCCGTTCCGTCGGCGCCAGACGCCAGCGCATCTTTACCCAGATCGTACTGCCCGGCGCCGTGCCCTTCATCATCGTGGGCCTGCGCGTTGGCGCCACCATCGGGCTGATCAACACCGTCGTCGCCGAACTCTATACCGCGGTCAAAGGCCTGGGCGGTCTGCTCGCCATTTATGGCAACACCTTCCGCATGGCCGAATATTTCGTTGTCGTACTTACCCTGGCCTTTGTCGGCGTCATCGTCACCGAGGCGCTGCGTTTTGTTGAAATTCGGCTGGGACGCTGGCGCCGAAGTGAAGTAATCGTCTGACAACAATTTTCGCGCGTCCAGGAGTCATCCCCGTGAACCTCAAACTGCTCGGCGGCCTCGCTGCTGCTTTCCTGCTGTCCACCCTGGCCGCCCAGGCCCAGCCCTTCCGCCTGATCGTCACGGATCTGGAAACCCCGCTCGTGCCCAATTCGGTGATGGATCTGGCCCAGCAGGAAGGCTATTTCGAGCGCGAAGGCGTCGAGGTCGAACTGGTTCGCGTGCAGCAGACCCCCTCCGCCCTGGCGGCGCTCCAGGCTGGTGAAGGCGAAATGGCCAATATCGGCACCGATGCCCTGCTGCTGCTGGTCGCCGGCGGCGCAACCGATCTGCGCGCCGTCGTCTCGCCCAATAAATCCCTGCCCTTCCTGATCGCCGCCAAGGATTCCATCGCCACCCCTGCCGACCTGGCCGGCAAGAGCTTCGGCATCGGCCGCCCCGGCAGCCTCGATCAATCCCTCAGCACCCGGGTGCTGCAGGCCGCCGATGTGGATACCGACACGCTCGAATTCGTCGCCCTGGGCCAGCCCAATGTCCGCGCCCAGGCGCTCGTCGCCGGCCAGGTCGATGCCACTACCATGTCGATCGGCACCTGGAGCGCCATGGCCGACACCACGGGCCTGCATGTCCTGATCGATCAGGATGCCTATTACGCAGCGGCTCCCGTGGTCAGCAAGGTCAACATCGTCACCCAGAAAGTGCTCGATGAGCGCGCCGAAGACGTCAAGAAAGTGATCACTGCCCTGGTCAAGGCCTCGCGCGATTTCGCCGCCGATCCCGCCGTCTGGGCCGCCGCCATGCACAAGGCCCGCCCCGATATCGACCTGGCGACCCTGCAAGCCCTCGGCACCAGCTTCGCCAAGAGCTGGAGCGTCAATGGCGGGCTCAACAAGGACGAACTCAACTACACCACCACCGCCCTCTATCAGGGCGAAGACTTCGCGACCGTGCGTAAGGTCGAACTGGCCGAATGGACCGATTTCTCCATTCTCGACGCGGTGCTGGCCGAACTCGGCCCCGACTCCACCATGGATAACGTGACGCGATGATCGGCGACGCCCCCCAGCACACCGGCTCAGCTGATGCCGCGGCCCCAGCGCCGCGCATCCTGCTGCGGGGCGTTTCCAAAACCTTCGGCAACCACAACAATGGCGGCGGCACGCTCGCCCTCGCCAATGTCGATCTCACCGTGCGCGACGGCGCCTTCGTTTCCCTGCTCGGCCCCTCCGGCTGCGGCAAGACCACCATATTGCGCATGGTCAACGGCCTCATCGCGCCCGACACCGGCACCATTACCGTTTCCGGCCAGACGCCCAGACCCGGCCCCGACATGGGCTTCGTGTTCCAGTCCTTCCGGCTCATTCCCTGGTCGAGCGTGCGCGGCAATGTCGAATTCGCCCTGGTCGAAACCATTCCCGACAAGGCCGAACGCCGCGCCCGCGCCGATCGCTATATCGAGCTGGTGGGCCTCACCCGCTTTGCCGATGCCTATCCCAGCGAACTTTCCGGCGGCATGAAGCAGCGCGTCGCCCTGGCTCGCGCCCTCGCCTCCGAACCCGCCATCCTGCTGCTCGACGAACCCTTTGCCAGCATCGACGCGCAGACCCGCGAACTGATGCAGATCGAACTGATGCGCCTCTGGACCCTGCGCAAATCGGTGGCCCTCTTCGTCACCCATAGCGTCGACGAAGCGATCCTGCTCTCCGACCAGATCGTGCTCATGGGTCCCCGTCCCGGCCGCGTCCTCGAAGTCATCGATGTCGGCCTCGACCGCCCCCGCTGGACCTATGACGTCCGCGCCGAGCCCCGTTTCATCGAATTGCGCAGCTATCTATGGGACCGGATCCGCACCCTCGTGCTGACCGATCCGCAATCGGACTTCTACGGCCGCGACCTCAGCGCGAATATCTAGCGCCCCGAGTGCGCAATGCGCTATCTGTTCGCCTGCCGAACAAGAGGAGCCGGCCATGCGCGAGGGCGATATCATCAACGGCCTGGTCAAGGGGTTGTCCGTCATCGAATGCTTCGACGAAGGCCATGCCAGCCAGTCGATCACCGACGTCGCCAATCGCACCGGCCTGGAACGTGCCACCGCCCGCCGGTGCCTCTTGACCCTCACCAGCCTTGGCTATGCCAGCTATGATGGCAAATTCTTCCGCCTCACCCCGCGCGTGCTCAATCTGGGCCATTCCTACCTGGCCGCCACCCCACTCCCGCGCCTCATCCAGCCCTTCCTCGAGGAACTCTCCACCGCCACTGGTGAAAGCACCTCGGCCGCCATGCTGGAAGGCACCGACATTCTCTACATTGCCCGCGCCTCCATCCGCCGGGTCATGTCGATCAATCTGGCGCCCGGTGCGCGCCTGCCCGCCTATTGCACCTCCATGGGCCGCGTCCTCTTGAGCGCCTTGCCGCCCGCCAAGGCCAAAGCCGTGCTCGATCAATCCGAGCTCATCGCCTACACCGCCAAGACCAAGGCCGACCTGCCCACCATCACCACCGAACTGGCCGTCGTCGCCGCGCAGGGCTTCGCCGTGATCGATGAGGAACTCGAACTGGGCCTCTGCTCCATCGCCGTGCCCATTTTCAACGCCCAGGGCCAAACCGTCGCCGCCCTCAATATCGGCGCCCAAACCGCCCGCGCTTCCACCTCCCACATGATCGCCAATTTTTTGCCCTTGATGCGCAAGGTGCAGGCCGAAGTACGGCCGCTGCTGCGGTAGGCAATCCACCGCGCCTTCCTTCTCCCCTCGTGGGAGAAGGTGCCCGAAGGGCGGATGAGGGGGCTACGATCTCTCCGAACCCAGCGGATGCTGACATCCCCCAAACCTTACTCAGCCTGTCACAAATCCCCCCTAGGATATCCCTCACCGGCGCCCCCCACCGCCCGACGGACTCACCAACCCGCCGTCACAAAACTCCGTCATAGAACACCCTCTGGACGGCGATATGATCGGTGAACCTCATAATTTTCAAACACTTACACCGTCACAAACCAGTCATTGAACCGCAATAAAACTGTTGCGAAGCGCCCATATGGTCGGCGGCGTCAGAGGGCGGCGCCAGCAAACGATTGCCGGATCGGCTAGCCAGATTTGAAATCGAATTCGTAAAAGGGAAATCCCCATGAAGACCGCACTTTACGCCAGTGCCGCAGTCATCGCGCTCGCCGCATTTGGCGCCGCTCCTGCCTTCGCCCAGTCGCGTGACACCATCCAGATCGCCGGCTCGTCCACCGTGCTGCCCTTCGCCTCGATCGTTGCCGAAGAATTCGGCGCCGCTTTCCCCGAATTCAAGACCCCCGTGGTCGGCTCCGGCGGCACCGGTGGCGGTCTCAAGCAGTTCTGCGAAGGCGTTGGCGACAACACCATCGACATCGCCAATGCCAGCCGTGCCATCAAGGATAGCGAGCGCGAGGCTTGCACCGCCGCTGGCGTGACCGACATCCGTGAAATCCAGTTCGGCTATGACGGCATCGTCTTCGCCTCGGCCGCTTCGGGCCCCGATTTCGCCCTCACCCCGCTCCAGGTCTACAAGGCCATCGCCGCCAAGGTTCCCGTTGATGGCGCCCTGGTCGACAATCCCTACAAGAAGTGGTCCGACATCGATCCGTCGCTGCCCGATCAGGATATCGCCCTCGCCATCCCCGGCACCAATCACGGCACCCGTGAAGTGTTCCAGCTCGAAGTCGTCGATGCTGGCGCCGAGGAAGCCGGTCTGCCCGAAGGCCTGACCGAAGAAGAACACACCGCAGCCCTCACCACCTTCCGTCAGGACGTCGTGGTCGAGATCTCGGGCGACTACACCGAAACCCTGGCTCGCCTGACCTCCAACCCCAACACCGTTGGCGTGTTCGGCCTGTCCTTCTACGACCAGAACAAGGACACCCTGAAGGTCGCGACCGTCAATGGCGTCGTGCCGTCCAATGAATCGGTCGCCGCTGGCGAATACCCGGTCTCCCGCCCGCTGTTCTTCTACGTCAAGGGCCAGCACATCGGCACCATCCCCGGCATCGAAGAATATGTGCAGTTCTTCCTCTCCGAGTCGGCCGCTGGTGGCTCGCTCGAAGCCGCTGGCCTGATCCCCCAGCCGGAAGAAAAGACCGCTGAAGTGCTCGCCGCTTTCGAAGCCGGCGCACAATAAGCCAATCCGGACCGCGCCCTCGGGCGCGGTCCTCCTCGTTTTCCTCTGGGGCGCTTGCGAATGAATTCCCTGATCATTGCCGGCCTGTTGCTGGTTCTGCTTGGTCTGGCCTATCAGTCGGGCTGGTCCCGCGGCCGAGGCCTGGCGACTGCCGATGGCGTCAAGGTTCACTCCCGCCCGCAATATCACGGCTCCTACGTCGCCATCTGGGCGCTGCTGCCGGCCCTCGCGATCATCGGCCTCTGGGGCTGGTTCGGCGATGGCATCACTCACAATTTCATCGTTTCCCAAATTCCCGTCGACACCATTCAGGCGCTCGACCAGGTTGGCCTCAACGCCACCATCGCCCGCATCAAGGCCCTGGCCTCGGGCTATGGCGTGGCCGGCGACGTCCTGCCCTACGAACAGTCCGCTGGCGATGCCCTGCGCTCGTTCCAGTTCATCACCTTCCTGATCGTGGTTGCCGCGGCCGCCGTCGCCGGGATTGTCGCGCTGCTTTATGCCCGCAGCCGCATCACCGCTCGCCACCGTGCCCGCAATGCGGTCGAACGTGCCATCAACCTGCTGCTGCTCGCTTGCTCGGGCGTCGCCATCCTGACCACCGTAGGCATCGTCGCCTCGCTGGTCACCGAAGCGCTGAAATTCTTCACCTTCATCAACCCGCTTGATTTCTTCTTCGGCACGGTCTGGAACCCCAACAATGCCGGCACCGCCGGAAATTGGGGCAGCTATGGCCTGCTGCCGCTGCTGGCCGGCACGCTGATGATCACCCTGATCGCCATGCTGGTCGCCGTGCCGGTGGGCCTGATGGCGGCGATCTATCTCAGCCAATATGCGCCGCGCCAGCTGCGCGCCGTGGCCAAGCCGCTCATCGAAATCCTGGCCGGCATCCCCACCATCGTCTTCGGCTTCTTCGCCCTGGTCACGGTTGGCCCCTTTCTGCGCGACGCCGGCAATCTCATTGGCCTCTCCATCAACGCCACGTCAGCCCTCACCGCCGGCATCGTGATGGGCATCATGATCATCCCCTTCGTGTCCTCGCTGTCCGACGATATTCTCAACCAGGTGCCGCGCACCCTGCGCGACGGCGCCTATGGCCTGGGCGCCACCAAGTCCGAGACCATTCGCAATGTGCTGCTGCCCGCCGCCCTGCCCGGCATCGTCGGCGCCTTCCTGCTGGCCGTCAGCCGCGCCGTCGGCGAAACCATGATCGTGGTGCTCGCCGCCGGCAATAGCCCGGTCCTGCGCGGCAATCCCTTCGAGCCGGTGGCGACCATCACCGTTTCCATCGTCAACCAGCTGACCGGCGACACCGACTTCGCCGGCCCCCAATCGCTGGTCGGCTTTGCCCTGGGCCTGACCCTCTTCGTCATCACCCTCTGCCTCAATATCTTCGCGCTCTTCATCGTGCGCCGCTTCCGGGAGCAATACGAATAATCATGACCGATATGCTCTCCACCACCAAGCCATCCGACGAACGCACCCGGCTGATCCGCGCCAGCCTCGCCCGGCGCCATCTCAGCGAAGCGATCTTTCGCGGGCTTGGCCTTGCCGCCATCATTCTCGCGCTGGGCTTCGTTGCCCTGCTCTTCACCGATATCGTGCGCAAAGGCATTCCGGCCTTTACCCAGTCCAATCTGCACCTGTCGGTCACCTTCGATCCCGCAGTGATCGACGTCGATCCGGCGCCTGTGCGTACTGCGGACCAGTCGGAGGCCGATTTCCGTGCCGCCAGCCTCAAATGGCAGCGCGATGTCGCCATGCTGAACTGGAACAAGGTGATCGAGGCCTCGCTGCGTGCCGCCGCACCCGCCGGTTTCGATATCGACACCCGCCAGCTCCTGACCATTGCGGAAACCGACGCCCGCCACCGGGTGCGCGAGCTGTTCGTCAACGACCCCAGCCTGCTCGGCCAGACCGTCCAGGTCGACGTGCTTGCCTCCGCCAATGCCGACAACTGGATCAAGGGCAATATCAACCGCGACCTGGGCGATGCCCAGCAGCAGCTCGCCGCTCCCGCCCGCGCCCTGATCGACCAGTTCGAGGCCAATGGCACCATCACCTCGGGCTTTGCCTGGTCGATCTTCACCAATGTCGACAGCCGCGCCGCTCCCGCCAGCGCCGGCCTGCTCGGCGCCTTTGTCGGCACCCTCTGGATGATGATGGTCGTCATCCTGCTGGCCGTGCCGATCGGGGTGGCGTCAGCCATCTATCTTGAGGAATTCGCGCCCAAGTCGCGCCTCACCGACCTGATCGAGGTCAATATCAACAACCTGGCTGCCGTGCCCTCCATCGTCTTCGGCCTGCTCGGCGCCGCTGTGTTCATCAATTATATGCACCTGCCCATCTCCGCCCCCATCGTCGGCGGCCTGGTGCTGACCCTGATGACCCTGCCCACCATCATCATCGCCACCCGCGGCGCCCTGCTCGGCGTCTCCCCGGCTCTGCGCCAGGCCGCGCTCGGCATGGGTGCGTCCAAGACGCAGATGGTGTTCCACCATGTGCTGCCGGTCACCTTCCCCTCGATCCTGACCGCCACCATTCTGGGCGTTGCCCATGCTCTGGGCGAAACCGCTCCGCTCCTGTTGATCGGCATGAAGGCATTCGTCGCCGCCGTGCCGGCTACCCCGCTCGACCAGGCCACCGCCCTGCCGGTCCAGATCTATCTCTGGCAGGGCAACGAAAACCGCAATTTCTTCGAACCCCGCACCGCCGCGGCGATCATGGTACTGCTCCTCGTCATGATCATGCTCAACGGCGTCGCCATCTATCTTCGCTCGAAGCTCGAAAAGCGCGCTTAACATCGAAGGAAGTGAAAATGGACATGCTCGCCGGCAAGGTTAAAATGACCCATCAGACTGTGAACTCCGCCATGAACCCCACCGATGCTCTCGAACGCCCGATCCGCCTGCACGCGAAGGATGTCACCGTCCATTACGGTGCCAAGCAGGCTCTGCACGGCATTTCGATCGACATCCCTGACCGCGCCGTCACCTCCTTCATCGGGCCCTCGGGCTGCGGCAAGTCGACCTTCCTGCGCTGCATCAACCGCATGAACGACACCATCGAAGGCGCCAAGGTCGGCGGCCTGATCGAACTGGATGGCGAGAATATCTACGATCCGTCCCTGGACGTCGTGGAACTGCGCGCCCGCATCGGCATGGTGTTCCAGAAGCCCAATCCCTTCCCCAAATCGATCTATGAAAACGTCGCCTACGGCCCCAAGATTCACGGCCTGGCCCGTTCCAAGACCGATCTGGACGAAATCGTCGTGTCGTCCCTGCGCAAGGCGGGCCTGTTCGAGGAGGTCAAGGACCGCCTCAACGAACCCGGCACCGGCCTCTCCGGTGGCCAGCAGCAGCGTCTCTGCATTGCCCGCGCCATTGCCGTCAGCCCCGAAGTCATCCTGATGGACGAGCCCTGCTCGGCCCTCGATCCGATCGCTACCGCCATCATCGAGGAGCTGATCGACGAATTGCGCGAGAACTACACCATCGTCATCGTCACCCATTCCATGCAGCAGGCGGCCCGCGTCAGCCAGCGCACGGCATTCTTCCATCTGGGCAATCTGATCGAGGAAGGCGTCACCGAAGACATCTTCACCAACCCGATCAACAAGCAGACCCAGGATTACATCATGGGCCGTATCGGCTGATCCAAACCCGGACCAAGAGAGACATTGCTATGCCCACTTCCGGCCCCGAACACATCGTCTCCTCCTATAATGACGAGCTCGTCGCCCTGGCCCAGTCGATCGCCGAAATGGGCGGTCAGGTCGAGGTCGCCATCGAAAATGGCACCAAGTCCCTGCTTCGCCTCGATCGCGAACTGGCAGACCTGACCATCATTGCCGATCAGCGCATCGACGACATGCAGCGCAAGATCGACGACATGGCCGTCTCGATGATCGCCCGCCGCCAGCCCATGGCCTCCGATCTGCGCTCGATCATCACCGCCATCCATGTGGCATCCGATCTCGAACGCGTCGGCGATATGGCCAAGCAATTGGCCCGCCGCTCGCTCAAGCTCGAAGGGCTAAACCTGCAGCCGACCTTCTATAATGGCGTCAAGAACATGACCAATCTGGTCCTGCGCCAGATCAAGGATGCTCTCGACTCCTATTCGAGCCGCGACTCCGCTGGCGCCATCGAAGTGTGCAATCGCGATGACGAGGTGGACGCCATGTACACCTCCCTGTTCCGCGAATTGCTCACCTATATGATGGAAGATCCGCGCAATATCACGCCCTGCACCCATCTGCTGTTCTGCGCCAAGAGCCTGGAACGCATCGGGGACCACGCCACCAATATCGCAGAACGCGCCTATTATCTGCAGACCGGCAAGCAGCTCACATCCGAAGTGGTGGAGCTGCACCGCACCCAGATCAAGGCCTGATCCATGCCTGCAACCATTCTCGTCGTCGAGGACGAAGGCGATATCGCCATCCTCCTGCGCTATAATCTCGAAGCCGAAGGTTTCCGCGTCGTCACTGCGGAAACCGGAGACGAAGCCCAGAGCCAGATCCACGAAAAGCTGCCCGACCTCATCCTGCTCGATTGGATGCTGCCGGAAATCTCGGGGATCGAACTCTGCCGGCGCCTGCGCGCCCGCGAGGAAACCTCGCGCATCCCGATCATCATGCTCACCGCCCGCGGCGAGGAAGAAGAGCGTGTGCGGGGCCTCTCTACTGGCGCCGACGATTATATCGTCAAGCCCTTCTCGGTGCCCGAGCTGATCGCCCGCATCCACGCTTTGCTGCGCCGCGCCAATCCAAATCTCGTCACCGCCGCCCTGCGCGTCGGCGATCTCGAGCTCGACCGCACCACCCACCGCGTGCGCCGCGCCAATCGCGACGTGCATCTGGGCCCCACCGAATACCGCCTGCTCGAATATCTCATGCGCCATCCCGGCCGGGTCTATTCGCGCGAGCAATTGCTCGATGGCGTCTGGGGCAATGACGTCTATGTCGATGAACGCACCGTGGACGTCCATATCGGCCGCCTCCGCCGCGCCATCAATCGCGGCCGCGAATCCGACCCCATCCGCACCGTCCGCGGCGCCGGCTACGCCTTCGACGAACGCTTCGCCCAAGTCGCCTAGACCCAACGAAATCCCCGCGAAAGCGGGGATTTTCGTTTCGAGGCCGAGGCCCAACCTCGATCCCACCCCAAGAGTGGAGGCGATCCCTCCCCCTATCAGGGGGAGGCTAGGAGGAGGTACTCCGATGGCACAGAGACCCCCAATCGTCGCCTCCTTCCTCAGTGTTCACCTGAAACCTGCACCCCCACAGTGTCATTCCCGCGAAAGCGGGAACCTCTGTTTTCTCAGCCCAACATCCCGAAACGGAGGTTCCCGCTTTCGCGGGAATGACATCGTGGTTTAAGAGAATTCCACGGTTTGAAAGATCCCCCGGCCCTCGGCTCCATCGCCTCCCTCCCCCTTGTGGGAGGG